>NZ_JBGFCF010000023.1:0-41871 GCF_041205445.1 Falsihalocynthiibacter sp. CO-5D18 | reverse complement strand
CAGCCACCAATCAGCGCATCTGCCCCGAGGCCGCCATTCAGACTGTCATTACCCATATTACCCGACAAAGTATCGTTACCAAGGCCACCAAAGAGATGGTCATCCCCATCGCGCCCATAGACGGTATCATGCCCCGCTCCGCCCCAAAGACTGTTGGCATTGTTGTCGCCCAGCAAAAGGTCGTTAAAGGCAGTCCCAACGAGGTTTTCGATGCTGGAATAGGTGTCGCCGGTGGCATCTCCGGAATTGGCGGCCACATAGAAAAGGTCTGCTCGAAGCGCAGAAGCTGCTTGGGTATAAAGGGCAGTATCATTTCCTGATCCCCCAATAAGCGTGTCTGCACCTTGGCCTCCGCTCAAGCGGTCATTCCCATCCTCTCCAGAAAGCAAATCATCACCGTAATTGCCAAATAATTGGTCATCTCCGGAACGCCCGAAAAGCTGGTCGATCCCACCATGCCCTACTAGGGTGTTGGCGCCATTGTCGCCAAAAAGCATGTCGTCATAATCACTGCCAATCAGATTCTCAATCAGTGTGTAGGAGTCGCCCTCAGCCTCACCTGTATTGGCTGCAGCGCTCAGTAAATCCGCTCGGACCCCTGCCAATGCACCAAAATATGAAGCCCAATCGTCGCCTTCGCCGCCATTAAGATCATCCCCACCGCTACCGCCTGATAGAGTGTCATCCCCATGATCCCCCAATAGAGAATCTTCACCTTGGCCGCCAAAGAGAATATCGTTGCCTATGCCCCCAAGGAGGATATCGTTTCCCCCATGGCCGTAAAGGGAATCATGACCGGCATCACCTTTAAGTTGGTTTGCGGCTTCGTCGCCGCCCAAATAGTCATCAAAGGCAGTTCCCTGCACGTTTTCGATCGAGGTATAAGTATCCCCATTTGCCGCACCTGTGTTTTCGCTCGGATCATCCAGCTCGACGGTCACCCCCATCGTAGCCCTCAAATATAAAACCCAGTCTGACCCCGCACCACCGTCCATCGCGTCGCCTCCGCCCGAACTGAACATAAAGTTGTTTTGCGCATCGCCGGTCAAAATATCGGCATGAAGTGATCCAATAAGCCCTGCAAAGGTGCCACCAATGATCACATCTCCGTCAGCATCACCACCACTCGCAACGCCCGTTTCAAGATTGATATTCACACTGGTTGAGGATGTGAAATAGCTCAGGACGTCTTGGCCGCCTCCGCCATCCAACGTATCCGCCCCTGCTCCTCCTTCAAGAACGTCATCGCCTTCACCGCCGTGTATGAAGTCACCACCTTGTGACCCAATAATCGTTTCGTCACTGCTGTCTCCGCTTATTAGAAACGTGTGGGTATAGGCGTCGTTAGCATCAAAAACCGTCATTCCCGCTAGGGTGAGAAAGGTGATATTTCCCATCGCTACTCTTGTTATTTCCTGCGTGTTCGCATGGCTATCTAAAATAAATTCCGCCGTAGAGGATATCCCCGCGCCGAATTGATCCGCATTCAAACGAAGTGTCCGTGTCCCCGTGGTATTGCCCGCGCCAAAAACAACACTCTCGATCGAAACCAATGTGTCATTGTCGAGCGCGTGTTCCAGTGAACCTAGCCCCCCTAATAGAAGCCAGTCGTCGTCGTCACCGCCATCAAAAACTTCGCCAACATCATCGTCTCCCTCGCCAAGAATAAAACCCGCGTGATTGAGGAGATCACGGCCCCCTTGACCCATTAACGCATCAACACCGCCACGCCCAGTAAGGGTATCAGCACCATTCCCACCCCATAAAACATTGCTTCCACTGTCGCCGCTAAGTTCATCATCGTAACCCGTTCCTAAAACACTCTCGAACCCAACATAAACATCGCCCTCGCTGTCGCCTCCGGAGCTTGTTTCGCTTTCCAAATCTACGACAACAGAAGAATTTGAACCCGCATAACTTAAGATATCAACGCCCTCACCACCGTCGAGTGTATCTCCGTTTCTGCCGCCTTCGATGATGTCTTGGCCGCTTCCGCCATTGAGTGTGTCGTATCCAACGCCACCCCAGATTGCGTCATCACCGCCGTTCCCATTGATCGTATCGTTCAGCCTTGTCCCAACAATGAAATCCGCAACGGAAGCTCCCGTAACAAATAAACTCAACGTCGAAACTGTTCCAGAAAACCACAGATTTGAGAGGTCTAAGCTCGCCTGACTCCCCATTTGGATGTAGATTTTTTCATAAGAATCCCCCCATCCGTCTACGTTTATTTCTGCAGTTAGGGATATTCCGACCCCAAATTGATCCCCACTTAAAAAGACTTCTCGCGTACTTCCGATCCCCGGATCCGAGATTTCCAAGTAATCAATAGAGACGAGAGTATTGTCACTAAGTGTATGGGAAATAGTGGTGGACGCTTCACTACCCATAAGTTTGAGAACGTCAAAACCGTCGCCGCCCTCAAATACATGGTTTCCTGCGGCCACAGAGTCGCTGTCGAGCGTGAAAGTATTGCCGCTCACGCTCTCACCGGCCTCAACTTGCTCACTTGGCGTGCCTGTTTTAGGAATGGCTTTCAATGGGGCGAAATCATAAAGTAACCGCGAGAAATCGGCATCAGGTGCATCCATAGTTCTCACTGCCATCTTCAATACCCCTGCAGGAATTCGATCCGAATTGTTGCTTGCCGGAACTGGAGTGTTCTGTGCCCGAGACAACAATCACAGCGCCAGATGGCCCATGCGAAAGCATTATTCGTTGTGGAAATCTAAAAATGTATTAACAACACCAAAGCGAATTCGTGGCATTTCATTCAAATTATCGGAATATTAGCCAAGACGGCTTGTTTCTGACCGCTTTGAAAAAAGTGAACCAAACTGGAAGTATTTCTGCCTAATTTTACTGACAATAACTGGGGAAATCGCCCTATCTGGACCTTCTCGGGATCAAAGTTCCGACAATTAGGCTCATTTTAACCGATAAATTGGATGATTAATGTCGGGCAAAATCACCCAACGAGAACGCGACCGGTCCGTTCTAGGCCGCGGCGTCGAGGACGCTTCGCAACTGCTTGATCTTCTGGGGATCGGTTTTATTCATAAATTCAGGTGCAAAACCAAAGCCTACCGTGGTTTTGTCTTGCTCCACAGGGCTGCTACAGGACGCATGAAAGGATCGCACGCCGGTTGCACGTCCGATCTCTAGGATATTGCGCGCGTTCACACCACTCCCAGCCACGATTTCAATGCGCCCTCGCGCGCGTTCTTGAAGTTTGCGCAAACACGCCATCCCGTCTTGCGCATTGAAGGAACTGCCCGAGGTCAAAATGCGCGAAAAGCCAAGGTCAATTGCTTGATCCAACGCAACAAAGGGGTCATCTAACGTATCAATCACACGGTGGAGGGTTCGGATAAGGCTGCCCGAAGCGGCGATCATCTTGTTGAGGACAGGTAAATCAAGCATCGCCTCCGCCGTTGAGGCTCCGATGACAATCCCATCCAATTTCGCAGATTTAACAGCGTCAATATCGCCTAAAGCGACGTCAATCTCATGGGGTGAATAAATAAAATTTCCCGCCCGAGGCCGGATAATGGCATGCACAGGCACGAAACTGGTGCGCGCCAAGGATATCTGCCCCGCAGATGGCGTCAGCCCGCCAACGGCCAAAGCACTGCATAGCTCGATTGTGTCCACGCCGTTTTGACAGGCCTGCAATCCCTCGGGCGTGTCAATGCAGACTTCAAGCTTAAAGGGGTTGGCCTCCATCAGTTTAAACCAATTCGCCAGTAAATTCCGCCAAGGTTCCTCGCACTGTCAAATCATCGCGCAAGACCAGAACATCCTCTAAAACGCGCCCCTCAAGCTGCCCTAAATGCTTCAACCCCATACAGGCAGCAGGTGTCGAAGTCGCCATTTTCAGCGCCTCAAGGAGGGGCGTTCCTGTGCGCTCAACCAAACGTTTCACGCCCTCGGCTTGAGTCACATGCGCACCCGCAAGGCTGCCTTCCGAGTTGACCAACATGCCTTCGCGCAGGTAAATATTCTTTCCGTAAAGTTCGAAATGATCTTGGCCACCAACCGTCGCCATGGCATCGGAAACCAGAAACATACGGTCGCGTATGGGGCGTGCGCGAACGGCAAGCCCGATCATTTCGTCAGCGACATGGAAGCCATCGCAGATAATTCCAGAATAGAGGTCGGAATTGATAACCGACCCGACCGCCCCCGGCTCACGTCCGAGCATCGGCGACATGGCATTAAACAAATGCGTCGCACAGCGCGCGCCGGCCTTGATCGCCACCGCCATTTGCTCTGCCGTGGCCGCCGTGTGCCCAAGGGAAACAACCGCGCCCAGAGCCGCAAGTTGCGAGATATACTTAGGTTTTGTGGCTTCAGGTGCGAGAGTAATCATTACAGGAATGCCCGCTTTGCGAAGCCGCGCCACAACCGAAAGGGTGCGCTCATCCATGGGCCTAACGAACGCGCCCAGATGCGTTCCGCGCCGTTCCAGCGAAATATGGGGCCCCTCAATATGCAGCCCCATAATGCTTCGATCGCCCTGTGCTGTCACCGCAGCCTTGGCCACAGCATCCATCACGTCCGGCCCATCGGTGATGACCGTGGGCATGATCGCAACCGTGCCAAAACTGCGATGCGCCTCGGCAATCGTCTGCATTCCTTCACGTGTAGGCGTCTGATTTAAAAGGACATCTCCGCCACCGTTGACTTGCAAATCCACAAATCCTGGCGTTACAAGCCCCTTAATTGGCCGCGCGTATTCCGCTTTGGGCAAAGGGTCCGATGTAACTTCAACAATGACCCCTGCTTCAACACGTAGGCTTGCATGTGTCAAAATCTCATGCCCTGTAAAAAGCTTTTCTGGTTGCAACCAAAGCGCCATCATTCCCCCTTCGCGTGTTCAGAAGTACCAAGATCAAACGCCTGCGCCTGTTGATGCTGAAAGCCAGCATAGGCCGCACCGCGTGCGCCACTCGCATCACCGCCCTGCGCCAAAACAATCGCAGGTATGGCAAAGTCGCCAAATTGAGCGTTTTGGGTCGCCGCCGTGAGCGCTTCAATCGCACCGTCAATTTTGGACAGGCCACCACCAATGACGATCACATCTGGATCAACAGCCAAAGTAAGGTTGCACAGAAGATCTGCTGTAAAGGCACACCAAATCTCCCAAACGCGTTGCGCCAACAGATCCGTTGCACGTTGTGCGATAATGTCTGGCGGGCTTACGCGTGCCCCCATGATCGTTTCGGCAATTCGGCTCATTCCCGGACCCGCAATATAAGTCTCGCTACAACCACGACGTCCACAGCCACATTGCACGATGGGCAAACCGTATTGCTCCACAAGGTGCGCAGGCGCTGACATATGGCCAAATTCGCCACCGGTCATCGTGGGACCCGCATGGATGTCGCCTCCAATGGCAACGCCGCCGCCAACTCCCGTTCCCAAGATCAGGGACATGACCGTCCGATGCCCTTTTCCCGCGCCAAAAATCGATTCCGAAAGAGCCAAAGCACGACAGTCGTTGATGAAAACAACCTCACGCCCCGCCGCGCGTTCAACATCCCGATGAAGGGGACGCCCCGTTGCACAAAGGTTGGCCGTAAGCGCCAATTCCGTCGCAGGATTGATCAAGCCCGCCGCGCCAATTCCCAGCGGAACCTGATAGCCAGCTTGGGTATCAGTCCACGTCACAAGCCCCGCTAAAGCCGCAATAAGCGCGTCATAGGTTTGCGGGGTCGGCACACGTTTGCGCGCGACAACCTCCCAATCGTCGCCAAAAACTTGGAGTTCGATCTTGGTGCCCCCCAAATCTATGCCTGCTGCTCTCATTTCACCACCGGATATAGCTTTACGCCCGCAACTACACGACTAAGCGTGCCGCGACCAGTGAAAGGGTCATCAACATTCAGGCCCAAAGCTTCGGCCCATTGCACCCCAGCGCTTTGCGCGGATGCCACACACAACGGAGCAGCCCAAACTGCCCCAAACGGCATAGCAATATCAAGGTCGCCGCCAACTCCAACGGCCTGCACGCGTGCTCTGGGGAACTGACTGCGCAGCTCTGCAACAAGGTCCATATCATAGGCATTTGCAGGGGATTCTGGGCTGACGAAAACCGTGATCGCCGTAGTATCGGTCACGAAGGATTTTGGACCGTGGCGAAACCCAAGCGAACTATCCCAGAGCGCAGGGATTTGTCCCGCAGACAGTTCCATAACTTTGAGCGCGGCTTCACGGGCGGCGAAGGCCAGCGCCCCCGATCCCACATAAACCGCGCGCTCAGGGAGAGGCGTTTCCGCCCCCATCAAAGGCAAAAGATCGCGCAATTGATCCGACAAGGCAGCGAAACGTTCCACCACATTACAGGGCGTATCAAACAACGCCAATGTGGTCAAAAGCATCGTAGAGAAACTGCTGGTCATAGCGAAACCCGCGTCATGGGTCGCATCTGGTAATACAATAACCTTGAGTGGCCCCGAACTGGGCCGCGTGGCCAATGCGCCATCGCGATTACAGGTGATATGTAAACGTGGCGCAGTCGGCGCTAGGGCATCTAACGCGTCCAATGTCCCGATACTTTCAGTGCTATTCCCAGAGCGTCCAAAACTGACAACAAGCGGGCGAACCCCAGACAAAAACGCCTGCGGACGGCTGACAATATCTGTGGTCGGAACGGACCTAAACCGTTTCCCCTCCAAGCCCGCCGCGACAATGTCGCCAATATAGGCGCTTGTTCCCGCGCCACAAAACCAAACTTCCTCAACGTCCAGTGACGCAATCCACGCACGCAGACCCGCCACGTCCAATGCTTGCCCCCAATCGCGCCAAATATCAGGTTGTTGATGGATTTCGGTCCAAGTGGCCCAGCGGCCAAGGGCGTTCAAATCGGTCATGTGGTTTGTGTTACCTTCGAAAGAGTGGTCGGAGCATCAGGGTTTAAGCCCAGCGCCAATGCCGTTTCTAAAATCACCGAATACATGAGCGTCAGGAGGAGCGCGGCACTCGCCGCAGGGGTCAACCCCTCAACCCCAACATCGGCGGGACTGATGCGATGCACGTCACAACCTACCCCCCGAAAACGGGCTTCTGCTTGGTCCAAACTGTCTTTTGTGCTGGACAAACCCGTGTCCAAGATCAGGACCATAAGCGGGTTTGTCGCGAGTTCAAGCGGGCCGTGCAGCACTTCAGACGACGAGTAAGCCTCCGCATGCAAAGCACAACATTCCTTAAGTTTCAGCGAAGTCTCGATAGCAGTGCCATAACCCGTATCACGGCCAATCACATAGATATTTCGCGCCCGCAGCAAAGCGGATTTTAGTGCTTCGGAATGGGGATGAATGGTCGTCGCGGTCTTAAGGGTTTCCACAGAAGCTTGCGCACGTTCGCGGTAAGTAGGGCTAAGCGACGAGAGCAGTGCCATCCCAGCGCCAATGGACCCGACAACGGTTTTCGTCGCTGGGACCGCAAGCTCTGGTCCCGCGCCAATCGCTACCGTCGTATGCGCGGCGACTTCTACTGCTGAGTTGGGCTGATTTGTGATGGCAACCACCGAGGCGCCGTGCGCGGCAGCCCCTTTGGCCGAACGCACCAAATCATCACTCGCACCCGATTGCGAAATCACAAGAACCGAAGCGCCGTCCATTTGAACGCCCTGCCCGACGGAAAAAACCGACGGTGGCAGGGAGGTCACTGGAATGCTCAACTCGCGCATCATCTCATACGACAGGATATTGGCCGCCGCGTCAGAGGAACCACGCGCAATCGTGTAAATCGCTTTGGTGTCGACCAAAGACGCAACATCCACGGCTTGTGACGCGGCGCGGCAGAAAACATTCCGCGCCTGAGCTGTTTCTTTGGCCATATGTTGGCCTGCGATTACGTGTTCCATGCTCATGCCCTTAATTTCCAACTGTCAAATTCCGCCCAAGTTTCGGACAAATCTACTATTCCACCCGCAACGCGGGCCTGATCCAAAGCCATTGCCACAAGCCCCGCTTCAAGCGCATCAACAACGCCCACAGGTAAGCTTTTGGTTTCACCGCGCAAAAACGCTGCAATATCGCTGACCATCATATGATCCGCGCCGTAATGCGCCGACATTTTCGCAGGGTCGCCCTTGGTATAGTCATGATCGGCAATTGTTTCCCCGTCGCGCGCGGTGGCCTTGAGATAGCCGCGTACGAAGTCGCCTTCGGCCATGCCCAGCGCCCCCATCACACAGAAACGCCGATGCTCGTCGGGCGTGTTCAGATTGGTATGAAAGGCCAAACTCGCGCCCGTTTCATATTGCAAAATCGCGGTTTGATAGTCGATGATATCGCCATCCGAATGGAAGGCATCAGGAACGCTCTCCCATGCACTGGTTTTGCGATGCATGATCTCGTTCTCGGTGTTTGACGTGGGTGCAAATTCGGGAACAAAGGATTTGCGGCCACCAAAACTTGCCACCCGCGTCGGACGAGAGCCCGTGACCATGTTATAAATATCAATGTCGTGGCAGCATTTTTCGAGCATAAATCCGCCCGACCATTTTATCATCCGCCGCCAATCGCGCATAAAGAACGCACCGTGATAGGGCGCGATATGCTCGTTCGCCTCAAGCGAGGTGATCGGCCCCAAGCGGTCCAGAATGGCGCGCAAATCCACCATATGTTGCGAGTAGCGCAGCACAAGGCCAACCATCACTTGATCGATACCGTATTGCGCCAGAAGCTGGGCCAATTCCATCGTGTCATCTTTGGTGGTCACGACGGGTTTCTCGGTGAAAATCCGCACACCCGCCGCAAGGCCGAGCTTGATATGCTCCAGGTGGAAGCTGTTGGGCGACCCGACAAAAAACAAATCCGGCTTGGTTTGGGCCAGCATATCGGCCACGTCATCAAACCGCGGCACATCCTCGCCGATCATATGAAGATAGGTCGGTTGTGGATCGAAATACCCGACGAATTCAATTTCCGGCATGGACTCTTTCAAGATCGAAAGAACATGCCCAGCGCGAAGCCCAATACCTGCAGTTACAACTCTCATGATACGAGTTCCGGTGCGGATTGGCGGCGCAAGACATCGCCTTGAGCGTCAAACACATGGCAATCCTGTGGGTTGATCGACAGGATGATATTTTTGCCCTCAATGATGGGCACATCTCCCGGTAGCGACGCACTAAACCGAGTTCCGTCGCCCACAGTGCCATGGGTGATCGACACCCCGCCCAAGCGTTCAAGGACGCGCACGTTTACGTCTAAACCACTCTCTCCCAGCGCGACATTCTCGGGGCGAATACCCACCTCAACGCGGTCGCCGACGTGTACGGTGCTGGTGTTCACGGGGAGAGTCATTTTGTGACCGCCCTCTAGCTCAACCGACAATCCATCGCGTACAGAAGTAACCTCAGCGGGGATGAAATTCATATTCGGCTGACCGATGAAGCTTGCGACAAATTTCGTGGCAGGGTGGTGATACAATTCCATTGGCGAGCCAAATTGCTCAACACGCCCCGCGTTTAATACAACAATGCGGTCGGCCATCGTCATCGCTTCGACCTGATCGTGGGTCACATAAACCATGGTCGCATCGAGTTGACGGTGCAATTGACTCAACTCGACCCGCATGTCGCCCCGCAAAGCGGCATCTAGGTTTGAGAGCGGCTCATCAAACAGGAACACTTTGGGGTTACGCACAATCGAGCGCCCGATGGCGACACGCTGGCGTTGGCCGCCCGAAAGCTGCCCGGGTTTGAGTTGAAGTTTGTCCGTGAGTTGCAGAATTTCGGCAGCACGGCCTACGCGGTCGTTGAGTTCGGAGCCGGATATTTTTTGAACCCGCAGCGGGAAGGCGATGTTTTCAAAAACCGTGAGGTGCGGGTAAAGCGCATAGGACTGAAACACCATCGATATGCCCCGATCCACCGGATGCGCTTTGCTAACGTCCTTGCCTTCGATGATAATTTCACCACTGGTCGCCTCTTCTAGGCCTGCAATGATCCGCAGCAAGGTGGATTTACCACAGCCAGACGGGCCCACAAAAACAACGAATTCCTTGTCTTCGATCGCGAGACTGATGTTGTGCAGCACTTTCGCTGTGCCAAAAGATTTACTGATTGCATTCAGGTCAAGCGTAGCCATGGCGCATGCGTCCTATCGTAAAGGTAAGAAGGGAAAAGTAATGTGGGCGGCCACGTGGGCCGCCCAACAAGAGACAACTCTTAAAGAGCGTCGTCGAGTTCAACACCCGCGATGGTCACAAGGTTTTCAACGGTATCATCCTCAAGGATGATGCCCTGAACCATATTTGTGAATACGGATTGCAACGATTTGAAATCTTCAACCAGCGGCTCTGGTCCACCTGTGGCAATCGAGGCAGTGAACGTGGGCCACATGCCATCGGCGTAGTACAGATCGGTTTTACCCAAGGCTGCATAGTCAAGGATCGGTGTCAGGCCCCATGTGCTGTCGAGGTCATACTGGCTGTCACCAGAGGTAATGGCTTGGGCCAATTCTTGCGCCAATTCTTCGTGGCCTGAGCCTTTGAACACAACGATCGAGTCGGTGATCAAGATTGTGCCGCTTACGCCCGATGGACCTGCGGGAATAGGAGCAACCATTTGGTTGATGCTCTCGTTGTGCTGTCCGTAACCCCAAGGACCCGAGATATACATCGCGATCTTGTTGTCGTTGAACAGATCTTTGAGCTGATCGCGTTCCCAAGCCGTTGGGCCGTCTTGCGAAACGTTCACAAGTTTACCATAGAACGCAAGGGTTTCGCGTGTTTGCTCGCTGTCGAGCATGTTTGCGCCCGTTACGGGATCAACCACCGCACCGCCATTGGAATAGAGGTAATTCAGGAACTGGTGCATTGTGTTGTCGAAGTCTTTACCTGCAAGGCCAATGCCCGCGGCGTCAGTGTTGTTCACAACCCCTTCGGCCAAAGCATAAAGGTCGTCCCAAGTCGCAGGTGCGGCGCAGGTTTGGCCGGACGCTTCGATCAGGTCACAATTCATATAAAGCGCTTTTGTCGAGAACGCGTGTGGGTAGCCCCAAGCGGTTCCTTCAATCGTCACAGTGTTCAAAACACCAGGTTGGTAAGGCGTGGCAGGATCGATGTTCGCAGGAACGATCAGGTCGTTATTGGCCAATTGGCGCAATGTTCGTGAGCCCATATAAGCCACAGAAGGCGGATCGCCCGCAGCGGCCAACGTCAGGGATTTGTCTTGGCATGTCCCCCATGGCACCGCTTCAAGGTTTACCGTCACGCCATCGTGGTCAGCGACAAACTTGTCGACAACGGCCTGATCGGCCTCGCGCACTTCGCCGCCACACATGATGAAGTGCAGTTCCTCATCGGCCTGTGCCGCCATAGCTGTGCCAGACAGTAGCAAAGCCCCGAGTGTAATTTTCATTGATTTCATTTTTGTAGTCTCCCTAGGTTGAACTTTTTATTATTCTTTGACCGCGCCTGCTGTGAGACCAGCGACGAGGTATTTTTGCAGGAACAAGAAGATGACCATGACAGGCAACACACCCACCAAGGCAGCGGCCATCATTTCGTTCCAAGTCACCGATTGATAACCGATGAATTCGTAGAGGCCCGCAGGCAAGGGTTGCAGTTCGCGGGTCTGGTTGAATGTGATTGCGAAGAGGAATTGCTGGGCATAGGCGCCGATAAACACGGCCACGCCCACAACGATCAATCCTGGGGTCGCCAGCGGCAAGACCACACGGCGCAGAGTATACATGCGGGACGCGCCATCGACAAACGCTGCCTCCTCCAATTCGCGCGGAATTTTCTCCAAGTAGGAGCGCAACAGCCAGATACCCGTCGGGATCAAGAACGCCACACCCGGAACAATCATCGCCCAATAGGTGTTGAGCAAGCCAAGGCTGCGCAGCACCCGATAGAGTGGGATCAAGAGGACCGCTCCCGTAAACATGTTTACTCCCAAAAAGATGGATAGCGAGAGGTTTTTGAACGGAAACTTGAGCCGCGCATAAGCATAAGACGCTGGAATGACGAAGAACATCGTGATTGCCGTCACCGACGATGCAATGAAGATCGAGTTAAAGATATAACGTCCGAGCAGAGGCACCGTGATCCACATTTGCTTATAGGCATCAAAGCTGAAGTCATCGGACCAGAATTGGTAAGGGCTGCGGAAAAGATGCTCCAAGGGGCGCAGCGACGTCATAAACATCTCAAAGAACGGCAGCAGCATGAAGATCAGGAAAAGCGTGATACTGAAATAGATGCCAACCATTTGTAGCTTTGTGTAACGGTCCATCATCTTACTTCACCCCATATTTCTTGTTCACCTTGTTCAGGAAGAACAAGTATCCCAGCGAGAATGTCCCCAGCAGCAACACAATAATCACCGCCCGCGCCGAACCTTCGCCGAATTTATAATTGCCAATGGCGGTTTTATAGGTGTCCACAATCAGGGTCGTCGTCGCGCTACGAGGGCCACCCTCGGTCAAGATCCAGATGATCTCAAAACTGTTGAACGTGAAGATCGCGGACAAGAGCGACATCGACACAATCACAGGCATAATTTGCGGGATCGTGATGCGACGGAAGCGATACCAACGCCCTGCCCCATCCACCCATGCGGCCTCATAGAGATCACGATTCACACCCTGCATGGCCGCTAGGAAAAACAGCGTCACCATAGGAACGCCCACCCAAACATCCGTCACAATCGCCGAATAAAACGCCGAGGATTTATAGGCCAAGAATTCAAACGGCCCGTCCGTCAACCCAACCCTTTGAGCCAGCCCAGACAGAACGCCGAAATACCCGTTGTACAGCCACAACCAGCCAATACAGCCAATCGCGATTGGAATAACCCAAGGCGGCATGACCAAAACCCGAAACAACGCGCGCCCCGGCACGGCGGCATTCAACAGCACCGCCCCAATCATTCCCAGCACCAATTTGAGCGCCACCGAGAGGAACATCCAATAAAACGTCCGCACGATTGTTTGGTGGAACTTCCTGCTGGCGAGTAATTCTTCGTAGTTGGCCGTCCCGATGTATTTCTCGCCGCCCAAGCCCGCCTCCATAAAGGATAGACGGACGGTCTCGACCAGAGGCCACGCAACGATCACCCCAATGAAAATCATCGCAGGCCCCACAAGAAGCCATGCAAAAAGGCTTTCCGAGATAACGCTGCGCCGCTTCACTTCAGGCGCGTACACTTCATTTGGAACATTCGTGGCAACTGTCAATTTCATCCCCCCAGATACACCTCAACGAATCAGAGGCGTTCTCTAACAATACCAAAAGGTGTCAATATTTCTACAGTTTTAATACCAAAAGGCGCGACATCAAAAACCTGTTGTTTTACAAGTATATTATGGTAAATTGAACTCCAAAGCATGCAATTTTAAATCGAAATAGGTTTCTTTTTTATAATACCACTGGAGTGATTCCCGATGACCGAAAATTCTGAAATCTATGCTTTGGAGCACTGGTTCAATTCTGGGAATGGGCCGCGCTATCAACAACTACATCGTCATATTGCGAATGCTATCTCATCGGGGAAACTCCTGCCGGGGTCGCGCCTCCCTGCAGAGCGCGACATGGCGGAACTGGCTGGAATTAGTCGCGTCACCGTTCGCAAGGCTGTTGCCAAACTTGTGGCGGACGGGTTGATTGAACCGCGCCACGGGGCGGGGTCTTTTGTGCGAAACACCACCCAAAAACTCAAACAATCGCTCTCGACCCTCGTGTCCTTTACCGAAAACATGTCGGCGCGCGGGGTGGTCCCCACCAGCGAGGTGTTGTCAGCAGGGTTGTTCGCGCCCAGCCCTCAAGAGATGATCGCCCTTGGCCTCTCCGCCACGGATCAAGTTGCGCGGGTTCAACGTTTGCGGTTTGCGGGCAACGTGCCGATGGCGCTTGAAACCTCCTCACTACCGCAAGACATCTTGCCCTTTCCCGAGCGTGTGAAAGTATCGCTCTATGCCATTCTGCGCCAAACCCGACAGGCCCCGACCCGCGCCATTCAGCGGGTCACCGCCGTCAATATTTCGGGCCAAGAGGCCAGCCACCTAAAACTACCCGATGGAACGGCCGTGTTGAAGATCGACCGCACAGGCTATCTCGCAACGCGACGCCCCATTGAATACACAACGGGTTTTTACCGATCCGACATCTATGATTTTATTTCAGAACTTGGGGTCGAATAAATGGACTATACTTGCCGCCTCGATGGGCAATTCATGCGCTGCACACTCACACCAGATCGCGCCTTGAAAGCTCCCATTTTCTGTTTTTCGGGGATGGGTCCGATCACAGCAACTTCGGGCGGAGATCGTGTTCGCGGCACGGGCAGTTATACAGAAATCGCCCTGCCCGACCTTGCAGAAAATGTCGCCCACACCGTGATACTTGAATACTCTGGCGGCTTCAAACCGGCCAATCGCGCATGGATGCCCCTTGGGCCCTACTTACGTGTTGAAAACGAATTAATCCCTCTGCCCCCAACCCCCGCAGGCTTCCGCGCAAAACCTCAAGCGGCGCCACCCGCCTTTGCGGGCCTGCGCCTTGTCCCGCAACCCACGTCCTTTGTTGCAACAGATGAAAGCGTAGACCTTACCCACATCAGCGCCTCGAACGACGCCTTTGATGCCGTGGCACAACTGGCCCAACGGCGCGGGTTTGAACCCTTTTTATGCGGCGATGGGGTGCCAGTCGTCTTCAAGCAAGATGCCTCCCCAAAAGACGCCTATACCCTCAATATTCAACCTGACGGGATTTCAGTCTCCGCCAGTTCCTACGGTGGACGTTTTTACGCAGGTATCACTCTTTTGACCCTTAGAAACACCCACGCGGGCAAAGTCCCCTGCGGGGTGATCACCGACAGTCCCCGCTTTAACTGGCGCGGACAACATCTTGATACGGCACGACATTTCTATCAGCCACAAACAATCCACGATTTACTGGATGTCATGGCTATACTGAAACTCAATCGCTTTCATTGGCACTTTGCCGATGACGAAGCCTTCCGCCTTCAAATTGATTGCTTCCCCGAACTTTGGCAACGCACGGAAAAACGTGGCGAAGGGCACTTGATGCCTGCGCTCTTTTCAGGCGCGATTGAGGCCGGAGGGAGCTATTCGAAACAGGACGCGAAGGCGATCATTGAACATGCCAAAGCCCTCAATATTGAGGTCCTGCCTGAGATCGAAGCCCCCGCCCACGCCCTTGCAACGACCTACGTTTTCCCCGATGTCCGAGACCCCGCCGACAATGGTGCGGAAGTTAGCGTGCAAGGCTATCACGGCAACGCGATGAACCCCGCGATGCCGAAAACTTGGGAGGTGCTCAACGCGATTGTCGCCGAAGTCGGCGCGCTGTTCCCGTTCGGGCATCTGCATCTTGGATGTGATGAACTGCCAGAGGACACATGGATGGGCTCGCCCAAGGCGCGCGCTTTGATGAAAGAGCATAAACTGGAAACCACCCAAGATTTGCAGGGCTGGACCATGGCCAAACTTGCACAGACTGTCGCCGACGCAGGACTACGCCCCGCAGCATGGGAAGAGGCCGCACAGGGCTCAAATGGTGGCATCGGCAACAACGCGATCCTGTTTACATGGACCGGCAAAGGCCCCGGACTTGCAGCTGCGCGGCGCGGCTATGATGTTGTCATGTGCCCCGCACAACATGCCTATCTCGACATGGCCCACACCGACGACACCGACGATTGGGGCGCAAGCTGGGCCGCCTTCGTGTCCTTGGGTGACACCATCGCATGGGACCCCGTGCCCGATCCAGACCTCGCCTACAAGATTATCGGAGTGCAAGGCGCGTTCTGGTCGGAGTTTACCACTGAGGATAGTCAACTTTGGCCTATGATCCTGCCACGTATTCTGGGGATAGCGGTGAAGGCGTGGCAAACGGAGGACATGACCGAGGACAGCCTGACACGCCTCGCACATCATTATCGAGACATGTCTTTGGCACCGTAGCTTTACCCCAAAAGGGCGATCCCCCCCAACACAAACGCCGCAAGGAACGTGGTTTGAGCGACGATGATTAACATCGCCTTTGCGCCAACGCTTTTGAGTTGCACCACCGAGGTTTTCATTCCAACCCCCGCGACGGCCGTTACGAGCATGGCGCGCGAGACCGTGTCAGCGGGGGTTTTCACAACGTCGGGAATGAGATGAAAGGAATTCGCAACCGCGAGGGCCAAGAACCCCAAGACAAATAACGGCAACAGCGGTGGTCGTTTTGCCCCTGCGGGAACGGAATGCCGCAAAACGAGTGCCCCAAAGAATACAACGGGTGCTAAGAGTGCGACGCGAAACAATTTGACAACGGTTGAAATGTCCCCGACCTCATCAGAAATCGAGTACCCCGCCCCAACGACCTGCGCCACATCGTGGATCGTTCCGCCCAAAAACAACCCTGAGGACTTTGCGTCCAAGCCAAGGACTTCCGCCAAGATCGGATAGAAAATCATCGCGAGAGTGGACAGAAGCGTGACCGAGATCACTGCGAACGAAAGGTCGCGTTCGCTTTCGGGACGATCCGGTAAAAGCGAACTAATCGCCATCGCCGCAGACGCCCCACAAATCGCCACAGATCCCCCCGTCAGGAAGCCAAACAAGCGATCCTTGCCAACCAAAGGTGCCAACGCGACCGACAACAATATCGTCGCCATAACGCTACCAACGATCAACGCCAAATTGAGCGGGCCGATCAATTGCAGCATCTCGCCGCTGACGCGTATTCCCAATAAAGCCACACCAATGCGTAAAATAACCCGCGAGGCGAAAAGGATTCCAGGGGCGGTGCGCTCGTCTTCTGAGAGGAATTGAAGCGGCATGCCCAGTAGAATTGCCATAAGCATCACAGGCGCGCCGTAGTGATCAGACAAAAACTGCGCCGCCATGGCGACCATCGCCGCCAGCAACACTCCGGGTGCCAAAATCCCAAGGGGGGATTTCTCAATTGATGTGGCGGATGCAGCGGACGATTTGGTCATGGGAAAATTCCAACAGAATAGAGTGGTATTTGCGTGGGGACAGTTCGATTATTTCTGAGCAATAAACTCAGACCAAAGCACGGTTTGCCCCGAGGTCGCGCTCAACTGGGCGGCCATTCCCATTGCCACAGCCTTCCAGCCATCCTCAAGCCCAACTTCAGGCGTCGCACGCTCTCCGCGCACCAAAGCCAGAAAACCTTCGTGCTGATAATAGGTGGCGCCATTGTGATCGCCAGCCTCAAGCAGGCGCGGATCAACAGGAAATTCGTGCATCGTTGGGCCCTTGGGGGCGCGCGGGCTAACGATCAGTTGAGGGATCGGAGCCTCGCCCAAATGCTCGGGCCAAAAACGACCAGGCCCCGGAACCAGCGCCTCAATTTTTCCCTTCGACCCAACCACGCTAACTTCCTCTTGATAGCGCGATCCTTCGGCGAACATACAAAGTTCCAACATCGCCCGCATCCCGTTTTCGAAATCCACGATGACATAGCCATTGTCCAAAATATCGGACGGTTTTCCGTCGTAGGATTCATCAAGATGGTTCACGTCTTGCCCCGCACTCGCCATAATGCGTGTCGGCTCGGAACCCGCTAAAAGGCGCATTAAATCGAAGAAATGACAGCACTTTTCAACGAATGTCCCGCCTGATTTTGCATTAAACCGGTTCCAGTCGTTGACCTTTTCCAAAAATGGAAAGCGGTGCTCGCGGATTGAAAGCATTTTTATCCCGCCAGTCGCTTGCTCGACCTCTTGGCGCAGCGCCGCGATTGGCGGCATGTAGCGATATTCCATCGCCACCCAAACGGGCGCGGGATAGGACGCTTGAAAAGCAAGGACACGCGAAAGCGATTCAGGGTCGGTGAACAGGGGTTTTTCAACTAAAATGGGAAGCGAGCGGGTTTTCGCAATCACCTCAAGTTGCTCAAGGTGCAGAAAATTTGGACTCACGATCACCAAGCAATCTAGCGCCTCAATCGCAAGTAAGTAGTCGACACTCGCGCAAAAGGTGGCTTCGGGAGCGAATCCGGCCGCAATCTTCGCCATCGCCGCGTCCGGTTCAAAAATCGCCGCTACACGTGTGCCGGGTAAAAGCGCAATATTGCGCAGGTGCTCTCGCCCCATCATGCCACAGCCAATGATTCCGTAATTGATTGTCTTCGTCATATTCGTTCCTTACTTAATGCGCTGCACGTAAAGCGCACGATCTGTGTCAAACCAAGTGCGCGAAAACTCAACGGCCTCTGGCTCCTGCGCCCAACTCAAGCGCTCAATGTATCCCGAAATTTCGCCAACGGGCTTGCCGAATTCATGCGGTGCCCACGCAGGAACGGCTTGAATTCCCACACGATCTTCGGCACGCGAAATCCAAAATCCAAGTTGCTTTTGGTAAAAATGATAAAGGGAGTCAGAAAGTGCCCCAGCAGGGACGGTGCCTGCGTTTTGATCAAGCCAAATCTCTTCAATCGCGATGACTGTATTGTTTAGAAACCGCAAACGGCGAATGCGGGTTGCCGCTTCGGACGTACCAAACTTTGGTAAATCTGAAGGTTTGGTCAGCGCCTGAATGTCAAGAATATTGGCACGGGGCAACCCGCCCCCGTCAAGCAGCTCAAGTCGAAACATGGAATAGACGCTATTCACTTCGCCACCGTGACGCACATAATTCCCCGACCCCTGAACGCTTTCCAGAAGGTTCTTTTTGATGAGAATCGCCAAGGCCTTTCGCAGCGTCCCAACCGAGGTATTTAGAGAGTCCGCCATGGCCCGCTCGGGCGGCAAACGCTCTCCATCCATCAACCGTCCCGCACTGATATCCCGAATAAGCAATTCGCTTATTTGAACATACATTGGCAGTGCATTCGGGCTCTCATTCGACGAGACCATGAGCTTCCTCCGCATGCGACAGTCTGCCGCAACAATAATTGATACACTATTGATCTATATCAAAGACAGTGCTATGCAAGCAAAAAATGAAGCGAACTTCGGGAGATTTGATATGAGTGTTGTTCCAATAACATCGCCCAGCTTGGAAGCAGCAGAAGTGTCTTGGTTTTCCGCACTTTGCTCGGATGACTACCAGTTTTTAGGGGTTCCGGACGGCGATTTGCGCTCTAGCTGGGCCCATTGCAGCAACATCGTCAAAACCGCCGAAAAGCAAGGTTTTCGCAATATTCTGTGTCCGTCATCCTATCAGGTTGGCCAAGACACGCTCTCGTTTGTCGCGGGCTGTGCGCCCATCACAACAGACATCAATCTCCTCGCGGCCGTGCGCTGCGGCGAAGTGCAGCCGATCATGTTGGCGCGCACGATCGCAACGCTCGACCACATGCTTGAGGGTCGCTTGACCGTTAATATCATCAGCTCCGATTTTCCCGGCGAAAAGGCCGAAAGTGGCTTTCGCTATCAACGCTCCCGCGAAGTCGTAGAGATTCTGAAGCAAGCGTGGACACAGGACGAAATCAACTACGAAGGCGAGGTTTATAACTTCAAAGGCCTTACAACGGACCCTGTCAAACCCTACCAAACCGGCGGCCCTCTTCTGTATTTTGGCGGCTATTCCCCTGCGGCGCTTGAACTTTGCGGACAGCATTGCGACGTTTACCTAATGTGGCCCGAAAAGCAGGAAGAGCTGGCGGGCCGGATGCGCGCCGTGAACGCCGTTGCCGAAAAGTATAACCGCACATTGGATTACGGCCTGCGCGTTCATATGATCGTGCGCGACACCGAAAAAGAAGCACAGGAATACGCGGAATATATAACGTCAAAACTCGACGATGACTATGGTCGCATGATCCGTGAACGCGCGTTGGATTCAACCTCCCTCGGCGTTTCACATCAGGCCAAAAACCGCGAACTTGCGGATGAATTTGGCTATATCGAACCCAATCTTTGGACAGGCGTGGGCCGTGCGCGCTCAGGCTGTGGCGCGGCGCTTGTTGGCTCTGCGGATCAGGTTCTTAGCAAGATCGAAGACTATCAAAAAATGGGCATTCGCGCGTTTATTTTCTCGGGATATCCGCACATTGAAGAGGCCGAGTATTTTGGCAAACTTGTGATGCCCCACCTCAAAACTTGCTCGTTGCCACAGGCCTATGGCCGTGTCCCGAGCCAAGCCCCCAACACCCCTCTCGCAGCAGGAGTTCGCCGTTAATGGAACGCGTCGCTTTATCAGATACCTTAAATTTAAGCCGCATTGTCTATGGCATGTGGCGGATTGCGGACGACAAAGACACCTCGGCCAAACACGTCGAAGCCAAGATCAACGCTTGCCTTGAACAGGGCATCACCACTTTTGATCAGGCCGATATTTATGGCGGCTATACAGCGGAAGCGGTTCTGGGAAATGCCCTGCGTGCAGCGCCCTCTCTCCGGTCCCAAATGCAAATCGTCACCAAATGCGATATCGTCGCGCCGATGGGCCGATACGCGGATGCGACGGTCAAACATTACGACACTTCGGCGGCGCATATTAATGCCTCGGTCGAAAATTCATTGCGCGACATGGCGACCGATCACATCGATCTTTTGCTCATCCACCGCCCCGACGCTTTCATGGACCACTTTGAGACAGGCAATGCGCTCGACGCATTGGTGCGCTCAGGTAAGGTTGGCGACGTCGGCGTGTCAAATTTCAAGCCATGGGACTGGGAATTATTGCAATCCGGTATGGACACAAAACTGGTCACCAACCAGATTGAAGTCTCCTTGGCGGCGACAGAGTCCCTTACGAACGGCGACATGGCCTTTCATCAGAAAAACAATCAGCGCATCATGGCATGGTCGCCCTTAGGTGGCGGCGACTTGATGGTTTCCGAAACGGAAGTCGGAGCACACCTAGTTGAAATCGCAGAAGAAAATAATGTCGACACCGCCGCGGTTGCCGTGGCATGGCTTCTGGCGCATCCGGCAAAAATCTTGCCTGTCATGGGCACAAATAACCTCAAACGGATCGCAGCGTTGTCGAATGCCCTCAAAGTCAAGATGGATAGGCAAACGTGGTTCCGTCTGTATTCTGCAGCTATCGGCGGTGAGGTCGCGTAATGGCGTTTGCGTCTCGCCAATTCACACCGGACTCTGACAACGCCCGTCAATTGCGCGATGCGTTTGGACGTTTTTCGACGGGGGTTACGGTTGTTACCGTTGCCTCAGAAGACGGCCCTATCGGGATGACAGCGAACAGTTTTTCGTCGCTGTCGTTGGACCCAGCATTGGTTCTGTGGTCCCCTGCTATTGGATCGCGTCGTTATAAATACTTCGCAAATGCCGAGTACTTTGCAATTCATATACTGAGCGACGAAGACAAACACATTTGCGAAGGGTTCGCCAAAAATGGTCACGCATTTGAGGCACTAGAGCATCGGACAAACAGCCACGGCGTGCCGTTAATTGAAAATTGCCTCGCGCGCTTTGAATGCCGTCATGTTGCCACGCATCCTGGAGGGGATCATGTCATCGTTGTCGGCCAAGTTGAAAATGTTGAACTTCGAGACGGCAATCCGTTGACGTTTTATGGTGGAAAATATGGGAAGATTCAGGCCGCATAGGGTTTGAAAAGTTTCCTCATTCCGAGGGAACGACAGGGGGGAGCCTGATGAATATATTACTGACGCTCGTGTCACCATTAAGCCTCGTGAACGAGACGCTCCTGCGATTCGGGCGCGCCATTGGTGCAGTCGCGATTGCCCTCATGGTCCTCGCCATTCTGGTGCAGGTTTTTTTCCGGTATATTTTGAACAACGCCCTGCCGTGGCCCGATGAGGCCGCACGGTTTTGCATGATGTGGATGACTGGCCTGATGGCTCCGACGGCGTTTCGCCGTGGCGGTTTTGTGGCCATCGACATGTTGCTGTACTCCTTGCCCCGTACGATCGCGGGCGTGATAAATCTTATCCTGCTTTCGCTGTCATTTATCGTTCTTGTGGTTGCGGTACAAATCGGCTGGGGCGAAGTCACAGGATTTGGCGGACGGTTCACAACGGCCTCGCTTTATGTGCCAATGTCGTTGGATTTCACCTTATGGCTGCGCGTGCCACGCTCTTGGATGATGGCCTCCCTCTTGGTTGGAGTGATCCTTCTGCTGAGCGTCAATATCGAGTTGATTTTGCGTACACTCGTTAAACTCTTTGGGGGCGAGGATCGCCTTCCCATCATCGAAGCCGCATCCATCGGAGGGTCCGAATAATGCTTATATGGTTCCTTCCCCTTTTCCTCATTTTCCTTCTGGTTGGCTTACCCGTGTTTTTCGGCCTTTTGGCAGCCCCCGGAATCCTTCTATTCCTGAACGGTCAAGAAAAAGACATCACACTCCTTTATCGCAACGTTTACAATGGGATGGACAGCTTCCCTCTCATGGCGATCCCCTTCTTTATGTTGGCGGGCGAATTGATGAACAAGGGTGGCATCACCATGCGCCTTGTGGAATTCGCACAGGCCCTCATGGGGCACCTACGGGGCGGCTTGGCGCATGTGAACGTCCTGTCGTCGATGCTTTTTGCAGGCCTCTCTGGCTCGGCGGTTGCGGACACCTCGGCCCTTGGGTCCATGCTGATTCCTGCGATGGAGAAACAAGGCTACTCCCGTAAATTCGCCGCCGCCATCACCGCCGCGTCGTCGGTGATTGGCCCGATTATTCCCCCGTCTGGCATCATGATTATCTATGCCTATGTGATGGGCGAAAGCGTCGCGGCGCTGTTCCTTGCAGGGATTGTCCCCGGTATTATGGTGGGACTTGGCCTGATGCTTATGGTCAAGTTCATGGCCAACAAATACGATTTCCCCGTTGCAAGCCGCAAATACACATGGCCCGAACGCGGCCAAGCTTCCATCAAGGCGTTCTTTCCGTTGATGACACCCGTCATCATTCTGGGCGGGATTCTGGTTGGGGTTTTCACGCCGACAGAGGCGGCAGCCGTCGCCGTGGCTTACGCGTTGATCATCGGCTTTTTCGTTCTGCGCACCCTTACCCTCAAAGACATTCCCGACATCCTAACACGTGCTGGCCTCACGTCTTCGGTTGTAATGCTGCTGGTAGGGGCTGCGATGGCGTTTAAAACCGTTGTCAGCTTGAGCCACGCCCCCGAGCAACTCGCCCAGTTCATCCTTTCGCTTTCGGAAAACCCGCTCATCCTGTTGTTTTTAATCAACATTCTGCTTTTTGTCGTAGGCATGTTCTTGGATGCGGGGCCCGCCATCATTATCCTTGGGCCGATTTTGGGGCCGATTTTCATAAGTCTAGGCGTTGATCCGATTCACTTTGCAATCATCATGTCCGTCAACCTCACCGTTGGCCTTGCGACCCCGCCGATGGGCTTGGTCCTATTCGTGGCGTCCGCCGTTTCTGGCGAGCGTGTCGAAGCCATTGCCCGCGCCATTCTGCCATTTTTGGCGGTCGAAGTTGTTGTGATTTTCCTAATCACCTACATCCCCGCCATTTCCATGACAATTCCACGACTAACCGGATTTGCTAATTAACCACGAGTATTCAGGGAGGAAACACGATGCTCACTAAGACCATAACAACCCTCGCGCTTTCGGCGCTTCTAGCAGGGACCGCACTCACTGCGACGGCCGCTGACTATAAGCTCCGTGCAACAGCGAATTCCAATGAAAACGACGAAGACTATGATGGTCTGGTTGTCTTCAAAAACTACGTCGAAGCGGCCTCCAATGGCGCGATCGAGGTGGAACTCTTTATTGGTACACAGCTCTGCTCCAACGGTGCGGAATGTTTGCAAGGCGTGGCCGACGGCACCGTCGACATCTATATTTCCACTTCGGGCGGCGCATCGGGCATCTTCCCTTATGTGCAAGTTTTGGACCTGCCCTACCTGATGGCGGACGACCGTATCGCCGAGCAAGTTTTGTCGGGCGATTTCACCCGCACAATGCGCGACATGGCGCTTGAGGATTCCGGAGATGCAATCCGCTTGATGACCATCGGCAACACCGGCGGCTGGCGCAACTTTGCCAACACGAAACGCCGTGTGGCAGAACCCGCCGATATGGAAGGCTTGAAAATCCGGACCGTTGTTGCGGATCTTCCGCAGGAACTCGTGAAAGCAATGGGCGCGTCTCCGACTCCGATCCCATGGCCAGAACTGTTTACCTCGTTCCAAACTGGCGTCGTTGAAGGCTCCAAAAACGGCATCACAGACATCATGGGCATGAAATTCCCAGACGCCGGCCTGCAATACCTCACACTTGACGGCCACGCTTACATGGGTGCCCTCTGGTGGATGTCCAACGAAACCTTCATGGAAATGCCCGAAGATATGCGCCGCGTTGTGGTAGACGGTTTCTATGCCTTGCAACAGGCAACTTTCGCGTCACCAAAGCGTAAATCCATCCAAGCCTATGAGGATTTCGTAGCGGGTGGTGGCGATCTTTATGTGCCAACGCCTGAGCAAAAAGAGGCCTTCAAAGTGTCTGCAGCTCCTGTTTACGACTGGTTCAAAGCCAACGTCACACGCGGCGACGTCATCTTTGAAGCTCTGACCACAGCTGTTGCCGAAGCAGAAGTCGAAGTTAATGCCGCACGCGCGGCCGACCTAAACTAAAGCTCAGAGGGCGCGGTTCAAGCCGCGCCCTTTTTCCGTTTTAAGACCTCCACCTAACGAAACGGGTACATCCAGCCCTTGTAATCATTGACCAAAACATGCGCCTTCTCAATTTCCGCCTGCGTCATCTTTTTGACGATCTCTTCCAGAGAAATTGCCGCGTCGGGGTCTCCCCCGATGGCCGAAAGCGTGTACCACATATAGCCTCGAACCAAGTCAGGTGCCGCCACACCACGGCCCACCTCGTAATACCAACCGATCCCCGATTGCGCCCCGGGATGCCCCTTGAGGGACGCGCGCAAATACCATTCAAACGCCCGCACATCGTCTTGCTCAACCCCAAGTCCAAGCGCGTACATCACGCCGATCAACTCTTCGGCGTCGGCATTGCCACTGCGCGCGGCGGGCAAAAACTCCTCCATCGCGGCGGAATAGTTATCGGCCTCCATAAAGTCGCGACCCTCTTCCACCCCTCCAAAGGCGGGGCTAGCCGCAATCAAACTCGCAAAAACAAACTGGCGCATGTCGCTCTCCTTTTGTGCGTTTCACAGCCGGTATTGGCCGAACTTCCTGCGCCCCTTACGCCAGACGACTTTATCGTCTTTGACGCGAAACAGGCGGCGATTGGTCAACTTTTATTTTACGATAAAATACTGTCAGGGAACAGAAATATCGCCTGTTCCACCTGTCATCATCCCAAGTTTGGCACGTCCGACGGCCTGTCGCTTGGAATTGGTGAGGGTGGCGTTGGGCTTGGCATTGACCGCACCGCAGGCAGCGGGGACAGCGCGATCAAAAAACGCATTCCACGCAACGCCCCTGCCCTCTGGAACCTCGGCGCAAAATCCCTGCACACGATGTTTCACGATGGCCGCCTCTCCATCAACGACAAATACGCAAACGGCTTTGACAGCCCCGCCGAAGAATGGCTGCCACAGGGCCTCGAAACGCTCCTCGCAGCCCAAGCGGTTTTCCCCCTGACCGCGCAGTTTGAAATGGCCGGAAATCCAAGCGAAAACGAAGTCACAGGTGCCGTTCATGACCGCATTGATGCAGGTTGGCCGATCCTCGCGAAGCGCGTGCGCATCATACCCGCCTATGGTTCCGCATTCGTTGACGCCTTTGAGTACATTGAACGCCCCGAGCAAGTTACCATCGTCGAAATAGCCAACGCTTTGGCGGCATTTATGGGGCTAGAATGGCAGAGTTACGACAGCCCGTTTGATCAGTACATTCAAGGCGACACGACCGCGTTAAACACACTTGAACTTGCGGGAATGAACCTCTTCTTTGGCAAAGCGCAGTGCTCTAGTTGCCACGCAGGGTCCCTCCTCACGGATCAAAAATTCCACGCGCTTGCCCTGCCTGCGTTCGGACCTGGGCGCACACGTCGCTTTGATCCCATGCCACGCGATGTGGGCCGTATGGGAAAATCAGACCGCCAAGAAGATGCCTATAGGTTCCGCACTCCCATGCTTAGAAATGTTGAAAAAACAGCGCCTTACGGGCACAATGGCGCATACCCAACGCTTGATGGCATTGTCCGACATCACATTGAAGCCGAGCCTAATTGGGCCCGCGATTTACTGGTCCTGCCTGATGCCGCATGGATTTCACAGGTCGATTTTGCCATTCAAAGCGACACACGCGAAATGGACCGCCAACGACGCGTGCGCGACACCGTGCCCCTTGCCCTCAGCGATAGCGAAATTATCGAAATAGTCGCTTTTTTGAAAGCCCTCACGGGAACAACATTGAACGATCCCCGTTTTGGAATACCGAATTCCGTCCCTAGTGGATTGCCGCTTGATTAGGGTAGCTCCCTGCAGATTAACGACGTCTTTGTAGGCGACGGAAATCTCAGCAAGAGGCTTAGGTTGGAATGATGTGAAACCGTGCGTTCCAAAGGTTTTTATCTTAGCGAGAAAGCTGCGACTTATTTCCCGCTGACATATGGCCGTTACAAAACTACCCTATCAGCTAGCAAGTGCGCTTCGCATGCATCGCAGGGATCACCCTGTTTTCTAAATCTAAATTCGTCGGGCCGATCCATGGCCCGCTTACCGCAGGCGTGCGTCCTAATCGGCTGCGCCATCAAAACACATATGCCCAATTGGGCATTTACTCGACTGGAGTATACTTAATGACCCGCGTTTCAATTCTTTCTGCTGCCGCTCTGTCCATGATGGCTAGCAGCGTCGCTGCTCAAACTGAAATCACTTGGTGGCACGCAATGGGCGGCGCCCTTGGTGATACAGTGAACCAAATCGCGACTGACTTTAACGCCAGCCAGTCTGACTATCAGATCACACCAGCCTTTAAGGGCACTTACGAAGAAGCGCTGACTGCGGGCATCGCGGCCTTCCGCGCAGGCGAACAGCCAAACATTTTGCAAGTGTTCGATGCGGGCGCGGCAACGGTGATCGGCGCAAAGGGTGCCACGATCCCTGTGCAAGATTTGCTGACGGAGAATGGCGTAGATTTCGATATTAACGACTACATTTCCGGTGTGCGCTACTTCTATGCGGATAGCGATGGCAAGATGATCGGCATGCCGTTCAACTCTTCCTCCCCGATCATGTATTACAATCTGCAAGCCATGGAAGCCGCTGGTGTTGAAGCACCAAAAACATGGGAAGAATTCGAAACCGTGACCGCTCCGGCCTTGGTTGATGCAGGGTATATTCCGCTGGCGCAATCGCATTCGCCTTGGATTTTTGCGGAAAACTTCATGTCCCGCCATGACCTGCCGTTCGCCACGAATGACAATGGCTATACTGGTACAGACACAGAAATTTTGATCAACTCACCCGAGATCAAAATGCATTGGTCACATGTGAAAGATTGGCTGGATTCAGGCTATTACGCTTGGTATGGCGCGGGTTGGGGTGATAACCAAACACCGTTCGAAGAAGGCAAAGTTGCGATTTGGTTGGGGTCTTCAGGCTCCTTTGGTGGATTGTCCAAATTAGACCTACCGTTTGAATTCTCAGCAACATATCTCCCCTATTGGGAATCTGTCACAACAGAGCCGACGCAAACATTCATTGGTGGCGCTTCGTTGTTTGCGATGTCTGGTAAATCTGACGAAGAGAACCAAGCAACGGCCGCGTTCTTTGACTTCCTGACATCCCCAGAAGTTCAATACATGTGGCACCAAGAGACCGGTTATGTGCCGATCACAATCGCAGCCTATGAAATGGCACAAGCGGATGGGTATTATGATCGCGCACCGGCTGCAGAAATCGGCATCAAGCAATTGTCTTTGCCTGCTGGTGAGAACACAAAAGGGTATCGCATGGGGTTCTATGTGCAAATCCGTGACGTGATGAACCGTGAATTCGGCCGCATCCTTGGTGGCGAGACATCGGTTGATGATGCCTTTGCGACAATGGAACTTGAGGGCAATGAGTTGCTTGCCAAGTTTGCCCAGACTCAAGCGCAATAATCACTTTTCATACCAAGACCTGATGGCCGCTCTGCGGCCATCAGCGTATTCACAAGGACCCGCT
Source organism: Falsihalocynthiibacter sp. CO-5D18 (assembly GCF_041205445.1). Taxonomy (NCBI): domain Bacteria; kingdom Pseudomonadati; phylum Pseudomonadota; class Alphaproteobacteria; order Rhodobacterales; family Roseobacteraceae; genus Falsihalocynthiibacter; species Falsihalocynthiibacter sp. CO-5D18. The sequence continues at coordinate 13,834 of NZ_JBGFCF010000023.1, read as the reverse complement.
ATGAAACGCGCTGCTTTCACCAACCGTTGGTTACCGATCCTGTTGCTCGTGCCACAGATCTCAATCATCGGCATTTTCTTCTACTGGCCTGCCATCCATGCGCTGCGCTCGTCATTCTATCTGCAAGACCCCTTTGGATTTAGCGAAACATTTGTTGGGTTTGCCAACTACGCATCGCTATTCAATTCCGCGTCCTATGGGCGCGCTGCGATATTCACAGTTTCTTTCACGCTACTTGTCACCATCCTGTCGCTTGGCATTGCTTTGTTGCTTGCCGTAAAGGCCGACAAGGTTGTGCGCGGGGCCAAGACATACCGCACACTTTTGATGTGGGTTTACGCCGTTGCGCCTCCTGTTGCGGGTGTGATGGGGCTGATCCTTTTCAACCAAAGCTGGGGGCCGATCTCCGATCTCTTCAAAAGCCTTGGTTGGGATTTTGCCCTTGGCGTAAATTATTACGACACGGCCTTCGCGATGGTTTTGATTTCCGTCTGGAAGCAGATCCCCGTCAACTTTATTTTCTTCCTGTCAGGGCTACAATCCATCCCCAAATCTGTGCGCGAGGCCGCGATGATCGACAATCGATCCGCCGCTGGACGCTTTTGGGATGTGACCTTTCCCTTGCTGGCCCCAACAGGGTTTTTCCTGTTGATCACCAATATCACCTATTCGCTTTTTGACACGTTCGGCATCATCGACACGGTGGTGAAGGGCGAGCCAGGAAACAACCCGATGACCCTTGTGTACAAGGTTTATGTGGATGGGTTCCGAGGCAACGACCTTGGAGGATCATCGGCGCAATCTGTTGTCTTGATGGTGCTTGTTTTGGCGATGACTGTTTTTCAATTCCGGCTCGTTGAGCGCCGCATTCACTATACATGAGGCCCGATATGAACACCGAAATAGTGACCCAATCCGCCCCCCGCGCGCGGATCAAACTGTCGCTGGTCTTTGACCATGGCATCCTCATCCTTGGCGCGGCCTTTTTAATCCTGCCAGTCCTGATGCTTTTGCAAATGAGCACCATGCCGGACCTCTTCAACATGAAAAACGGGCCGAGCTTCGCCATTGGCGATCAACTTGATGAAAACTTTCGCAAAGCAATGTTTGAGGCCGACGGGTTTTCAGGCGCGAACACCGGCGTGCGGATGCTTTGGAACTCGCTGATCCTTGGGCTTGGCTTCGCAGTTGGCAAGATTGTGCTGGGCATGATGGCCGCCTATGCAATTGTCTATTTCCGTATGCGGTTTGCGACATTCGCGTTCTGGATCATCTTCACGACGCTGCTCTTGCCGCTTGAGGTGCGTATTTTGCCGTCCTATGAGATTGTGCAACAGCTTGGCATGGTCAATACGTATCAAGGGCTTATCATCCCGCTGATTGCATCCGCCACGGCGACCTTCTTTTTCCGCCAGTACTTTCGATCCATCCCCGAAGAACTGGTGGAAGCCGCCCGCATTGATGGCGCCGGACCGTTCAAATTCTTCGTCGATATTTTGGTGCCGCTTTCCCGAACGATGATTGCCGCGATGTTCATCATCATGTTCGTCTATGGATGGAACCAATATTTATGGCCCACGATGATCACCACTGATGAGGATATGTTCACCCTCGTGCGTGGCATCAAGCAGATCAGGCAATCTCTCGAGGGCACCAGCCTGCCCGAATACGGACGCGCAAATATGCTGGCCCTTGTCGCCATTCTGCCCCCCGTTTTAATCGTCATCTTCTTCCAAAGCTGGTTCGTCAAAGGTTTGACGGAATCGGATAAATAAGGAAAATCTCATGGCTCAGGTCACTCTGTCCCAGATCTCTAAGGTCTACTCCAACGGCTTTACCGCCGTACACCCCGCAAGTTTCGATATTCCGGATGGCGAATTTGTTGTTCTTGTTGGCCCGTCTGGATGCGGAAAATCAACAATGCTGCGCATGATTGCGGGTCTGGAAGATATCTCGAGTGGGGGTTTAAACATCGGCACACGGCAGGTGAATGACCTCGACCCAGCCGACCGCGATATTGCGATGGTTTTCCAAAACTACGCGCTGTATCCGCATATGAGCGTGCGCAATAACATCGGTTACGGATTGAAAAATCGCAAGATTGCCAAGGCGGAGATTGACCGCAAAGTACGCGAGGCCTCAGCGATGCTGAACCTTGATGATTACCTTGATCGCAAACCAAGCCAGCTTTCTGGCGGTCAACGTCAACGTGTTGCCATGGGCCGTGCTATTGTACGTGATCCCGCCCTGTTTTTATTCGACGAACCCCTCTCAAATCTCGATGCCAAGTTGCGCACACAAATGCGGATCGAGATCAAAGCCCTCCAACGCCGCCTTGGTGTGACGGCTGTTTATGTGACCCATGATCAGGTAGAAGCCATGACAATGGCGGACCGCATTATTGTGATGAACGAAGGGCGGATTGAGCAAATCGGCACGCCAACCGAGGTTTACAACAGGCCTGAAACCACGTTCGTGGCGTCGTTCATGGGCGCTCCACCGATGAATTTGATGGCAGGCGTTGCGAGGGACGGGCAATTGCGTATCGGGGTTCAACCGATCCCAGCGCATGACCGCTCCACTTCAGGGGAGGTGACGATTGGTATTCGTCCAGAAGATATCGTTCTCGATGTAAATGGAGATATTACAATCGACATTACCCTTGTCGAAGAGCTTGGTGCGCATCGCCTTTTGCACGGCACTCTTGCGGGCCAAGACATCAGCATTCACGTCGATAAAGATAACATCATAAACGTAGGTTCGCTGCGGGTATCCCTAAAACCAAACGCCGTGTCCCTGTTTGATGCCATAACGGGGGGACGCCTAACATGACTTATGTCGCAGAGCTTCCCCTTGTCACAGCAGACCAAAAATCCAGCATCATGACTGCGCCACGCACCGCAGAATCTCACCGCGCATTATTGCGATCTCTGCCCAGCATGAATGCCGTTCAAGTGGGGGGCGACGCCTGCGAAACGGCCTTGCCAAAGCAGATTTCAGCCGTGGCATGGAACGTCGAACGTGGTTTGTTTCCACTCGAAAATGCGGAGCTACTGGCGGATTTAAAACCCGATATCGTGCTGCTTTCTGAGGTCGATCACGGCATGGCGCGGACTGGGCAACAACATACAACTGAGGTCATGGCGAACGCGCTGAATATGCAATATGCATTTGGCGTTGAATTCCAAGAGCTTGATTTGGGCGGACCAACAGAACGGGCTTATTGCAGCGATAATTTCAACGCGTGCGGCTGGCACGGCAATGCGATCTTAAGCTCTGTGCCCTTCATCGCAGTAAAACTTATCCGTCTTGATGATCATGGCCATTGGTTTTCCTCCGATGAATTGAACGCCGATCCAGAACAGTCTCGCGTTGGGGGACGCATGGCAATCGCTGCGATTTTGCCTAGGGATGGCGGAACGATCTGCGTCGTCTCGACACATTTGGAAAGCAACGCGGACGCGAGGTATCGTACCGTGCAATTTGAGCGCTTGATTGATGCCATTGATGATTTTGCACCTGATATGCCTGTGCTTATCGGCGGGGACCTCAATACTGGCAATCACCAGCCACCCGATTTTGACTGGAAAGACGAAACCCTATTCGCAAGGGCAAAGGCGCGTGACTATACTTGGGACGCAACGCCAACAGGAATGACGACCAGATCAAGCCTGATCACACCACATCCAAACCGGAAAATGAAACTGGATTGGTTTTGCACGCGCGGATTGTCTTGCACCGGGACAGCACTTGTCCCCGCGCTATCGAAAACAGGAAAACCGCTCTCAGATCACGAAGCGATATGGTGCTCTGTTTCATAAAACCCGCACTAAACCGGACCTCCTGAAGACAATAACACTCCTTGGACTTGCGTGAAGCACAACTTGATAGGTGAACTGGGTCCGACAGAAGCCTTTATAAGTGCTCGGACAAAAGCACCAAATGCGAACAAGGTTATGTTCGCACAGTATGGCAATGGGCTGTCGCCCCAAGCGTTTGAAATTATAGAGCAGTCCCGCACGGGCGCCATCGGCTTTCCCTACGGTTGTTTGCAGCTTTGGAAATAGGCCATCCTTAACGCGCTGTCCCCATGTCGGTTCGTTTAGCCGAGTTTTCATGACTTTGTCCTGTATTGCATGACCGGCAGCCCGCCGATCCCCCAATCTTCAAGCGCAACCTCGTCAATCACGACAAAAGTCGTCTTTGGGTCTTTGTTCAGCACGTCTTGTAGCAAGCTGCTTACACCTGCAATCAGCTGTGCTTTCTCTTCGTTGGTCGGACCGGTGCCATCCGGACCACCTTCGCTGGTAATTTTGATGTTTACATAGGGCATGGATTACGTCCTTCGCGGAATATAGGTAAAAGCCTTGGTGACAATCCGCCATTCCCCACCGTGACGGACCAACGTCAGGTAATCGAGATAATCGCGCCCCAACATGCTCATCCGAGCCGTGACCTTAGCGAGACTCTGGCTACCAAAAGCAATTTCAAGGATGGCCTCATCACGCGGATCTCCGCGTTTGGCAGGCGGCACACGACCGTCGACCCGCGACATATAAGTATCGAGATCAAGATAGAGTTTATCTCCCTCTGTCGCACATACATAGGCGAGGTTTGGATGAAAAACTTGACGGAGCACGGAACTGTCCGCGTGATAGAGACCCTCAAAATATCTTTCTATAAGCGCGACTACCTGTGCGTGATCTGCCGAATTCATTGAACCAACCCTTCGGATTTCATGGCTTTCAGGACAGAGGGGCGTACCGCGACCCGCGTGATATACTCAGCAAGAGATGGCCAGCCAGAAAGGTTAATACCAGTAAAATTGGCCCAATTTGCCACAGTAAAAAGATACGCATCAGCAACGGAGAACCGGCTGCCTACAATCCATTCGCGTCCATCGGAAAGTTGCGTCTCTAGCCGGTCAAATTTAGCGGCTACTGCAACGCGCGCGGCTTCCTTGGCGGCATCCGACGATTGAGTATTAAAAAGCGGACTGAACGCTTTATGCAATTCGGCCGCGACCCAATTGAGTGTTTCTTGTAGGCGCGCGCGCTCCAGAGTGGTCGTCTGTGGCGCCAGTCCCGCTTCGGGGAAACAACTTGCGATGTACTGCAACACCGCCGCGCCTTCAGTCAGGACCTCGCCATCCTCCAATTGAAGGGCTGGCACATATCCGTTGGGGTTGATCGCGCCGTAGTCATTACCAGTCTCGGTACGCCCAAGATCAGTGTCGACTTTCTCGATTTCGAATGTCGCACCCGTCTCACAGAGCGCGATGTGGCTGGCAAGAGAGCAAGCTCCCAGTTTGTAATATAGTTTCATTTTTTCGACCCTCTATTGAAATGATGCTTTTCAATAGCAGCGGACTCGTTCTGCTGATAATATTAAGTTTAAATCAACATGATCTAATTTAGTGATCGATATGAAGCTTGAACAACTTGTAACTTTCGAAGCCATCGTGACGACCGGAACGTTCCGTAAGGCTGCAGAACGCTTGAACAAATCTCAAAGTGCGATAAGTAACGCGATCCGTCTCTTGGAGGACGAGCTTGAGCTGACCTTGTTATCCCGCGAAGCGTATCGCCCCAAGCTCACCGCAGAGGGTGAAATTTTCTTTCGGGAGTCGTCCCGCGTTCTCGCCCAGATGCGAGAACTGGGCGCAACGGCTGCGCGACTGCGCGCACGTGAAGAACCCGAACTGTGCATCGCTATCACCGCCACACTCTCGCTTCAGCACCTATTGCCGGTTCTGGAGGAAATTGATCGTCGCCACCCGGCAACCCATATTCGTCTCTTGACCGAAGTAATGGGCGGCCCGATCGAACGTCTCATGGAACAGCGCGCAGACATTGCAATCGCGACGCTTGAAAGTGTTCCCTTGGACGAAGTAGAAACGCAACGCTTTGCAGAGGTTACCATTCGGCCCGTGGCGTCGCGCCGTTTTGCCAAAAGGCTTGGTCCGGGAGCTAAGTCCATGACGGCCATGCAGACGTTTCCACAAATCGTTGTCTCCGGGACTGGAGGGCCAGAGAACAAGCAAAGCCGTGACCTGCTGCCAGGTGGCCGTAAGTGGACGGTCTCGGATTTCGCCGCAAAAAAGCAGGTCATCTTGTCCGGACAAGGCTGGGGGGGATTGCCTGATCACCTAATGCAGGATGAAATCGCAGCAGGCACGCTCGAACCCCTCGTTGTCGAAGGTTTTCCCCCGCGCCACTCCGAGATTTTTGTTTTGCGACGCCGAGATCAGGCACCAGGTCCTGTGGCGTCCGCGCTTTGGAGTTTGTTGGTCGCTAAAGGAACTGAGACGTTAGCATCCCGATAATGAAACATCAGGTTGGCAGCCATTGATCGAGGGCTCCTGTTCCGCTTACGATGCTCTTGCATGACGATAGCTTCCTTTCGGGCAAGGCGCAGCATTGTTCATTTTGGGCTCAAACCTGCCGTGCGCTACATTGAGTAACAAGGCCTAGTCTGGGCCGTTGGTGTCGGTGGCAGAATGGGTTGGAAGCAGTCGTTCGCGACACTATGCGGCAAGGTCTGCTGTGCTGAACAAAGCCGATATCATATTATGGCGGAGCAAGTATTTTATGTTTTAGGTTAGGCAACGAGCTTCTTCTGCTTTGCGAAAGGACTTAATCCCAACCAGATCTGCATGGTCTTTGCGACCGCGCGCTCGCCCAAAAACTCTATCTTGTCCCGCTCACTTTCTACTGTGCCCAGACCCATCCATATGGCTGTCATCGTTCGTAAATCGGTCGTGACAAAAAGATTGATCTCAAACCCCGGATCGGACCAGCAAAGATCGACGTCGCCACCGGGTTCGATGACGAGCCACCAGTGACTCTTTGTCGAAGGTAAATCTGAATACAGAAACTGAACCACGGTGCGCCCAGCGGGCAGCGGCGACGAATCGAGATTGCGGCGCATGTCCCACATCAACAGCGAAGGATCAAGATTCTTCAATGAAAGTGAAGATTCTATCCATTTTTGCCCCCATATCCCCATGGCTTCCACAACAGGACGAAGATCCTTTCCAGCTTCTGTAAGATGGTATTCGAATATCCCTTTCTCGGACTTTAGCAGTCGACGTTCGACGACACCCGCTGCCTCTAGTTCTTTCAAGCGTGTTGATAGAAGTGCGGGAGACATCTTTGGTACGCCGCGGCGCAAGTCATTGAATCTGGTGGTTCCAGCCACGAGTTCCCGCATCAGAACCATTGTCCAGCGCGTGCACAGCACTTCGGCGGCCATGGCAACGGGGCAAAATTGCTTGTATCCAGCTTGTGACATTTTGAGCCTCCTCTTTCGGGTTAGGCCAATAATACACCTTCGGGATCGTCACGCCTAGTTCAGAAACTGAATCTCGTAGTTCAGACACGTGACTAGTCTAGACGTTAGGTCTTTTGTTATCGTTTGGAAACAAGCCTCCGGTGCATCGCCAGCGGCGCAAAGTTCAAAATGGAGTGAGATAATGAGTGTTTATTTAATCGCAGACATTAAAATTACCGATGACAGTTGGGTGCCAGAATATGCCGCGAATGTTCATGACCTAGTCGAAAAGCACGGTGGGAAGTACCTGTCCCGCAGTGGCAATATCAAGACGTTGGAAGGGGTGGACAAAGATAGCACACTGATCGCAATCATTGAATTTCCCAGCCGAGACGCCTTGGACGGTTTTGCATCAGATCCAGCATACGCCCCCTACGGTCAGGCCCGCCGAGCAGGTAGCGTCAGCAACTTTCACGTAATCGACGATACAGATATCGCCGGTGCAATACCCTACTTGCAAGCCGGTTAACTGGGTGAAACTCGTTTCAGCGGAGAGCCGTTGGCACGATCCTCACCAATGTCAGTTTGGGTTCAAACCTGCCGTTAGCTGCAAAAGTTGCCGCGAAAGAAAGCTGGGATAGTGGCAAATCAGTTTAAGTCGTCACCTCTTGTTTTAGGGGGCATTCTAGGCACCATAGCGGAGCAGAACTTGCGCTTGCATAGATGACGTCGCTTGGCACGACCCCGGAGGCATAATCTAAAAACCTACCCGAACCGTATTCTCAGAGGGCCGCGAATTTGCAACTGTCGAATTACCAATTGCTGGGCTGATGTCTGATGTCTGATGTCTGATGTCTGATGAACGTTCAGAGGTCGTTGCGCAAAAGGCCGCCAAAATGATTACTGCGATGATCGAATGTGGCTGCAAACTCAACAACGTCTAAATGCAGCATTCGCTTTTGGCACTTGTCGTCATTCTGGAAATCCGCATTTCAGTCCATGGTATTATTGACGTTCCCAAATTCGAAAAAGTTAACTTGTTCGTATAAATCGTGGGGGGAAGAGAAAGGTTTCCTCTTCCAAAAACAATATTTTGTCAGGGAGATACGTTTAGTTATTTCAATAAAACGCGCCCAGGCTGTTGGATTAGATCGCTTGACTTCATGGTCACACCATAAATGGAACGTCGCCCTCAACAGTCAAAACAAACCGATGCAATAGCGTCTGTGTCTCGGCTTGCGCGGTGCAGGAATGCTGAACGTCCCGGGGTATGGCAGCTTCAACGGACCGCATCGCAATGAGTGGCTACTGCGATCAATGTCCGGTAACAGACATCCGACCGACTGTATTGCTGCGCGTTCGACGAAGGTCTGCGCAAGCTGCAACGCAGCGCCGTTCGTGTCGTCGGCAAAAGGGTAGGAACTAGGCCTGCGCTGCAATTGAGAAACTTGGCCTCGATTCTGGCTAAGCGGACATTCTCGGCCAGACGAAACACTCGTCGCCAAGTACCTCTTCTAGGATCTGAAAGGAAACGTTCGCGCTAAAATCTCTGACGTCAGCGTAAAACATCAGTCAGAAGGAAGCTATCATGTCCAGTTCTTATGATGACCCGTGCGCAAGATATCAGCGCACTTTTTGAATCTTCAGCTTGTCTTGCTTTGCTCTATTCTTGGTCGATTCCTCAGAGCGCATGAGAGCTTTGGCAATGGCCTTCAAACTCATCCCTTTTGTTGCCAGCAGATGCAGTTTTTGAATTTCTTCATGCGTCCAAGCTTGGCGGTGGCGTTCATAACGTTCTGCCATTGGTGTCGTCTACCTTATTATTGTGTCGGTTGTATTATAAAGCATGGCCGTGCAGATGGCGCCAGTACAATGGCAATAGCGGTTATGGAAGGACGTCGGTTGTTTAAAAGTGGTGTAAAAGTCGTCCGACATGCCCGCGCCATTAGGAAACTAGCTTTGATGGCACAGATACGAATGGGGGCAATCGCCGAGACCGTTGGCTTTGCTAGGCTTGAGCGGTTGCAAAGCGGGCATTGCCTGTCGCGCGGACGGGCCCATGCGCCGAGTATATGGTCATGGTTGTTCAACTAGGTGAGGTCGCGCGCGTCAATCGGCAATGGCGAATTGCGCTTATAAAACATAGGGTGAAGATTTGAAACAAGTCCGTTTTCGGGGTCATTGAGTGACTCAAAATGGAGAAACCATATGCAACTGAAACGCGGAATGGTACGCGGATATACGTCAGCAACCGTGAATCCTGTCCAGCGCAAACTAAGGCGTTGCCAAAAGGCGGGGTCCATAAATATCCACACAAGACGAGGCGGTCATCTAGTGTCTTTCCATTCTGCGAGTGTGTTCGCAACCATTGGCGCATCGGAACACTGCCTCGCCAGCATTGGTAAGATCAAGCCCCACTGAGTTTCCTTTGGTGGCCCAGACGGTTTGAAACCCAGCTTAGTATAGGCAGAAATCGCCCTCTTATTGTCAGGATGAGGATCGGTCGCGATGACGGGTGCACCCTCATCAAAGAGTGTCTGCATTCTTGCGCCAATAAACGCTGATCCATGTCCAACACCAATCATTTCTGGGTCACCGATGTATTGGTCAATTCCTCGCGCTCCCTTGGGAAGTTTGGCAAAATGATGATCTTCCCAGCCGTGCACCGTATAGTCCTGCATGAAGGCAAAGGGACGTTCATCCATAGAAACGATCCAACGAGATACACGAGGATCGCTTATTTCTTCTTGATCGTATGGCTCATCCGAGTCCCACCACTCGCGAACATGCGGACGCGCTAGCCACTCCTTTAGCAGGTCGAGATCATCTATCGTCACTTGGCGAAATTTATATTTTCTAGCTGTCCTCATTCCAACAGTGTAGCACATTGCCCGTTGGTCGGCATGGGCTCGTTGCTGCTCGCCATTGCTCGTCAATGCGAATGCCATGAAGGTCCGGTTTCAGGCTCGGCAATGAGGGGAGTATCCTCATCCGGACCAACTATCCTACCTCATAAGTTAAACAACTTGGCAGTATTTATTCGCCCCCCATTTATTCTCGCGCCTTTTTATCTGCTTTCACAAAGTCACCAGACGCATTAGGCATCCCTATCTTCGCTATCCAGGGAAAAATCATGGCGCAAAAAGCCACCATTTATAAAGTTGAACTTTCCGTTTCCGATATGGATCGTCACTATTATGAGACCCATAAACTGACCGTTGCCAAACATCCTTCAGAGACGGATGAACGTTTAATGGTGCGAATTCTCGCTTTTGCGCTGAATGCCCATGAGCAATTGGAACTGACTAAAGGCCTTTCAAGGGATGACGAGCCAGACATTTGGCAAAAAAGCTTGAGTGACGAATTGGAGTTATGGGTGGCCTTAGGCCTGCCGAGCGAAAAGGTTGTGCGTCAATCCTGTGGCAAAGCCAACGAGGTGATTGTCTATTGTTACGGCGGCCGCACGGCTGAGATGTGGTGGGAGAAGATCAAAAACAGCACCACGCGGTTTGAAAACCTTCAAGTCATCAATTTTTCAGAGAAGGACACCAGTGATCTGGAGAAACTGGCAAGCCGCTCAATGAAGCTGCAGGTTAATATTCAGGATGGCGAAGTGATGGTCAGTGTTGAAGATAGCATCGTTTATCTCACCCCGATCAAATGGAAAAATACTGATCATTGATCGTCGACCAACTCACAATGCGTAAAAGAGCTTGGCATCTAGAATGCTGCGTAGTTGACCGATGTCCGCTGTATTGACGGACTTCAGTTGCTCTGACGCCTAACTTAATCAGATGTGGCTTGCCAGCGACCGCTTCGCACAAGCCGCACCGCACCGCGGTTTACGATGACGAAACTCCATTTTGCGCCGTTCTTATCGCGGGTGAAATGGACCCAAACCGAACTTTTTCCACCAGTGAGAATTCTCATCAACAGAGCGCCAAAGCAGACTTTCGTTACCCGATTGCCCCATAGAAGGCCGACGTTGACATTTTGGGCGGACACCTAAAATTCGGTATGATGGCGAAACCTCGAGGCCTCCAAACCAGGTCGGTCAATGGTTTTGCTGAGACACAATGACGACTAGCTCAAATTAGTTTTAAAACAGTCTTTGAACAATTGGCGAGCATTTGACACGTGATGGCTATGTTTTCAGAAAAATTTTGAAAAAACCTATATTTACGGCAAATTGATTGTGACGCGTTGCTGCAATAATTCGACCGCTGCCAGAAGATGAGATTTGTTGGTTTCTTTGTCGCTGTCAAAAATCATTGCCGACAAATAGGGGATCGTGATCGCTGCTATTACATCGGCTCCTTCCCCGCCTGTGACGGGGGCGGATAGCTCCGTAATGCCCGGAAATTCTGGGTTTGGTGCCTCTGTCAATTTGGACGAAGACCGTGCCGCATCCGTGTTTTGGGATGCTGTCAAGGTACAGACTCGCACGGAACTATCGGCCACTTCGCTTCGGTGGTCCACTCGTACGGAAATGGATTAGCCTTTCGTCGCATCAGCCTGAGCAACAACAAAGAGCGCGTCACCGCCCAATACGGACAAATGACAGGAAAGACAGACTTGTTCGGACATTTCCGCCAACACCAGCATTGCAACTTCAGCGATCCGATTGTGCATGGAACGATCGGAACCAAGAACGGAAAGGTCATCCGTGAGGACATAGCGATCATCTGCGGCGCGGGAGATGAATTGCCGCTCTTCGAGGACGATCATCATGCGGAAGATTTCCTTTTTTAAGCAACCGACACCAGCTGCTATTTGCGAAAGCCACAGCTCCCTATTGGACAATGAGAGCAACTCAAGGATATCAAGCAATCTTGAGGCAAAGCGTCGAAGCAATCAGCTTTGGTGTCGTATTCTGGATATTGGCCATATTTTGAGCAATAGAAACAGCGGACCAGAAAATCGGTTCCCCATGGACAACACTGGCGTTCGTCAGACCTTCGATCCAGATAGGGCTAGGTTATCCGTTATCCTCGCCAATAAAGGCAGACAACTTTGCCACCTCCAAAAGGGTATTACCGATCGCGATTTTGCATGTGGAAGCCAGACTATTCCAAGTGGCACATCTGACGATATGCACCCCTAGGCTCCCGAGTATAAATTTGACTTGAAGTATGGACGATTACGTTCGTTTGCAAAGATACTTCCCAAATTGAATCTCTAGATACCTTGCTAGTGTCCGTCGTCATATAAAGTTAGACGTCAGAATGGTTTGAGCACAGGAGGCTCTGGTTCGTTTGTGTGATCAATTATGCCGCTTGTTTTTGATGTTGCAAGCGGCGTTGGCGGATAGTCTGCTTTTTGATCTTCTCCCGTTCTCTGAGAATGGCTTTGTCCCGGCCGAAGTAGACGTCGGCGGGCGTGACGTTGTTCAGGCTCTCGTGGTAGCGCTGGTTGTTGTAATAGTCGACGAACGTTCCGATCTGCGTTCGAGATCGCCGGGCAGGTAATAGTTTTCCAGCAGAACACGGTTCTTCACGGTCTGGTGCCATCGTTCGATTTTGCCTTGCGTTTGTGGGTGGTATGGCGCCCCACGGACATGCTTCATTTTCTGCCCTTCCAGCCATTCGGCCAGGTCACCAGAGATTTAGCAGGAGCCGTTATCCATTGCTCGGCAGTTGATACGCAGTATCAATGCGAGAGGCTGAGCAGGCGCGGCTTGTGGCGCACGGCGTGTAATCGGCGGAGCAATACTCGACCACAGTAGCGGCGGCATTGTGTTGTCGCGGGCGGCTTAAAAGTCGTCCACTTTAGCCCTTTCGTTTGATGGGAGGGCTTGGGGATTTTCACTGTGGAATTGTATTTGAAGGTACGGCGGGCCCACTTTCAGGATGGGTTGAGCGGACGGCAAATTGCTCGGGACTTTGGAATTAGCCGAGACAGCGTTTCGAAGATGCTAACGTATTCTGAGCCGCCTGGATATCGGCGGACGGCTGCAATCAAGCGCCCAAAGCTGGATGCGTTTACGGATCAGATTGAACATTGGCTGTCCGACGACCAAGGGCGGCCCCGTAAACAACGCCACACAGCCAAGCGCATTTTTGAACGGCTCCGCAATGAATGCGGGTTCGACGGTGGCTATACCATCGTCAAAGATTATGTGCGCAGCAAGAAGCGTGGATCACGTGAGATGTTTGTGCCTTTGAGCAATCCGCCGGGACACGCACAGGGGGATTTTGGTGAAGCTCTCGTCGTCATTGGTGGCGTGGAGCAAAAGGCCTATTTTTTGCTTTGGATCTGCCACATAGCGATGCATATTATGTCCGAGCGTATCCCGCTGCAAACACCGAGGCTTGGTTGGACGGTCACGTTCATGCATTCGCGTTCTTTGGCGCAGTGCCGCAGTCAGTTCTCTATGATAATGACAAATGTTTGGTTGCCAAGATCATGCCGAATGGCACACGCAACCGGACCCAGCGGTTCAGAGGTGGTCGCGGAATTTCGGACCAGTTGTTAAGGTGGATCGCACGATGAGAGAAGTGATCCAGAATGAAAAAACGAAAGAACCATTCGCCAGAGTTCAAAGCCAAGGTCGCGCTTGAAG
>NZ_JBGFCF010000022.1:0-42378 GCF_041205445.1 Falsihalocynthiibacter sp. CO-5D18 | reverse complement strand
GGTGCAAAAAATCACGGACCAACACCCGAATTTTAGACAACCACGGCAAGAAATCCAACCAAAACACTCCAAATCAACAGTTATCCACAGACTCAAGGTGTGGCTTCGCGGAATTGTCACGAATCCGAAAGGCCTGTCGACATACCCAAACCTGACCGCGCGATTATCCCTTGCCAATCCCAAGGCAAAAAGCGACCTTTCCCGCAAATCATTATACGGCCAGATATTTTCGGGAGAACTCCGTGCATCACTTCCCTCTAAGGGCACCCCTTACCAACCTCTTATTCCGAGCGGCTCTTATAGGAGCGGTTCTTGCTTTCAGCGCACACTCTATACGCGCGCAAACTATTCCCGAATTTGTTGGCACCCAAACTTGTGCCACCTGTCATGAATCCGCCGCCGAGGAATGGGAGGGATCGCACCATGCTTTGGCGTGGACCGAGCCCAATGCCCAAACCATTCTGGGGGACTTCTCGGATGTGACCTTTACACACCAAGGCGTTGCCACGCGTTTCTACCGCAATGACGACATCTATATGATCGACACCGAAGGCCCTGACGGGAAGATGACAACCTATCCCGTTACAGGTGTCGTCGGCATCACACCGTTGCAGCAGTATTTGATTGAGACCAAGCCAGGAACCCTACAGTCGTTTGACATTGCATGGGATGTAGTGGGGCAAACATGGTTCCACTTATATCCGACACAGGATTTACCAGCGGGTGACGGATACCATTGGAGCGGTCCCTATAAGAACTGGAACGCACGGTGTGCAGAATGCCACGCAACCGGTTTTGAAAAAAACTATTCCGCCGAAACCAAAACCTATGCCAGCACGCAGGCAGAAATTGGGGTTGGCTGCGAGAGTTGTCACGGACCAGGCGAAGCGCATGTTAAATGGGCAGAGCCGGATTCGGATTTCGACATGGCGGACTGGAACAAAATCGATGCGACGGGCTTTACTATCGACCTCTCCGAAGGGGGCGAGATTGAAGTGCAACAATGCGCGACCTGTCATTCCCGTCGCGAGCCGTTTGGCGATGGCAACCCCCTGCCCGGCACCGGATTTCATGACGCTTATCGGCTGAGTCCGTTGCGCGAGACGCTCTATCATGCCGACGGGCAGATTTTGGACGAGGTCTATGTCTATGGCTCCTTCCTCCAATCCAAGATGAACGCCAAGGGTGTGACCTGTACGAATTGCCACAATCCACATACCGCGGAATTGAAAGCGGAGGGCAACGCCGTTTGCACACAATGTCACTCCGAGGCGGGCAATCCTGATTTCGTGTCCCTCCCTCTCAAAACATATGACGATCCATCCCATACCTTTCACCCCGACGGCAGCGATGGCGCGCAGTGTAAAAACTGTCATATGATTGAGCGCACCTACATGGGTGTCGACGGACGCCGCGATCACTCGTTCCGTATTCCCCGCCCCGACCTTACCTATGGCATCGAAACGCCGAATGCGTGCAACGATTGTCACGACGACAAATCCGCCAAATGGGCCGCCGAAACGCTTGAGGCATGGTTCCCAGACAGTACACACCGCACACGCCACTATGGGCAAACCTTCGCTTCGGCCCGCCTCAATCCGACGGGCAATGTTTTAAATCTGATCGAGATTGCCGAGTATCAATCGCTCCCCGCCATCGTGCGGGCCTCGGCACTAGAGATTTTGGCGAGCATATCAGACCCAGAAATCGCAAGCCGCCTCGAACCCCTACTAGAAGACAGTGACCCGCTCGTACGCGAAGGCGCCATTTCAGTTCAAAGGGGTGCGCCCGAAACCGAACGCTCGGTACGCCTTGTAGGGATGCTTGCTGATCCCGTAAAATCGGTCCGCATCGCTGCCGCACGCAACTTCTTGGGGATGCGGATTGCGCGGATGCCCGACCGAATGACTGACGATCTGAACAATGCAATGGGCGAATGGGAAGACTCCCTCGCCGTAAAATCCGACTTCCCTGAAGCTCAATTGGTGTTGGGGGGCATTGGCCTCACGACCCGCAATATGGATGCTGCTTTGGCCGCATTCGAGGAGGCCGTTGTGCTTGATCCGCAACAAACACAGGCTTGGGGGATGGTTATTCGCATCCATGCCGCCCTTGAGGATTACCCCGCAGCCCTTGAGGCTGCAAATCGGGCTGTTGAAAACGTCCCGAACGACACATTTCTTCGCCAGCTACAATCAGACCTCAGCGACAGGGAGTAGGGAGGGATATTTCCTTCAAAACATTCTAGCGAAATGTGTCCAAAAAAGTGTAGTGTTTGACTGCGACCTTAACACATCCGCGGATTCATTTTAGCTATGTGTTTGAGGAAAAAAGAGAATTTCAAGTTATCATCCACCTTACTTATAGGGAGAATGAGATGTATAAACCTATAGGCCCCTTTATTTTTGGGCGAATGGTCGGCGCAAGTGCAACTCTTGCCCTTTCAGTGAGAGCCGTTATTGCCGCAAACAACACAATCGTTCAATATTCTACAGATAACGGCGTTCACATGAACACGTGGCTAGATGCCAGCATGACGCCTTTCTTGGGCGAAAAGAACACCAACTGGGAAGGTGGCTGGCGCGTTCCTCCGATAGTTCGCTGGCCCTGTAAGATCGAAGCAGGTTCAGTTCGCAACGAAATTATGCACCACATGAATTGGTTACCAACGTTCCTTGCAGCGGCTGGAAGATCGTTTCCCTTGAGCAAAAAGCATACACGGCCCTTCGCGCACGGATCGAACCTTGGACAGAGTTGTGTATTCCTTTGATATTCAATCTGCCTCGCGACCCATATGAGCGCTCTTATCGTACATCCAATACCTACTATGATTGGTTGGAACATTTTTTGCGACCGTCAAAGGTTTCCCGCCACGTCAGAAAGCGGCGTCGTTCTCTCTTGGGCGCGTAATGGACCGACTTACCGAAATTTCAGGTAGCAACTAAACCTGAAAACTGTTCCAGTCTAATGGGGACCTCTTGTGGCGCCACTGATATCAAATCTCACGCGCCGCAAATTTGAATAGAACTTTTTTCACTTAGGACATTCCGCGATGAACACCTTTGAGCAGATTGAAGACCTCAGGACCCGTATGGGCAATTCCATTATTGGTCAAAAGGCTGTCGTAGAACGCCTGATTATTGGCCTGCTGGCAGATGGGAACTTACTGATCGAAGGCCTCCCAGGACTGGCCAAGACGCGCGCGGTAAAAGCGATGGCGAATAACCTTGAGGCCGAGTTTGGCCGCATCCAGTTCACACCTGACCTACTGCCTTCAGACGTCACGGGCACCGAAGTCTATCACCAAACCAAAGACGGCGCGGAATTCCGATTTGAACAGGGTCCGATTTTCGCCAACATCGTTCTCGCTGACGAGATCAACCGCGCCCCCGCCAAGGTGCAAGCCGCTCTCCTCGAAGCGATGGAAGAACGCCAAGTAACGGTCGCGGGTACCACCCATAAAATGCCCCCGCTGTTTATTGTTATGGCGACGCAGAATCCGATTGAGCAAGACGGAACCTACCCCCTCCCCGAGGCGCAAATGGATCGCTTTATGATGCATGTGCGCGTCGATTATCCGCCCGTTGAGGACGAAGTCGAAGTGATCCGCCTTGTGCGCCGCGAAGAGCAAGCCAAAAACCAGCCCAAGGGCGGAGCAAAAGCTGCCCCCGCGAGCATCCCGCAATCCGCCATTTTCGACGCTCGCAGCGAGATAGCACAAATCCACGTTTCCGATGCAATGGAACGCTATATGGCGGACCTAGTTTACGCGACCCGAACACCCGCCGCGTTGAGCGAAGATTTGGCGCGCTGGATCGAAATCGGCGCAAGCCCTCGCGCCTCGCTCGCCCTCGATAAATGTGGCCGCGCCCATGCGTGGCTTTCTCAACGTGATTATGTCGACCCTGCCGATGTGCGAGCCGTCGCCCATGACGTGCTGCGCCACCGTATAGCATTGAGTTATGAAGCGCAGGGCGAGGGGATCACCCCCGACATGGTGATTGATACGATAATCTCGCTCGTGGCATTACCGTAAGGGGTTGTAATGACAGAGCAACTTGATCCTCGGATACATGTTGATGCCGCTCATCTACGGGCGCTTGCGACCCGTGCGCGCGGGATTTCCTTTCTTCCCGCGCAACCTTCGAAAAGTATTCTCAACGGTCAACATGCGTCTAAACTCAAAGGGCGCGGCCTCAACTTTGAAGAATTGCGCCACTATTCCGTTGGCGACGATGTGCGCACAATTGACTGGAAAGTCACCGCCCGCACCGGCGAACCCTATGTGCGGGTCTATACAGAAGAGCGCGACCATTCGGTTTTGCTGATCGTTGATCAACGCATGTCGATGTTTTTCGGCAGCAAACACAACATGAAATCCGTCACCGCCGCCGAGGCCGCCGCCCTCGCCGCGCAAGCCATCCATGCCAAGGCCGACCGTGTTGGCGGTATTGTCTTCAACGACACCGAAATGACCGAACTCCGCCCAAAGGCGAACGCCAAAGCCCTCAGCCAGTTTATCGCCACGCTCGCAAAGGCGAATTGCGCCCTCCACGCTAAGGGGCCCTCGATTGACACGATGTCGCTGAATGAGCCCCTCAAAGCGGCCTGCCGTCTAGCCAAAACCAACGGGCAGGTTCTGATTTTTAGTGATTTTGACGGAATGAACGAACAGACATTTAAACTGCTGCGCACCCTTTCCCAGAAAAACGATGTGATCCTTTTCTCAATTTCTGATCCGTTTTCAAAAGCGCTCCCCGAAGGTATCGAAATCGTTGTATCAGATGGCGAAATTCAAGGCCTGCTTAAAACCAACGAAGCACAAACCCGAAAGAAACTGCTGGAGTTCACCACGGGACGTTTGGCAGAATTGATGACCTTCGCACATAAATTTGGCCTGCCAGTCTTGCCCTTAACTTGCTCCCAAGACACCCTGCCGCAGCTCCTTAAGTTGTTGGGGAAAAGGCAGGGTCCCAAATGAGCGATGACCTTTCCACGCTGAGCCTGTCCGAGCTTTACGGCGAACTCATTCCGCCTGCTGCTCCCGCGGATATCTCTATGTTTCCCCAAACGGTCGGTTGGATTTGGTTAGGACTTGCGATTTTGGCGACCCTTGGGTTTCTACTCAATCACTGGCTCAAATACCGACGCGAAAATGCCTATCGGCGCGCGGCAATCGGCGCTCTCAAACGCGCGGGTGACGATCCCGTTGCCCTTGCAAATGTCCTGCGCAAAACGGCACTGGCGGCCTTCCCAAGGCAAGATGTGGCAGGCTTAATCGGTGACAGCTGGCTCGCATTTCTCGATAGCACCGCAGGAAAACCACTTTTCACCGACACCGCTGCAGGTACCGCATTGATCCACGCGCCCTATCAATCCGCGCACATGCCCAGCGACCTGCCCGCACGCGCCAAAGAATGGGTGACCTCCCATAAAGTACAAAAAAGAGGAGGGGCATAATGCTATCTTTCGCCCTGCCCCTTGCGTTTCTCCTGCTCCCAATCCCTCTGCTGGTTTGGAAATTCGCGCCACCCTATCAGGAACGCTCCTCCGCCTTACGCGTGCCATTCTTTCGCTCGATGGCACAAGCCGTCGATATGCCCCATTCCAGCGGTGCCATTGTCCGCAGCCATACAAAACTGCAGTTTATAGCCAGTGCGCTCGTTTGGGTTTTGATGGTGATCGGCCTTGCCCAGCCCGAAAAACTCGGGGATCCCATCACGATTGAAACCTCCGCGCGCGACGTCGTTCTTGCCGTCGATATTTCGGGGTCGATGGATGAACGCGACCTCATTGGCTCTGACGGAAAACCGCTGCAACGTCTGGATGCCGTAAAGCAAGTTGTGGGGGATTTCATTGCTGAACGGGAAGGTGACCGTATTGCGCTCATCGTTTTTGGCAGCGACGCCTATTTACAAGTGCCCTTCACCGAAGACCTCGAAACGGCGGCGGAAATTTTAAACCAAACACAGGTCGGCATGGCGGGGCCACATACGGCCATCGGCGATGCAATTGGCCTCGCTCTGAACACGTTTCAGGGCAGCGATGTTGACCAAAAACTCGTCATTCTCCTCAGCGACGGCGCCGACACAAACAGCCGTATGAGCCCAATCAACGCCGCCGATATTGCTGCACGTCAGGGCGTTTCGATTTACACAATCGGCATCGGCAAAGAAGACGGCGAAGGCGAAGCGCGAGTGGATACCGAGGCTCTCATCCAAATCGCAGATCGCGCGAATGGCCAGTTTTATTTTGCCGACGACTCCGAGGGGTTGCGCGAAATATACGACACCATTGATGCGTTGAATCCGCGTGTCATCGACAGTGCAGAGTTCCAACCGCGCGAACCGCTTTCACATATCCCTTTCGGGGTTGCTCTCTGCCTTACCCTTTCTGCCCTCCTTTGGTTGGTGTTCACAGCGAAACGAAAGCAGAAAAATGCTTGAGGTCTTTCACTTTCTCCGCCCCGAATGGCTCGTATTGCTGCCCGTCATCGTCGGCTTGTGGTGGATCATTAGCCCCAAGAAAAAGTCCGATCAAGCCCTCACCGAGGGGCTCGCGCCGCATTTGGCCCAAGCCCTGTTGATCGGCGCCAACGAAGACCGCCGTTTTTATCCGATCGACACACTGGCCCTCGCGCTTGCCTTGCTCACCCTTGCGGTCGCGGGCCCAACTTGGAGCCGCATGCCAAACCCTCTTTTGGCGCAGACCGCCCCGCTTGTCGTCGCGCTTCAGGTGACACCGTCTATGGAAGAAACCGATGTACAACCTTCGCGCCTCCAACGTGCAAGTTTCAAAATCATCGACTTGGTAAAACAACGTTCGGGGGCGCAAACTGCCCTGATTGCCTACGCGGGTTCCGCCCATCGCGTGGCGCCCCTCACCCAAGATCCGAGTATCATAAGCTCCTACCTGCAAGGCCTTTCGGCAGCCACCATGCCAAAGGAAGGCGACCGAGCGGATGCGGCTCTAACGCTGGCATTAACGGAACTTTCCCGTGCAGAAACGCCTGGCGCGATCCTTTTTGTGTTGGACGATTTTAACCCTGCAAATCTGACCGCATTCACCGAAAACGCCGACGAACGCTCGCCCGTTGTTTTCCTTATCGCGGGCCCCGAAACACTCAAAGTCCCCCAAATAGAGTCTATTCCCAATAGCGACGTCGTCCACATGACCGTCGACGATTCCGATATTAAGCAAATTGAGCGCACTGTACTTTCGGCCTATCGCAAAGCCCTTCTCGAAGACGAAACCCAAGCGTGGAATGATCGCGGATGGTTTCTGGCGTGGCCTGTTGCTCTCTTGATTTTACTTACGTTTCGGCGGGGTTGGACGATGCAATGGGCGGTAGTCTTGCTGCTCATGCTGCCTTTCCCGCGCAGCGCACAGGCCAGTGGGCTTAAGGACTGGTTTTTCACTCCGGACCAGCAGGGGCAAATGGCCTATGCGAACAAAGATTTCACCGAGGCTGCAACCCATTTCCAAGACCTTGAATGGCGGGCCTATACGCTCTTTATTAGTGGGCAATATGAGGAAGCAACAGAAGCCTATTCCCGAATTGAAACGTCCGACGGCGCTTTGGGCGAGGGGATGGCGCTGCTGCGAAATCGAAAATATCGCGACGGTGTGCGGGCTTTTAAAAAGGCGCTCGAACGCGACCCTACCAATGAAGCGGCGCAACACAATTTGATCGTCGCCCAAGCCATCGCGGCTTATGTGGAAAGCACGCAATCACAATCAGATACAGGCGAAGAGGCGGGCATTGGGGCAGATGACACGGTTTTTGACAACGAAAGCGGCTTGGGTGCGGAAACCCAAATCGAGCGCGGCGAGGAGACCGCAGCTACATTGACGGATGAGCAATGGATGCGCAGCGTTGACACGGATGTGAGCGATTTTCTACGTACGAGATTTATGCTTGAAACGTCAGAGGGGAACCCATGATGCGCACGCTCCTTGCTGGTTTTCTCGCGCTCCTTTTCTTGGCATTTCAAAGCGCGGCTTTCGCACAGACCCCGACAATCACCACGGAATTTTCAGAAGAGGCCGTTACTGTCGGCCAACCCTTCGTGCTGCGCGTTACGGTTCTTGTGCCAACACACATGCCGAAACCACCAATATTTCCGAGCTTTGAGACCGAAAATATGATTGTTCGCCTGCCCGAGCGATCCACTACTCCGACCAGCAAGGTCATCAGTGGAACGACGTGGTCGGGCATCACGCGGTCCTATCGGATGTACCCAATGGTCGCCGGGCAAACGCAAATTCCCGCCCAAAGTGTCACCCTTTTTTATATGTCCCCTGAAACCAATCAAGAAATCACCTTCACGGGAAGAATACCGGAACTGACAATAAACGCCACGCTGCCCAAAGGCGCTGAAGGCCTCAACCCGCCGCTCCTTGCGCAGGGCCTCTCTGCCACTCAAACCCTCATTCCGCAAGAAGGCCCCATCGCGGAGGGCGACTCGATTGAGCGCAAAATCATTGTCAAAATTGATGGCACTTCCCCCCTCTTCATACCGCCCTTCTTGGGGTCCGAAGATATTGATGGGGTCGCTATTTACCCGCAAGACCCCAAGGTGACCGAGACTTCCAACCGCGGCGTCATGTCCGGGACGCGAGAGGAACGCGTGGTTTACATTGCGCAAACTGCGGGCACGGCCGTTCTTCCGGACCTGTCGCTTGAGTGGTTTAATCTCAAAACCAACTCCATCGAAACGGTCGACCTTCCGGGCCTGTCAGTGGCCATAACCCAACCCAATATTGTCGAACGATCATTGGACAAAAACTTGATCGGAACGCTTATTGTTGCCCCGCTTCTCGCTTTGCTTCTCTGGTTGCTTTGGGCCCGATTTGCCCGCGCTCGCTTTCAGAGGATCAGGCATCGTTTACGGGCGAATTATAACAACTCGCCCCACGCAGCCTTTCGGAGCGCGCGGAAGGCTGCTCAAGCATACGATCTCACGCGCCTACTTTCCCTAGTGGACAACCTCGAACAGAGTGATGCCTTAGAGGCCGCCTTGCACAACTTAACCCACGCACGTTACGGGACCACAGCCGCGCCCGAATCTGAGATTGATCGCCACTGGACCGAGATTGCGCACCACTTGAAAAAGGCGCAACCGCGCGTTTCAATTGGGGCCGCTTTGGGACTAAAACGCCAGCCCCACCGCGCGTTTGGGCACGATCTCGGCAACCAAGGTTCCTAAGTTTTCTTTCACGGCCCCTGTTGATTTCCTGCCCGTATGTGGCTTATCTACGGCGCTCAAAGCGCCCTCTTCTCTAAACTTGCAAAGTGATTTCCAAATGACCCCAACTTACCTTGTCACCCATTCCGGTGGTTTCCATGCGGATGAATTGCTCTCAAGTGTGATTTTGACGCGGATCTTCCCCGAAGCCAAAATTGTACGCAGCCGCGCGCCCGAATGGATTACCCCAAGCGAAGACAAAATCATTTACGATGTGGGCGGCTCCTATGATGCTGAACTTCGGATTTTCGACCACCACCAGCGCGATGCCCCCTTGCGGGACGACGAACAACCCTACAGCTCTTTTGGCCTGATTTGGAAACATTACGGGCGCGACTATTTGGTGGCTTCGGGCGTGCCTGAAGCGGATTTGGATTTGGTTTTTGCCTCGTTTGACAAGGGCTTTGTTTTGCCAATCGATTTGGTGGACAACGGAGCGCTTAGCCCTTCCATCGCGGGGCCGCTCGCGGGACTTACGCTCTCGGCCTTGCTCGAAACGCTCAAGCCAGTGTTTGATGTGACGGGTCAAGAGGCCGAAACCGAAGCCTTCCACACGGCGCTTAATGTGGCCCGGGTTTTTGTCGAGGCTCGGATCGCTAGAAGTGCCGCCAAACTGCGCGCAGAGACTGTTGTTCATACCGCCATCGTCGCTGCGGGCGAGAGCAAGATTCTGGAATTGCCCATGGGCATGCCTTACCGCTCCGCTGTGAAAAAGGCGGGGGCTGATCACCTTTTGTATGTTGTGAACCCTCGCGGCAAAGATTGGTCGCTGATGGGTATCCGCCTCAACGACGAGGGGTTTGAATTGCGGGCCGATTTGCCCGCGTCTTGGGCGGGCCTCACCAATGCGGACCTTGAGGCCGCCTCCGGTGTTGCCGGCGCAACTTTTTGCCACAACGGCCGTTTCATCGCCGCCGCACAAACGCGCGAAGCAATGCTTGCGATGGCGGAAATCGCCGTGAAAGAAGCGCAACTGGCTCCAACGGAAGCCTAAGTTACGCAGCCACCACCCGTGCACGACTGCGCACTGTGATCCAAAGAGCGGCAACAATCGCAAGGTTGATGCCGCCCGCGATGGCCGCATTCGCATAGGTCCAATGGTAGCTGCCCGTCAGGTCGAAAAAGTATCCGCCCTGCCAACCGCCAAGCCCGTGCCCCGCATAAGCGAACGCCATAATGATCCCAAGGGAAGACGCGCGGCGGGCGGGTGCCGTATGATTGCGGGTGGTGACAATGATGGTTGTCATTACGCCCGCATAGCCAAATCCGTAAATCATCGCGTAGAGATAAAACACATCCAAACGGTCGATAAACACAAATCCAAGCACCAGCACGGTCTGCCATGCAGACGCGAGAAAGTAGGAGGGGATCGCACCGATAAGGTCGGTCAGTTTGCCAAACGCTAGGCGGCCAAGTATCGCGACCATCAGCATAACAAACAGAACGCTACCCGCTTGAGGGGCTTCAAATCCGCGCCCTTGGATAAGCGGAACAAGGTGCATCAGGGGGACGGCCATACAAGTGCAACAGAAAATCACCGCCAAGGAAATCCACGCGGTAATCACACTATTCGGCAAGCCGGACGGAGTCTCGTCAGAGAGTTTGGCACTATGCGCAATCACGGGTGGGTCGCGCAGGAACATGCCAAGCGGCAACAAAACGGCCAAGGTAATCAACCCTTGTGCCATCATTGCCCCGCGCCAGCCCAGCGCCTCAATCAGAAATGCTCCCGAGAACGGTACGCCGCCTTGCCCGAGCGCTTGCCCCGCCGACGCCAACCCAATTGCCAATCCCGCGCCGACCACAAACCAATTCCCGACAAGTGCCATAAGCGGTGCGGAAATTGCCCCGCCGCCCAGCGCCCCCGCCAAGAAAAAGAGCAAATAGAATTGCCAAAGTGCCGTGGCACCCGAGGCAACGGTAATCGCAACCCCCGTCGCGACAATGCCAAAGAGCACAACCTTGCGGATGCCATAACGTTCGGCAGCATAGCCCATAAGGATCGAGCCAACACCAAGCCCCAAAAGCCCACACGTGTTGATCAAAGCGATGTCGCCACGGCTCCAGCCTTCGGTCGCGCCGATGGGCACGAAATACACAGACAACCCATTCACAAGCTGGCCCATCGTCACCGCAAGGATCACCATCGACACACCCAAAATGACCCACCGATAAAGAGGGCTTTGATCAAATTTTGTTGGATTTTCCATGCGTGTGCCTCCCTGAAGCGAAGCCTATCATCGCAGAGGCGCCTAGTAGGTACAATTGCCGAATACCGACATTCGTCTTGCAAGGGTCCTCAGCGATTAGAAAGTCAAAAATCACCGCATTTTTGAAAATTGACGTTAATAAATCAATTCAAAGGGGTTTCTTGGCATAAGTGTCGACCAGAAAGCCGCACAATCAACTATCGGTTGAAATAGTTTCTAGAATTGTTGATTTTTGTTTGCCCCTAATCGGGATAATAGCGTCTCCTTGAAAAAAACCGTGAAAAGGAAGTATTCGAATGGATCACACAGAGAATACTCCAGATCTAAACCCGTCAAAAGCTGCACAAAAGCAAGCGCGCGTTGTTGAGAAATTCGTGGGTGTAATGTTGTGGGTGACGCTCTTCGGGTTTGTGGTAATGGTTCTTCGGTTCTATCAGTACGGATGGGGCGTTGTGCCTGCAATCCAAACGTTGTTGGTAATGCTTTTTGTAACCGCATTGCTACTTCGCAAACGCTTTCCAATGCTAAACGTTTTTGCGCTTGCGATTGCCGTTCTTATTGGACTTAGCCTTCTGGGTGTCGTCCGGTTTGGCCTAGCGGCACCCACCTTGTCCTTTTTGGCGGTCCTACCGATTGTCGTGACTGTGGTTTGGGGTGTTCGCCCTGGTTTTTTAACGCTTGCGGCAGCCATGGGTGGCACTTTCGCCATATCACGTCTCTATTTAAATGGCGGCCAACTTCCCATAATTGACATAGCGACCTACCATGAAAATCCCGTCAATTGGTTCGGATTTATTTTCATTTCAGTTGTAAGTTCCCTTCTGGGAATATTGGTTGCCGGGTTTCGTCTCAACTATTGGAGGGAAACAAACGCAGAATTGGTCGCAGAAACAAAGCGTCGCATGGCGAGCGATCTTAAAAGAGGCGTGGCCGAGCAATGGTTGGAGTCTGTGGCCGAAGCAGTACCCGGCGTGATTTTTGAACTCGAACTCGATAATGAACGCAAAGGCATAATACGGCACATAAGCCCCGGATGTTTTGAGTTGTGGGGCATGCATGGACACGAAATTGAACATGACATGGATAGTTTCCGTAAAATTTTCACACCAGAACACACGCAGGAGTTTCGAGACGCCATTTTTAGTTCCGAAACTACAGGAAAGGCTTGGACTGGACGGTGGAAGGCACGCACGCCACAAGGCGAGGAAAAATGGATCCATGTAAGCGGCCGCCCCCATTTGAATAAAATGGGTCTAACAACGTGGTATTGTATTGCATTGGATGTATCGAATGAGGTGCGCGCGGAACAAGAAGCTCGCCGGCAAACAGAAATTGCGCAACAGGCGGAGCGGCAAAAAAGTATCGGGCAACTGACGGGGGGCGTTGCGCATGATTTCAACAATATCCTTGCGATCATCATGGGCAACTTGGAGATAATGCTGGAGGATTTGCAGCAGGACAATTTGCGCGAAATGATCGAAAACTGCCTTGAAGCGACGGAGCGGGGCGGCGAACTTACGCAAAGTATGCTGGCCTTTGCCCGTAAGGCGCCCCTTGATCCCACGGTACTTGATATCAACGATGTTACACGCAGCGCACGTAATTGGATTGGCCGCACGCTGCCGGAAAACATTGAGGTCGAAACCTCCTTGCTGGCGGGGCTTTGGCCAGTTGAGGCAGACAAAAGCACAACTATCAGCGCCCTGCTTAACCTCATTCTAAATGCGCGCGATGCGATGCCGGACGGTGGAAAACTAACGATTGAAACCGCGAATGTGCGGATTGATCAAGACTACATAAGCGCTAAAGATCAAGACCTTCGACCTGGCCGCTATGTGATGCTGGCGGTGAGTGATACGGGGGTCGGCATTTCGAGCGCCACATTGGAGAATATTTTCGACCCGTTCTTTACGACGAAAGGTCCAGGCGAGGGGTCTGGCATGGGATTGCCAATGGTTCAGGGATTTATCAAGCAGTCGGGTGGTTCAATTCAGGTTTATTCCGAACCCGGTGTCGGGACAACCTTCAAGCTCTATTTCCACGCATTAGGGTCGGATAGTGTCCGGCCAGAGAAGCCCAGAATTGAGATTTCTGCAGACCAAAAGGCGAAAGCACATATCCTTGTGGCGGAAGATGAAAAAGGGGTCCGCGATAATATTTGCGAATTGCTAGAACGGGAAGGCTTTCAGGTTACGGCCGCCGAAAATGGCGATGAGGCTTTTAAAATATTCGAGAACAAACCTACCTTTGACCTGCTCTTGACGGATATTGTCATGCCCGGAAACCTTCAGGGCACCACCCTCGCAAAAGCATTGCGCGGAGACTACCCCAATCTTTCCGTCGTTTTCATGACGGGTTATGCCAGCGAGGCCGCCGTCCACGGCAACGGGTTGCGCGCCGAAGATATTCGCCTAAGTAAACCCGTGCGCCGCAAAGATCTGGTGAAAGCCGTCACGGACTCCCTCAGTTTTGGCACCTCGAAACTTCAGTAACCCCATTCTCAAAACCCCTTTTGGGGTGCGGATCGTCACAGCTATGCGGCAATCTGCGCTTTGCTAAATCATCGCAGTCCACTTTAGTTTGGGAAAGCGGACTGCTTGAAGGGTTGAAAATTCGACTTTAGACTCGTTCCAAACTTGAAGCGGCTCGCGGCCTGTATCAACGGGGGAGTATGGCTTTTTTCGGGAAAGATATTCTTATGATCTCAAATCGCCTCAACGTCGTCCTTTTGGCAATCGCGCTTGTCGGCCTGCTTGCTGGTCTCGGACTTTTGGTGGCAGATTTCACCGAGCTGGCCACCTACACATGGACAGTTGGAGTGCTTCCGGTTCTTGCCGCCCTTGTCATCGAGATAGCCCGTAGTCTGCGAAAAGGCGAAGTTGGACTTGATATCGTTGCTGCGCTGTCAATGGCTGCGGCCCTTGTTTTTGGGGAGACTCTCGCCGCTGCCGTCGTGGCCTTGATGTATTCGGGTGGAACCTATCTCGAAAGTTTTGCCGAAGGACGGGCGCGGCGCGAGATGAGCAATCTGTTGTCGCGCGTGCCACGAACCGCAACACGGCATCGCAACGGCGCGTTGGACGAGGTGCCGCTGGACGATATCAAACCCAACGATTTGCTCCTGATCCGGCAGGGAGATATTGCCCCCGTCGATGGGACCTTAGAGAGCGATCGCGCGATGCTCGATCAATCCGCTTTGACGGGCGAAGCCATGCCTGTGCGTCTTGCGCGCGGCGACGATATCATGAGCGGTTCAACCAATTCCGGCGAGGCCTATGACTTGCGCGCGACTCTCCCCGCCGCACAGAGTACCTATGCTGGGATCGTTCGATTGGTCGAAGCCGCGCAGAAATCAAAAGCGCCGATGGCACGATTGGCAGACCGCTATTCGCTGCTTTTTCTGGTGGTGACTGTCGTGGTGGCAACTGCAGCATGGTGGTTCACCGGCGATCCAATCCGTGCCGTGGCCGTGCTGGTTGTGGCGACGCCTTGCCCTTTAATTTTGGCAGTACCTGTTGCCTTAGTGGCGGGATTGTCGCGCGCCGCTCATTACGGCGCCCTGATCAAGGGTGCCAAACCACTGGAAGCTTTGGCGGGCATTCAAACGCTGATCCTCGACAAAACAGGCACGCTCACTGATGGCCGCCCACAGATTGTGTCGATCCAAAGCCATGGCGCTTTCTCGGAAGACGAAATTCTCTATTTTGCGGCGGCTTTGGATCAAGGGTCCAAACACCCCATCGCGCAGGCAATCGTCGCCGCAGCGCAGGCGCGCGATATTGTTTTGCCGATCCCGCGGGATATCGTCGAGACACCCGGCGATGGTGTTCGCGGTACGGTTGACGGGCGGCGCGTTCTTGTTGGCGGGTTAAACTTTGTGATGGAGCAAGTGGGAGCATCAAGTTCTAGCGCGGCCACTCAAGAACCGGGCGCTATCCTTGTGGCCCTTGCTGTGGACGGACAATTGGCGGGTCATTTGGTGATGGCCGATGCTTTGAGATCGGGCACTTCCGAGCTTTTGACAGGGCTTCGTCGGACGGGCATCAAACGTATCCTGCTCGCAACGGGCGACCGGCGCGCCGTTGCTGAAGCAGTAACCGAGGGGTTGGGCTTTGACGCGGTTTGCTCCGATTTGACGCCCGATCAAAAGGTTCGTCTGGTTTTGTCAGAGCGCGAAAACGGACCGGTGATGATGGTTGGTGACGGCGTGAACGACGCGCCAGCTCTTGCGGCGGCGAACATTGGCGTGGCGATGGGGGTGCGCGGAACGGCGGCCTCCGCCGAGGCGGCAGACATGGTGCTTCTTGTTGACCGCCTGAGTCCCCTGCTTTCAGGAATCGAGGTGGCGCAGGGCGCGCGGCGGATTGCATTGGAAAGTGTGATTGCGGGGATTGGCCTTTCCTTTGCGGGGATGATCGCCGCGGCCTTTGGATACCTTTCGCCTGTGCAGGGCGCGTTGTTTCAGGAAGTAATTGACGTCGCGGTTATTCTGAACGCACTTCGTGCCTTGAGGATCAAACCACGAGAAACTACCTTGGCCGCAATTCAAGACGTTACGCGCCCCAAATCGTAAGAGCAAAAAGGCCAACCCAAATGAGCATTTCAAGACACGACGAAGAACATTTTGTGCATCGCATTGGCTGGCTCCGTGCCGCCGTCATGGGGGCGAATGACGGCCTTGTTTCAACGGCCAGCCTGATTATCGGGGTTGCAACGGCGGGGTCTGGCCACCCCGAAATTCTGATCGCGGGCTTCGCGGGCCTCGTCGCGGGTGCGATGTCTATGGCGGCGGGCGAGTATGTGTCTGTCAGTTCGCAATCAGATGCAGAGCAGGCTGACATCGCGCGGGAAGCCAAAGAGTTGGTGGAAGCACCCGAAGCCGAACTTGAAGAATTGGCCCGTATCTATGTCGAGCGTGGTTTGGATGAAGATTTGGCGCGCCAAGTTGCCATCCAACTCACCGAAAAAGACGCCCTTGGCGCGCATGTTCGGGACGAACTCGGTATTTCCGATATGGTTGCTGCGCGTCCTCTTCAAGCTGCAGTTGTGTCAGCGGTGACGTTCGCCATCGGTGCGGGTGCTCCCTTGATTGTCGCCGCATTAGTGCCAGTGTCTCAGGTGCCAATCGCTGTTGGACTTGCAACGCTTGTCGCTCTTGCGACGCTGGGTGGACTTGGCGCGTCCGTCGGAGGGGCTGGGATCGTGAAAGGCGCCTTGCGTGTGATCTTCTGGGGCACACTCGCCATGGTCGCAACTGCTGCTGCTGGATTGATTTTCGGCGTCGCTTTGTAGCGGTTCAGCTATCAATACACCCCACAAAATTTGGGCAGTACCACCCTTGGTGCTGCCCGATTACGTACTCAGGCCAAAAATTGCCCCCCTGTTAAGGCGGTGTCAGGCTCCCTATATAGATCCGACGAACACATCATTCCCATATCTATGTGCGAAAGGACAAGCTTGTGACCAAATTTGAGTTTCCCCGATTTCCAACGCGGCATGGCTATATGTCCGAAAAAATCCAAAGGGATTACATCACCTCCGCGATCACCAAAAAGGTGCTTCCGCCCGACGCACACAGACTTCCCCAGATCGTCTCGCTTACGGCAGCAAATGATGTCTCAAAGCCGGTTCAATTCTGGCAGTTGTATTCCGTGTTGGGGCAGGATCGGATCGTCAATATCGTTGCTGATTTTTACGAGCGTGTCTTTGCGGACGAAGCATGGTTTACCTCGGTTTTTGCCCGCGTTGGCGGCATTGACCACCACATAAATACTCAAGCGGCGATGTGGATTGATGTGATGGGCGGCGGCCCCTTCTATCACGGTGCGGAATTCCGGCTGAACTTTCATCACACGCATAATGCGATTCAACTAATGAATGACAAAGGGGCTGAGCGCTGGTCAAAACTGATGCTGGAGTCCCTCGACGCCTCGGCAAAACACATGACCGATGACCCAAGAGTTCGGCCAAGTATCAACACGTTCCTCACCCATTTTATGGGCAAATATGCACAGGAGTTTGCCTTTGAAAACCGCAGCGTATTTGGCGAGACAAACCCTCCGGTCAAGCGCAAGATCAATTTCCTGAAAATGACCACCGAGGCGATTAAGGAATTGAGCGAGACTGAACTTGTCGAAGCACTGGAGGAGCGTGGCGTCGATGTCTCAAAGTATCTTGGCAAAGACGATCTCGTGAACAAGGCGCTAATGCTTTAATCAACGCATATTTGGTTACTTTCGGGGGGCCTAACGCGCAAGTTCTGGGTGCGCAAAGGCCTCGGGGTAGGTCATCGGACGAAACGGCCCCAGCGGCACCACATTGTTCCATGACCGTCCAAAATATCCTTGGCGACAATGCACCAGCGCACTGCTGTCCGCGACACCTTGAAGTGCATAGACACGGCATAGCCAACGCCAAAGATGCGGGTAGTCCAAAATCATGGCCCCGTTCAACTTCATCCGCAGATAGTACACAGGGTCATGGCGAAAAAGGGTCGGGAACAAGCGCAGATCAGCTTCCGTAAAGGTTTCACCTGTCAGGTAGGGGCGATTGTCTGCTGCGAGGTGCTGCTCTAACACGCCCAGCGCCTCAAAATAGTTTTCGAAGGCCGTCGCATAGACGTCTTGGCTCGAAGAGAAACCCGCCTTATAGGCCCCGTTGTTGATATTAACGTAGATTTGGTGGTTTAGACGGTCGATCTCATCACACAGGGGCGCGTTGTCCGTCGGGTACAAATCCGGACGGTCAGCATCGGACAGTGTGCTGCCAAGTTTCCCCGCGTACCTATTGAGCATCCGTATAATCTCGGCACTTTCATTTGCCACAATGCGCTTGGTTTTCTTGTCGTAAAGGATCGGCACGCTGGTTTCTAACGCGCCCTCCGCTTCATAGATTTGCTTTACCAAACGAAACTGCTGTCCCGTTGCGGTTTCTGAAGTGCATTCAGGAAGCGGCGCGCCCGTGAGCGTTGCGATCCGTTGTGGATTAAACTCCCAAAGGCTGGCCGCGACGGGATCGTCCTCCAAGGTGCGGTTAGGAAAAGCCACGTCCATGGTGATGCTATTTTGGAGGCCAAGGACGTTTCTTGCGAGGGTCACGCGGTGACACCATGGGCAATTGAGCGCGACGAAAAGGTGGTAGCGGTTTGGCTCGGCGGGAAAGTCAGAGTCCTCCTCCAAAACGCTTCGAAACCCACTTACCCCACGGACAAATTCACCCTTTAGGCGACGCGCAACAGCGTCTGACTGCGATTCCTCGACGGAAGTATTGAGGGAAGTGTCGTTGGAGGGGGTTTTGGGCGGTGCCATGTGGGAAACTCACAATCAAAAAGAACGGGACGGAGTAAATCCGTGTGACTTCATCCTAACTTCGCAGTCTCCAAATTGCTATGCCCCAAGCTGCACTCATCAACGGGCAAACTATAGATCACAGTCGCGCTACGCTCCTTGGGAATTCTACCCGTCATACCGTCGCGAAATTTGCCGAACTTCTTGGTTTTACTTGTTGTCGCCGGCAATTTGCAACGCGTCGATCAGCTTTGTCCGTCAACTTATCGGCCTTGGCCGTCAGTTTGAACAGCGGTTTGTATTCCGCATCGTTCACACCCGTCAGCGCGTCAGAGCAAATGTCAAAGGCTTCATTCCACTGAAGGATCATCGGCAGGGTTTTCTTTAGATCTTGCGTTTGAGAAGGTAGACCCCATATCCCGCCAACCGGCCTCCCGAGGTTAGGATCATAAACAAAGTCCGGTGCAGAAATTCCAGACCCTTCAAAGATGGTTGGCACCACGTCAATCGCGTGGATGAACTGTTCGCGCATGCCACCTCATTTGGGGTACTTAAAGGACTGCCCTTGGTGCTGGTTCCGTTGTGGTCTTTGCCAAACCATGATCTGGAATAGCTGTTGGTAAAGCGAAGGACGTAGGGCGCATCCTTGGACGGGCCCTACTGTAGTCTGGCGATTTAGCTCGATAAAACTGCCTCAAATATGCGCCACATTGAGTGCTCGACAAAGTTCCATTTCGGCAAAAAATTAAGGCCACTCAGCGCATTCTGCTGAACATTTAATCGAAAAAGGTATATCCAGACGCCGACAATATACGCAGCATTGCTATGATTGGGTAAGCGGCGCTAACGTTTAGGAATGACATCTAAAAGCCCCTGCTTCAACGAAATGCATTCGAACGCCACTGCGCGTAGCCCGTACAGCACATATGATAAATGGTTCAAAGACCAAGACGCAGATGGCCTGATGACAAAATCTCAAGAGGCGGAAGCATTCTTTCGCCGTGCGGGGATCACCTTCAATGTTTACGGTCAATCCGACGCAGAAGAACGCTTGATCCCGTTTGATTTGGTCCCGCGAATTTTGGACAATAAAGAATGGTCCAAACTTTCAAAAGGCATTGAACAACGCGTCTTTGCGATCAATGCCTTCCTGCATGACATCTATAATCGGCAGGAAATTCTGCGCGCGGGGATCATCCCGACCGAATTGATCGCCCAAAACGATGCGTTCTTGCCGCAGATGATTGATTTTAGCCCACCAGGGAATGTTTATACTCATATCACGGGGACCGATATCGTGCGCACGGGCGAGGATGATTTCTTTGTTCTTGAAGATAATGCGCGCACACCGTCCGGGGTCAGCTATATGCTGGAGAACCGCGAGACGATGTTGCAAATGTTCCCAGAGCTTTTCAGCACGATCAAAGTTCAGCAGGTCAGCGACTATCCCAAGAACCTGCGCCGCGCGCTCGAAGCCTCCGCACCCGCCTCCTGTTCAGGCAGGCCTTGTGTTGTGGTCCTCACACCCGGAATGCATAACTCAGCCTATTACGAGCATAGTTTCCTTGCGGACCAAATGGGCGTTGAACTGGTTGAGGGCCATGATTTGCGGGTTGTCGACGGGCATATCGCCATGCGCACGACGCGTGGCTATAAAGTGATCGATGTGATCTATCGCCGTGTGGATGACGAATATCTCGATCCGCTGACCTTCAATCCGAATTCCATGCTCGGGGTTCCCGGCATCATGGATATCTACCGCGCGGGAAATATTACAATCGCAAACGCCCCCGGAACGGGGGTGGCGGATGACAAGGCGACATACAGCTACATGCCTGATATTATTGAGTTCTATACTGGTGAGCGCGCGATTTTGAAAAACGTACTAACCCACCGATGCTCAGAGCCCGATACCTTAAAATATGTTCTGGAGAACCTTGCCGATTTGGTCGTCAAAGAGGTTCATGGCTCTGGGGGGTACGGAATGCTGGTCGGCCCCGCCGCGAGCAAACAAGAACTGGCTGATTTCGCAGAGAAGCTAAAAGCGCGTCCCGCCAATTATATCGCCCAGCCAACTTTGGCGCTCTCGACTGTGCCCATCTTCACCGATTCAGGCCTCGCACCGCGCCACGTTGATTTGCGGCCCTTTGCCTTGATGTCCCCAAAAGGTGTGAGCATCACGGCCGGCGGTTTAACCCGCGTGGCCCTTCAAGAAGGCTCCTTGGTTGTGAATTCTTCACAAGGCGGCGGCACCAAAGACACATGGGTATTGGAAGACTAGATGTTAGGAAAAACCGCAGGTGGTCTCTATTGGATGTTCCGCTATTTGGAGCGCGCGGAGAATACAGCGCGCCTCATCGAAGCTGGATTCCGAATTGCCCTTACACGTTCAAATGATGCGGAGTCCGAGTGGAAATCCATCATTGTCAGCTCAGCAAATCAAGCGGCCTATGAAGCGCTCCATGATGGCTATGACAGCGCGCGCGTTACCGATTTTTTACTGCGCGAGGCAACGAATTCCAGTTCCGTCTTGTCGGCAATCAAATCCGCAAGGGACAATGCCCGCCTAACACGTACGGCATTAACATCTGAGGTTTGGTTCGCAGTCAACGATACATGGATGCTACTTGCCAAGCTCTTAAAAGACCCAATCCCCGTCACCCAATTGTCCGGCGTTTTGGCCACTATCCGACAGCAATCTGGGCTGGTGCGCGGCGCGCTTTATGGGACCATGTTACGCAATGATATCTATAATTTTTGCCGCTTAGGTACAGCAATTGAGCGTATCGACGCGACAGCGCGGCTCATTGACGTGAAATACTATTCCTTGCTGCCCTCGCCTTCCTTTGTCGGTAGTCGAATGGACAATGTGCAATGGGAAACGATTTTACGCTCTGTGTCGGCGCACCGGTCTTTTCGCTGGGCAATAGACGATGATTTTACGGCCCCTGCGATTGCCAGCTTTTTGATCCTAGATCCCCGAATGCCACGTTCGCTCGCGTTCTGTGCGGGTGAACTCGTTGAAAACCTCACCGACCTTGACGATGAGTATAACAGTCGCTGCGTGGCCCACGATTTGGCGGATGCCTTGCTTGCAAAAACAACAAAACGCGACATTTCCTCCATTTTCGACGAAGGGCTGCACGTTTTTGTCGGGAATGTAATCAAAGATACATCTATACTCGCCCAGCAAATCGAAATCGATTACCGGTTCAGTGGATAAATGAAAATTAAAATCGCCCATAAAACGGAATATGCATACAGCACACCCGTGGTCTACGCGCTCCAAAAAGTGCGTTTGCGGCCGCTCGATTCAAGCCTGCAAGAAATCCTAAATTGGGACATCACCGTTACGGGTGGCAAGCACGAGACGCAGTATTTGGATCATTACCAGAACCACGTCGATTTGTTCAGTATCGAACCGGGGGCTCAGACGCTATCTATTCGCGCCGAGGGCACTGTCCTGACCAAGCCCGAAAACGGCGTTTTGGGCATGGTTTATGGCCGTGCGCCCTTGTGGCATTTCAAGCAACCCACACCCCAAACCACCCCTGGGGAAGCCATTCGCGCCATGTCGCAGGTTGTCAGCAATAATGCTTCACAGCTCAATGGCTTGCACGAACTTTCGCACGCAATTTTGGCGGCTGTCCCCTATCAATTTGGCGTCACACAAACAAATACTACAGCAGAAGCCGCGCTAACAGGCGGGCGCGGTGTGTGCCAAGATCACGCGCAAATTTTCATTGCGGCCGCTCGGGTCGCGGGCATTCCCGCTCGCTACGTCAGTGGCTATTTGATGATGAACGACATTGTTGACCAAGACGCCACCCATGCTTGGGCGGAAGCCCATGTCGATGGATTAGGCTGGGTTGGTTTTGATATTTCGAACGGGATATCACCTGATGAACGCTATGTGCGTATTGCCACCGGCCGCGACGCGCGCGACGCCGCGCCCGTTGAAGGGTTACGGCAGGGTGCCGCCGATGAAACATTGATTGTATCTTTACAAGTCCAGCAATAGAGAGAGTGCTTAAACTCTCCTAAGGTGGAAAAGATGACATATTGCGTTGGTATGCGGCTGGAAAAAGGTCTCGTGTTCATGTCGGACACCCGTACCAGCGCGGGCTTGGACAATTTTGCTGTTAGCAAAAAGATGTTTACGTGGAACGTCCCGGGTGAGCGCTGCATTACCATCATGACTGCGGGCAATCTTGCGACGACTCAATCCTTGATTAGCTTGCTTGAAGAACGTTCAAAAACCGTTGAGGACCGTGACCCGAGCATCCTGCGGCAAGAAACGATGTTTCAGGTCGCGCGGCTTGTGGGCGCCACCTTGAAAGAGGTCATTGCAGATAGTTCTCCGGCGGGCCAAACCTCAGACGACCAATTTGGTGCATCGATTATTCTCGGCGGCCAAATCGGCGACGGCCAACCCACAATCTTTATGATCTACCCCGCAGGTAATTTTATCGAAATAACAGACGACACGCCGTTTTTTCAGATTGGCGAAACCAAATACGGTAAACCCATTCTGGTGCGCGCTTTTGATCCCAAAATGAGCTTCGAGGATTGCGTAAAACTCCTTTTGGTTTCCTTTGATTCCACCATCCAATCCAACCTATCCGTGGGATTGCCGCTGGACCTTCAGATTTACGAAACGGGTTCTTTTGATGGCAGCCGCCAAAAGCGGATCGATAGTGAGGATTTGGTGTATCAGGCTATTTCAACTGGCTGGGGTGACGCGCTCAAGGACGCTTTTCATTTATTGCCTAGCTACAAAGTATAGCTCGCTTCGCAATTAACCTTCTTCTGCCAATCACTTAGTTGACCCCGTTTTTTTTCAGAACCCATGCTAAATAACGGCCCAGCAAGCTATACTTGCTGGGCCCATTGGGATAGTTTTTCCAAACCAATTGCATGTGCCCATTAAAGAAAACGATTTAGAATTCCGGAGAGTTACAATGAAACCGCTTATCCTTACATCTGCCAATGGCACACCCGCATCGAAATACTCCTTTGGAACAATGCAATTCGGCGGCAAAGCGGACAAGAAAGAGAGTCAGAAATTATTTGAAGCAAGTCGGGACGCTGGCTTGAATTTCTTTGATACGGCCTATGGTTATACGGACGGTTTGTCCGAGACATATTTAGGTGAATTTACAGCCAAGGAACGCGACAACCTTGTTGTTGCCACCAAATGCGCTCCTGTAGCAGGGGCCGCCTCTACTTACATCCGCACCCAGCTGGACGAAAGCCGCAAACGTTTAAAGACGGATGTGATCGATGTTTTATATCTACACAAATGGGACGATAGCACCTCTCTAGAGGAAACATTTTCAACGCTTGCTGAGCTTCAGGAGCAAGGCTTGTTTCGCTATCTGGGGGTTTCGAATTTTTCTGCGTGGCAAACAATGAAAGCGGCCAATATCGCTGAAAAACACGGGGTTCGCATCGATATACTTGAGCCGATGTACAACCTAGTGAAACGACAGGTCGAAGTAGAAATCCTGCCCATGGCGTCCAGCGAAGGCTTTAATGT
Source organism: Falsihalocynthiibacter sp. CO-5D18 (assembly GCF_041205445.1). Taxonomy (NCBI): domain Bacteria; kingdom Pseudomonadati; phylum Pseudomonadota; class Alphaproteobacteria; order Rhodobacterales; family Roseobacteraceae; genus Falsihalocynthiibacter; species Falsihalocynthiibacter sp. CO-5D18. The sequence continues at coordinate 18,095 of NZ_JBGFCF010000022.1, read as the reverse complement.
TGCCCCATACTCGCCCCTTGGTGGTGGATTGCTCACGGGTAAATATTCCAATGGATTGGGTGGACGACTTGCCGAAAACAAAACGTATAACGCGCGATATAATAATGACTGGATGCACGAGACAGCACGCAAACTCTCCGAAATCGCGGGTAAAATAGACGTCTCTGCGGCGACTCTTGCCGTTGCTTGGGTTGCACGCAATCCCGCCATCACCCATCCGATCATCAGCGCCCGTTCTGTCGAACAACTGGCCCCCTCCCTTGACGCAATCACCTATGAGTTGTCAGACGAATTGTACGGCGAAATCAGTGCCGCCACTCGCGCACCTGCTCCCGCCACAGACCGCTCAGAGGATTCTTAGACGAGCCCAAAACTTATCCGAAAACACCTTGTTGGTAAGGCCACTAACCGCAGTTTTATTTGCTTGCGCCATCACCTCAGAAAACTTGGCAAAACAGGCCATTGCGACGTGGCCGTACAAAAAGAAAATAGACTTAGAGCATGAAAATTTCCGTGGTTACAGCCGTCTACAATCGGCGACTTTCAATTGAACAGGCGGTTCAAAGCGTTCAGGACCAGTCATTTGAAAACTACGAGCACGTGATCCAAGACGGCGGCTCTATGGATGGCACATTAGAGATAATTGACGCCATTTCAGACAGTCGAACCCGTCTAGAAAGCGGCCCAGATACGGGAATATACGATGCCATCAATCGGGGCATCGCGCGCAGTACTGGGGACGTCATCGGGCTCATGCATTCGGACGACGTTTTTGCCCACAACAACGTTCTGTCATCCGTGGCCGGCGCATTTGAGGACCCTGAAATTGACGGGGTTTATGGCGACTTACACTATGTATCAAAATCCGACCCCAGCAAAATAATTCGAAATTGGGTTTCCGGTGAGTATCATCCATCCAAATTACGCACGGGCTGGATGCCGCCACACCCGACCCTCTATTTACGTCGTGAGGTTTTCGATAAATGGGGGCTGTATGATACGAGTTTTCAAATAGCGGCCGATTACGACGCAATGCTACGCTACCTCGTAAAAGGCCAAATAAACCTCTCCTACGTTCCAGAAGTATTCGTGAAAATGCGCCTAGGGGGTGAAAGCAACAAATCGCTTGGGCGTGTCGTTCAAAAAAGTAGAGAAGATTATCGCGCGATAAAGCGTAATGGCGTTGGGGGACTTGGAACTCTGATACGGAAAAATACGCGCAAAATTCGGCAACTCTTTTGACGCAATTTGGCTTTCGTCTCCCGAGTGTTTTTTACACCTGCGCCTCCACTGAGATCATACTGCTTGCATGCATTTCATCTTGGACCCAAGTATCTTTCACACGGCAGAACGCGGGGGTGTCAGAAAGTTGAAAATTCTGGTACGAAAATCAACAACTGAATGGCACTGTATTTTGAGGCATTAAAACATGACGAAACGCGCTTTGATCACTGGCGTTACCGGCCAAGACGGCTCTTACTTGGCTGAATTACTTTTGGAAAAAGGCTATGAAGTACACGGCATCAAGCGACGTGCGTCTTCCTTTAATACACAGCGCCTCGACCATATTTATGAAGATCCACATCAAAGCCACGCGAGATTCAAGCTCCATTACGGGGATCTTTCGGACAGCTCAAACCTGACGCGGATACTGCAGGATGTAAAGCCGGACGAGGTTTATAATCTTGGTGCACAATCGCATGTTGCCGTGAGTTTTGAGGCCCCCGAGTATACGGCGGATGTGGATGCCTTGGGCGCATTGCGTTTGCTAGAAGCCATCCGCTTCCTCAAATTAGAAAACAAAGCGCGGTTTTATCAAGCGTCGACGTCGGAGCTTTATGGGCTGGTTCAAGAAACCCCGCAAACCGAAAAGACGCCTTTCCACCCCCGCTCTCCTTATGCGGTCGCGAAAATGTATGCCTATTGGATCACCGTGAATTACCGCGAGGCCTATGGCATATATGCGTGCAACGGCATTCTGTTCAATCACGAGAGTCCCCGTCGCGGCGAGACATTTGTGACCCGTAAGATCACCCGTGGCCTAGCGAATATCGCTTTAGGGCAAGAGGCATGCCTCTATATGGGTAACATTGATGCGTTGCGCGATTGGGGACACGCCAAAGATTATGTGCGGATGCAGTGGATGATGCTGCAGCAGGATAAGCCCGAAGATTACGTTATCGCGACGGGCGTCCAACATTCTGTTCGACAGTTCATCACGTGGTCTGCTGCCGAATTGGGGATCACCTTGCGCTTTGAGGGCGAAGGGCTGGCGGAAGTTGCGATTGTGGAGAAAATTGACGGCGACAAGGCGGCGGCGCTTAACGTTGGAGATGTCATAATGCGGATTGATCCACGCTATTTCCGCCCCGCTGAAGTCGAAAGCCTTTTAGGCGATCCGTCAAAAGCCAAGAAGGACCTTGGCTGGGTACCCGAGATTACAGTGCAGGAAATGTGCGCCGAAATGGTGGCGGAAGATTACAAAACCGCACGGCGTCATTCGCTCTTGAAGCAACATGGCATGGACCTTCCCATTGCGACCGAAAGTTAAGCCATGAAGATTTATCTCGCTGGACATCGCGGCATGGTGGGCGGTGCAATTCTGCGCCAGTTGGAAGCTCGCAAGCAGGCAGGCGCCGATTTGACGCTTGTGACCCGCACCAGCGCCGATTTGGATCTGACCAATCAAAGTGCGGTACGGGACTTCATGATGCAGGAACGGCCTGATCAAGTGATTTTGGCGGCCGCAAAGGTGGGAGGTATTATTGCCAATAACACCTACCCTGCCCCCTTTATTTATGAAAACCTCATGATCGAATGCAACGTCATTCATCAGGCCTTTGAAGCGGGCGTTACCAAACTTCTTCAGTTGGGATCGAGTTGTATTTACCCAAAGCTGGCCCCGCAACCGATGCGCGAAGACGCCCTCCTCACGGGAACACTGGAGCCAACCAACGAGCCCTATGCCATTGCAAAAATCGCAGGCATTAAGCTGTGTGAAAGCTATAATCGGCAGCATGGCGTCGATTATCGCTCTGTCATGCCGACCAATCTTTATGGCCCCGGAGATAATTTCCACCCAGAAAATTCGCACGTGGTTCCGGCCCTTATGCGTCGCTTGCATGTCGCGGCACAGGACGGTGCAGACGAAGTTGTTATTTGGGGTACAGGAACACCAATGCGCGAGTTTTTGCACGTGGATGATATGGCCGAAGCCTCGCTTTTCGTGATGGATTTGAATGAGGAAGTTTACAAGCGCGAAACCCAAGAAATGCTCAGCCACATCAACGTGGGGTCTGGAACCGACGTCACTATCAAAGAGCTCGCAGAAACGATTGCAAAGGTTGTGGGTTTCGAAGGTGCGTTGCGGTTTGACACGACAAAACCGGATGGCGCGCCCCGTAAACTGATGGACGTCAGTCGATTGCAGCGCCTAGGTTGGTCTTACAAAATTCCGTTGGACCTCGGGGTTCAAGACACATACCAATGGTTTTTGAAGCAGCGCGATAGTGATTTGCGCGCAAAATAAATTATGAAAAGGCCAAACATCATGATTACACCTGTCCTACTTTGTGGTGGTTCTGGAACACGTCTTTGGCCTCTGTCACGCAAGAGTTACCCCAAGCAATTTGTCCCATTGCTGGGTGACAAAACGCTTTTTCAAGCGTCTGCTGAACGCTTATCGGGTACAGATTTTACCGCGCCCCTCATCCTCACCAACTCGGATTTTCGGTTCATTGTAACCGAGCAACTGGCCGAAATGGGGATGGATCCGGGCGCTATTCTAATTGAACCGGAAGGAAAAAACACCGCACCTGCCGTTTTGGCCGCTGCCATGTGGCTCGAAAAATCCGACCCGAATGGGTTGATGCTTGTGGCGCCATCGGACCATGTTGTTCCCGACACCGATGCGTTTCGGGAAGCGGTTCAAGCGGGTCTCGCAGCGGCAGAAAATGGCCAGTTGGTTACGTTTGGGATCAAACCCACGCATGGCGAAACAGGATATGGCTATCTTGAATTGCGCGAGAAACCGGGGAACGTTGAACTCACGACGATGCCTTTGACACGTTTTGTCGAAAAACCCGATCAAGCTCAGGCGGACGAGATGGTCGACGCTGGGAATTTCCTCTGGAACGCGGGGATTTTTCTATTTTCCGTTCGCGCAATTTTGGAGGCGTTTAAAGCGCACGCTCCCGCACTCATAACACCCGTCCAAGCGGCGGTTGATTTAGGGAAGCCCGACCTCGGGTTTCTGCGCCTTGATCCCGAGGCTTGGGCTCGTGTTGAGGATATTTCAATCGATTACGCCGTAATGGAACGCGCGCCAAATTTGTCGGTCGTTCCCTTTGCCAAAGGTTGGTCAGACCTAGGGGGCTGGGACGCCGTGTTGCGCGAATCCGTACGCGATGAACGCGGTGTTGCCACCTCAGGTCCCGCGATTGCATTGGATTGCGACGACACGCTCCTACGCTCTGAGGACGACGGCCTAGAAGTTGTGGGCATCGGCCTGCGCAATATTATCGCGATTGCGATGCCCGACGCTGTTTTGATCGCAGACTCACGCCGCGCACAGGATGTAAAGCTGGCCGTCGCCGCGCTAAAGTCTAAGAAGGCCCGTCAAGCAACGGCCTTTCCCAAGGATCATCGGCCTTGGGGCTGGTTTGAAAGCTTGGTCATTGGCGACCGCTTCCAAGTCAAACGTATTGTCGTCCATCCGGGTGCGGCGCTCTCGCTGCAAAGCCATCATCATCGTTCCGAACATTGGATTGTTGTTGAAGGAACGGCCAAGGTCACCGTGAATGAGGATGTCAAACTTATCAGCGAAAACCAGTCGGTTTATATTCCCCTTGGCGCCGTGCACCGCATGGAAAACCCCGGCAAAGTTCCGATGGTTCTGATTGAAGTTCAAACAGGCACGTATTTGGGCGAGGACGATATTATCCGCTATGAAGACGTTTACGCGCGGTCATAACTTGTTAAATCAATGTGACTCGGCAGCACCATAATTGAGCCAAGTTTCGAATTTACCCGTTTTGATATGCTCCTTTGACCGTTTTGACCTATGAAAGCCTTAACGGCACACAAGTCAAAAAAGCGAGCAAATAAAAGTGTTGAAACGGGGCCTAATCACGAGTTGTGTCACAGCTTTAGCGTTTCAAGCGAACGCTCAAGACGGTGTTGCGCCGACATATAACCTTTATGGCACTACTGGACTCATTGATATGCCGTCGGCGCAGAGTGCCGCCGATGGCGAACTTGCTTTCGCATTTTCCAAGATCGGGCACCAGCAGCGCAACACGCTTACTTTCCAAATAACGCCGCGATTTTCGGGAAGTTTTAGGTACACCGTCACAAAAGATGACGGCTTCAGTGACGGCGACAACATCGGAATAAACTTCGACCGTAGCTTTGATCTTCAGTACCGTTTTGTCGATGAAGGCAAGTATCGACCCGCGATTTCCGTTGGGTTTAGAGACATCCTTGGCACAGGCCAATACGGAAGCGAATATTTTGTCGCCACGAAAAACGTCCTTCCAACTGTGCGCGTCACAGGTGGAATTGGCTGGGGTAGAATGGGAACCTACAACGGATTTACGAACCCATTGGCAATTTTTGGAGATAGCTTCAAAACACGACCAAGTGGTTACGACGAACAAGGCGGCGAATTCAATTCGGGGCAATGGTTCAAAGGAAACGCTGCCTTTTTTGGCGGAGTCGAGTGGCGCGCTAACGAAAAATTATCGTTGAAAGCAGAATACTCCTCCGATGCCTATACTGGCTTTTACGGCGAACGCAGCGGAATTGAACACAAGTCGCCCTTCAATTTTGGCCTCGACTATAAAGTGACAGAAAACGCCCATCTTGCAGCCTATTATGCCTATGGGTCCACATTCGCATTACAATTCAACTACGCTGTTAACCCTAAAAACCCACCCGCCCCCAGCGGCTATGATAACGCGCCAACGCCTGTCCTTGTGCGCCCTTCTCGCGCGACCAACCCAAAAGCATGGACTACTGGCTGGATCAGCAACCCCGAGACCCCAAACGCCCTTGAGGCGAATATGAAAAGAGCTTTGGGCACGGAAGGCTTAGAGTTAGAGGGGTTCAAATACACGAAAACCAGTATCGTTATCCACTATCGAAATAACACATATTGGACAGAGGCTCAGGCCATCGGTCGCGCGGCCCGTGCGGCTACGCGCGGGTTGCCCAACTCCGTAGAAACGCTGACGTTGGTGCCCGTGGTCAATGGCATGGCAACAACTGCCGTGACCCTAAACCGCACCGATATGGAAAACTTGGAGAACGTACCCGACGCATCGTGGAAAAGCTACGTGCGTGCCAATATTCAGGATGCTGCGTTACTTAATAATGACGGGATACGGGATATTGAAGATGCCTATCCAAATTTAACTTGGGGACTAGGTCCCTATATGGATATAGGTCTTTTTGATCCGTCGGCCCCTTTCCGTATGGAAATTGGTGCCGAGCTCAGCGGAACGTATGAGCCAAGTCCAGGGGTTCTACTTTCAGGCGCCCTTCGCAAAAGAGTGGTCGGAAACCTTGACGATGCCGATCGCCCATCAGACTCAACTTTACCCCACGTCCGGTCTGACTATGGCCTTTATGATAAGTACGGCGATCCAGGGATCACATATTTGACGGCTGAATACTTTCGTCGCCCAGGGCCAAGCTTGTATACTCGGGTTTCAGCCGGATTATTAGAAGAAATGTTTGCGGGCGTATCTGGCGAAATCTTGTGGAAACCCACCGACAGCCGCCTCGCAATGGGCCTTGAAATGAACTACACGTATCAACGCAACTATGACCAACTATTCGGAATGCTTGATTATTCCGTGGCAACAGGGCATGCCTCCGCCTATTACACTTTTGCGAACGGTTTTTACGGACAGGTTGATGTCGGTCGCTATTTGGCGGGGGATGTGGGGGGGACGTTGTCGGTTGCTCGAGAATTCAACAACGGTTGGAAAATTGGCGCATATGCAACCCTTACGGACGTATCTTCTGAGGACTTTGGCGAAGGGTCGTTTGACAAGGGCATTACCCTTGAAATCCCCCTGTTCTGGGCTCTTGGTAGGCCCAATAAAACTAGTCAGGAAATCGTAATTCAGCCAATTTCCCGTGATGGGGGCGCACGCTTGAATTTGAGCAACAGGTTGTTTGGTTTGGTTTCCAACCAAAGTGAACCGTATCTGAGTTCGCAATGGGCGAGGTTCTGGAGATGAGAATTCTTCCAAAAACCGTAATGGCATTGGTCTTTTTGTCCTTGCTTCAAGGGTGCGGAAATGACGGGCAAAAGGACTTCTATAAGGGTTTATGGGAGGGTGCAAAAGCGACCCTTCCGAGCGAAAAAAGCGAGGCTGAGGCCACTGAAAAGGCTGCAATAGCAATCGTCGAAAAGTCCAACATCGACGAACCACTCATTTTGGCAACGACCGGCGAGAATCGCACGCTGCTGATCCCCGTGAGTAAAAATGGAGATTACGAGCAATGGCACGCGCCGGGAAAGCTTGGATTTACGTTTAAGGACGGTGTGTTAACGGCAACGCGAGGACTTGGCGGCGACCTTATGGATGCTGATGTAGAAGAGAGTATTGCCCGCATTAAGACCAAAAGTTCACAGCCCGCCACGCGTGTCCACAGATATCTGAGCGGCGTAAATACAATTATCATCCGAAGCTTTGTTTGCATCATAGCGCAGGAAGATATTGAAAACACTGTTGTTTTTGGAAAAAAACGTTCCCTGTCTCGCGTAAGTGAAATTTGCACTAATTCTGATACGACCATTGAAAACCTTTATTGGGTCGATCCGAGCGATGGATTCATTTGGAAGACCGAACAATGGATTAGCACTCATGTCGGGGTTTTTACGTTTGAACGAGCGCAGCGATAGTGGATCGGTTTGAGTGCAATGAAGCTTGCAAAACTGGTTACTATATGATTAATTCCCCTAAACATTTGTGTACGATTATCGTAAAAGTATTTGGAGAGACCCTAATGCAGAAATTTTTAACTTTGGCGGCAATCGCTGCATTGAGCCTGAGCACTGTCGCTCCAGTATATGCTCAAGATTCTGTCCCCGCCTTTGATGAAGTGAACAAAGAAGACGATGACGATAAAGCTGCGCTTCTTATTGCGGGTGGTGTGGCAGCTGCGTTGTTGCTTCTTGTGAGTTCCGGTAGCTCAACCAGCGGTACCTAATAAGTTATAAGCTATTTTGCCTTTTGGCGAACAAAAGCGGTCCTGCAACAGGTCCGCTTTTTTTTGCGCTTTGGGGGGATTGATCTGGGGAATTCCTGCAAAGTGCCTTATCAGTATTCAAAGAATTATTTAGGCAGGTGGGCCGATGAAGGCACTATATTTGGTCGCATTAATCGGGCTTAGCGCCTGTGGTGCAGTTTATTATGCTCCGTCGGTTTCCGAAGGACAGGCAGCAAGTGGTGCAAAAGTGCGCCTTATCCCGATCACTCCAGAAACTGTTTTGGTTGCAAATCGGTCTTCTTATTCGCCCAAGTCGCTACCGTCTGAATTTTTTCAAACGGCAGGTGGCGGTAGTGGATTACGCGGGGGTGGCGCGGTTCCAGAGCCTGTGTTTCAACAACAGGAACGCCCAGTATCTTTGGAAACACGCATTCCACCAAATGTTCCCCACGAGCCATACAAAATAGGTATCGAAGACGAGTTATTGCTCGCGACACCCCAAGCGGGGTCCTCCATTGAAGAGCTCTCGGGGTTGCTGGCCGCACAAAACAGTCGGCAAGGATATAAGGTACAAGACGATGGTGCGATTTCGATCCCTGACGTCGGGCGGGTGCAACTCGCGGGACTTACCCTTGAAGAAGCCGAGAACGAAATCTTCAACAAGCTCGTCGAAGCTCAAATTAACCCCGGATTTAGCCTTGAGATCGCGGGCTTCAATTCGCAAAAGGTTTCAATCGGCGGGGCCGTCAACAACCCAACCGTCGTGCCGATCAGCCTATCCCGCCTGAAACTGAATGACGCCCTTTCCGCTGCCGGCGGTGTTTCCCTCACCGATTTGGACTTTGCCGCCATTCGCTTGTTCCGTGATGGCACGCTCTACCAAATCCCTGTCAAAGAACTTTACTCGCGACGCGATTTGCAAAACATCCAGCTTCTTGACGGCGACAGCCTATTTGTAGATTCTGACTTTGAACTCGATAAAGCGCAGGCCTATTTTTCCGAACAAATTCAGTTGGCGCAGTATCGTCAATCGTCTCGCAATCAAGCCCTTGCCGAACTCAATGCAGAAGTTGGACTTCGCCGTGCTGACCTTGGCGAGCGTCGCGAAAATTTCCAAAGCAGGCTGTCCTTTGACGCTGTTGACCGGGACTACGCCTACATAACGGGTGAAGTTAAGAAACAGGCCCGCTTTCCACTGGCCTTTGAACGCAAATCAACTCTTGCTGATGCTCTTTACAGTGAAGGTGGTTTTGACGCTCGAACTGGTGATCCCACCCAAATATATATCCTCCGCGGATCTCTGAATCCCGCCGAATTCTCTGGAGTAACAGCGTGGCATCTTGATGCACGCAATGCCGCCAACTTCCTTTTGGCAACCCGCCTTGAATTGCGTCCAAACGACGTTATTTTCATCGCGGCACAGCCCGTAACGTCTTGGAATCGCGTGTTGACGCAGCTATCACCCAATCTAGTGGCATCGTCTGTTGCTGGGGTTGTCAACTAGGCCCGATGGCCCAAATTAGGCAATATGATTTTGTGCTCTATGCTATCAAGTTGCAATGGGGCTCTCTGAAAAAGAGAGCCCCATTGCAACTCATATACCTGTTCGAAATCAGGGTTTCAGATCACTAATTGCTATAGTAATTTTTGCCGTATTTTGCATATGCACCATATTGGCCGCCATATCCGTAACGTTTCATTCCCTGAGGATTGATCTGACTGAGGACCAGCCCAGTCACAGGCGCATTTACGGATTCAAAAAGACGCAAGCCTTCGATGACTTGGGATTTCGAAGTAGAGTCCCATTTGACGGAATATAGAATGGCATCCGCAGACTGAGCGATGACACGTGCATCAGGCACAACCAAAACCGGCGGCGTATCGATAACAATAATGTCGTAAATCTCACGGGCTTCTGCGAGAACTCTTGCAAAGCTTTCTGAAGCAAAGATGTCTGCGGCGTTTGTCGCAGCTTTTTCTCCGACAAGAATGTCCGCGCCAAGTTGGTCGTGATGGGTAACCACATCCGAGAGCTTGAACACTCCGGAAATGACCGAAAGAATGCCGCGTTCCTCGCGAATATCGAAGTATTGGTTGAAGACCCGACGCCGCATATCCCCTTCAATCAAAAGGACTTTCTTGCCCAGACCTGAGAAGTTTTGAGCCAAAGCAATTGATTGCGTGGTTTTCCCCTCCCCAGGTATGGACGAAGTTGAAAGGATGATTTGAGGCGGTTTATCAACATTCGACAGAAGGACGGAGGTGCGCAAATTTCGTACGGCTTCGGCAGCGGCGGACGCTGGCTTTGAAACCAAATATTCCAAAACCACCTTGCGCTTACGACCCGGAATGATCGGAATCTGACCCATCACGGTATATCCGGTGGATGCTTCGAGTTCTTCCGCAGAACGGAAATTGTTATGGCGGAATTCCCTCAGAAAAATCAAAGCCACTCCAAAAAGAAAGCCGACAATTCCGTACATCGCCATAATCCGCGATTTTCGAGGCGCCGAGGGGGCTTTTGGAACAACAGCAAGCGACAGCACCCTGCTGTCTGCTTGTTGAATTCCCTGCTGAACTGCGGTTTCTTTTAGACGACCGAGAAAATATTCGTAGATAAGCCTGCTGGCCTCTGCTTCGCGTTGCAGTTGCTGCAATTTCACAAGGTCTTGAGACTGTTGCCCAATTTCCTTCTCCAACTCGTCCATAGATTTGCGAAGTGCGGCCTCTTGGGTGGAAGATCGCGTCACGTCTATTTTTCCACGCGCAATCTCTCGCTCGAACTGTGTGTCGAAAACTTCAGTTTTGATCGAACCCTTTTCGACGAGATCAAAAGTGCGTTTTAAAGAACTCTCTCCTGCAACTTCCACCATATGCGCGCGATCGCCTGTCTCGAATGCTGCTTCAAGCGCGGAATACCGCGCCGTTGCAAGCTTGCTGGCAGTCACCGCGCCACTTAGTCGTTCTCGGAGATCTTTTACTTGTCGGTTTAGGCCCTCCAGAGCGGCGGGACTCACAAGAGTAGTCCCAACACTGAATGTTTTTACCGCAGCTTCTGCATTCTCAAGCGCAATTTGGAGCTCAGAGACACGTCCAGACAACCAAGCTGTCGCTTGCTCAGTGGCCTCAAACTTAACGTCTAGCTGGTTGAGAATGTAAACGTCAGCGAGTGTATTCGCGATGAGTGCGGATTTTTTGGGATCCGTTGTTGTGGCCGTGATTTCATAGACATAGGTCGCCTCGACCATTGCTACCGATATTTTGGCCAACACGTTGGAAACGGTTGAATCTAGGATCTCGTCTGGCGTAGGCTCTATTCTTGGGGGTGTTTCGCCAAAAATTAACACCTTTAAAGCATTTCTAGCATTGGGTATTATCGACCATACACTAAATTTAACCGGGTCTGAAGGAGTGGCCGCTTTAGAGGGCATTTGCCTGTTGAACTCAGAATCTTGGAGCAGGTCAAGGCGCACCACCAGTTTTCTTATCAACTCCCGAGATTGCAAAACTTCAATCTCAGTGAGCATGCCCAAATAATCGCCCCCCAATCCAGAGACAACGCCTTGCAGGCTGGCCCTTTGCTCGACTCGGGTTTCTAGCACCACATAGGATTGCGCGGTGTAAACTGGAGTTGCCGCGACATAGGCTTGATATCCACCGTATGTGAAAGCAATAATCGTTGTCAGAGCAATCCACCATTTTCCGCGCCAAAAGGTACGGAATAAATGCCCTAGATCGATTTCGTCGTCTGTTGTGCTGGATGTCATGCGGGACGAAGTCACCATTTTTTTATCGGTCAAGGCATTAGCTTCCAAGATTAATGAATATTGCAACGAGGCCTACAAATGATTGATTAGTTTTCTAATCTGCCATGTCCACCAATATGTAGTACAATAATTGTTTCGTCACGTTTTCACATAGCGTTGGTTCGAAGGCAACTGAAACCCTCACCGGATCGCCACCTGGTGGTTAAAATCACCCTCAGCGACCAGCCAAAATTCCATTCGTTTTCACAGTTTTCTGCTGTCCCGTCCCGCTCCGCACAACCATAGATTGAATGCGTCGATTTCTTGTATTTTTTTTTTTAGGAATCTGATTGTTTTCAATGAAAACAGACTTCCATTTTATTCGTTTTTTTGATTTACGTCTTACTTAAGAATTCGTTAATTTTTTAAACTGTAAGTAGTGGTGCGCGAGAAAAATGAATAGTTTTAGATTTATTGATTCTGATCCAGCGTTCTCACCTGTAGCTACGTCTAAACAAATCCCGGCTTTTATTGGTGGAACCCGTATCTTTTGGGTGGCAAAACATGTGTTTGATATCATTTTAAGCATCTTGCTCTTGCCTGCATTGCTCATCAGCGCAGTTTGTTTGATCGTTCTTAATCCATTTTGGAACCCGGGCCCATTGATTTACAAGCAAAAAAGAATGGGCAAGAACTGTAATCCCTTTATTGCATATAAATTTAGGAGCATGCGGCCGATTTCCAAGCTGGAGCGGGGGTTAGAAGACCCAATTGAGCACGATCGTATTACAATTGCCGGTAGGTTTCTAAGGAAAAGCAGAATCGATGAGTTACCTCAGCTGATAAATGTCCTAATTGGCGATATGAGCTTGATCGGACCGCGGCCGGATTATTATGAGCATGCTCAAGAGTTTTGTATGACTGTGCCCAACTACCGCTCTCGGTATTCTGTGCGCCCAGGAATTTCGGGACTCGCCCAGGTACGCTTAGGCTATATCGAAGGCACCGCGGGCACTTATGCGAAGACGGCTGTGGATTTAGAGTACTTGAAAAACGCAAGCATTAGGCAAGACACTGCACTTTTTTTTGAGACCATTCGGTGCGTGGCGTTACGCGCAGGTGCTTAAACAAATTGCGGAACTGGCGCATAGTGCGGATTTCGATTACTGTTGGTTATCTGATCCACTTCTTTAGTTTTTCATTATGCTAACATTTTTAAAACGCTTTACTGGCAATCGAAAAAAATCCGAAGATATTGCATTCACATCCGCGATGGTTGTGGATAGGTCTTGCGTAATAGTGGGCGACATTCATGGCAGGTTTGACTTACTTCAGAAGTTACTTCGAAAAGTCGACTTGGAAAGCCCCCATGATCTCATTTTTTTGGGAGACTATGTGGATCGCGGGGATCATTCCGCGGAAGTTTTACGATGGTTGTATGAATTGGACAAATCCGAACGCGTGACATGCCTTATGGGCAACCATGAGAAAATGTTAATTGAATTTTTAGACAATCCAATTGGAACCGGTAGCCGATGGCTTAAAAATGGTGGGCTGCAAACTCTTGCGAGTTTTGGTGTCGGCGGAGTGGCCGAAGGGGCTGGCCCAAGAGCACTTGAGGAGGCCGCAAGTAACCTCAAAGCGGCTTTGAGCTACGAAGTTGAACAATGGTTGCGTGAATTGCCTCTGCTTTTTCGGAACGGTAATTTGGTTTGTGTCCATGCGGCGGTTGATCCCGCGCTTCCCCTCTCGTTGCAAAAACCATCAACCTATCTTTGGGGGCACCCAGAGTTTTTCAAAACGCCACGCTCGGATGGCTACTGGGTAGCCCATGGCCACACCGTGGTCGAAGATGCCCACGCAAAAAATGGGCGCATTTCGATTGATACTGGGGCGTACTATACTGGTCGACTTACGGCCGCAGTCATTGATAAAAATACGCCTATTCGTTTCTTAGATACGCATTGACCGGCCCTGCAGAGTTAAACGATGGGTTGCGCGAACACTTTTCAATTAGTTGACGCTGTCTCGCGGCTGTTGAAAAGCAAACACACTCATTCGGATAACCGCAGGTGTGCGAACACAAAAAACGTCATATCCGACCTTTTTTTGGCAATGGATGCTCCAACTGCCGTTTAGAACCAGATCAAACCCAATTCCTAAGGCGAATACTGATGCTATCGCCCGATGATCTTAGTTAAAATTTCATTTCTGATCAGGTCGCTGTCGAAGGCAATCTTTAGTTTTATTTCCATATTTTGGAAGCTGAAGCAAACGAAGACTTAACATCATAGAAACCGCAATACCTCTGGGATCTATTGCTTTGGATTTAGGTGCGAAAGGTAAATCTGCCTCTGCGCCTACCCGTCGACATTACTTCACTGGCACCAGATCAGTTTGAAGCACCGTTCCTTTACCGACTCTGGAACGGGCGAATAACTCTTCGGACACGCCACCCCATGAACCGTGACAAAACCCGATAAAAGAGAGCAGCATCATGCCATTAACTACAGCAACAATCAGCGGCATCGTGTCGCTTCCAAACGACACCGTACCCGACGCTGGTTCGTATATCGAATTTACACTGAGCGGGTTCGATACCGATGATGGAACAGTATTACCAAACTCTTTGGCGGTACGCTTCAATAACGACGGGACGTTTTTAACTGAATTATGGCCAAATGCGGCAGGTGTGCGCGGGACGCGATACGACGTAGCCGTGTTTGTAGGCAGCCCGCTTCCATCACAACGCTTCGACCTCGGCAGTATCATTGTCCCGAGCGCTGGCGAATACGATCTTGACGATCTTCTGGCGGTTGAACCACCAGAAGATGCGGGAGTCGACGAGTATATCGTGCAACTTGCGTCCTCAGTTTCCGCGGCTGAATCGGCGGCCTCAGTTGCCACTTTAGCTGCTGACGACGCCGCGAACAGCGCTGCAGTTGCCTCATCGGCGGCGTCAGTCTCTTCGGATGAGGCAGTACTGAGCGCGGCGGAAGCTGCCGCTAGCGCGGCACTGGCCGCGGTCGAGGCGACCAATTCTGCGGGACACGCACTCCAGGCAGAGGTGTCCGCAACTCAAGCATTGGCTGCAGCCGAAGCGTCCGGAGATGTTAATTTTTATGACACCAAGGCAGAGGCGAATGCGGCCCTAGGTGGTCTTTCGGAAAACGATATTGTTGAGGTCATGGCCGATGAAAGCTTTGGTGGGAAGGTATCCCGGTATCGTGTCGAAAGCGCCGCGCTTGTTTTCAAATACCATTCTCGCCAGAAGCTTACGTACATTGATGCGCGAGACTTTGGGGTTCTTACCGACGGCACTGATGTTGGGACGGAGTTTAACGCTGCGGTAACTGCTGCGCTAGCGGCGAATATACCGCTGAAGTTTCCCGATGGGATTATTCACCTTGGGAGCAGTGCTAATAACATAGATCTCAACCGTGGGGTTGTTCATCGGTGGTTCTCCGACGGAAATACAACCCTCTTCATGGACTCGGCACTGCGTATCCAAGCCCCTCAGATCACAGACACAACCCTTGCAGCAGATGCCGCTCAGTTTGACCGCTATATTACCCTCACGAGCGTGAGCAACATGGAGGTGGGCGACCTCATTCACATCGACACCGATACGGCGGTTGAGACTGGGTGGGGATATCATAAGCAATGTGTCCGCAGAATTTCGGCGATCGACGGGACAACCATTCTCCTCGATCAAGCGCTGGATTTCTGGTTTACTGTGGCAGAGTCGACAACTGTTACATCCTACGCGCCCGCACAGTTTCATATGGATCAGATCAACATTGAGTGCGTTAGTACGACAAGCCTATCGTTTAGGTATCTGTGCGACAGTACCGTGCAAAACGGGAAAGTATACGGACAAGTTTCAGGTTGGTCATCTGGGTGGAGCGATGGGTTTTACACCGTGACCTGTGACCGCTTGACCTATAATAATTACCACTTTGAAAAGCTACGTTACGCACCTCAAATCACAGAAGGTTCGCGCTTCATCACTGTGAAGAATTGCGTTGCCAAAGAAATCAGGCACATGGACGCAAATACTTGGTCACAAGATATTCTTTATGAGAACATCACGGGCATTTCAACGGATGGGATCATTCAGTGCCATCCCTGCATTCGTCCGACGTGGCGCAATATTAACGATAGTGTCACGCAATCTGGCCTCTCTGGAGTTGATCTTCGGGGCCTTGGGGAAACGGTGATCGATTGCGCTGTTCATTCTAAAAACGGTGCAGGAACTACCAACACAAGCGCCCCACTTTTGAAGGCTGAATACTTGGAAATGGCCGCGACGTTCAACCGCCGTATTGAGCGACTTCGTGCGCCGTACAGTGGTTTGGGCGGAGGCAAAGAAGGCCGCCTCATCGTCAAAGAAAGTGATGTCTATTCTCTAACACAATGGCATTACATTGCGGATCACACTGTTGTTCAGATCGATGATTTAACGCGCATTCGAAGCCTTGAGCCGGAACTTTTTAGCCCCGCGAAATCGAGTATGTTTGATCGTGCGATTATGCAAGGCAAGCGAGCGACTGTTGACGTGACAACCGGATATCGCACCAAAACACGCATCGCGGATATCACGGGTGTGACACTGGCGAACCCCGCCGTTGTTACAACAAAAGAGGATCACTTGCTTGCAACTGGCGATCAAGTGAAAGTCAGTGACGCCTCTGGTATGACCGAGCTGAACGGCAACACTTACACCGTCACTGTCCTGACAAGCAAAACCTACTCACTGGACAGCACCAATAGTTCAGGTTTCAACTCCTATACTTCGAACGGAAAGGCCGCCCTCCAAGCACCGATTCATTCGATCACGGAGATCACAAAGGCGACCCCAGCCGTAGTTACGTCCGCGGCCCACGGATACTCAAACGGCGATGTCGTTTGGATCAATGGCGTGGTCGGTATGACGGAAGTGAACCGAGTTAACTATCAAGTTGCCTCCGCGACTGCGAATACTTTCGAATTGACGGATCTCGCCGGCATTGATTTCGATACCTCAGGGTTTACGGATTACACGTCCGGCGGCAAGGCAACAATCAAGGAGGCCGTTGATACTGTTGATGCAGCCACAAATCCAATGTGCGGAATTAAAGATAAGCTTTTGTTAAATTGTGCGGTCAAAAACTACGGGGCCTCTGGCGTAACGGGTTCTCGCTATTACACAATTCCGGTCAAATACCGCGCTTTTAATGGTGGGAATGTAGACCAAGCAACGCGGTGGGGCATCCTGCGGGTCATTGCCACCACAAATGTTGGTCGTTCGATCGCTGAATATCATTACCAATACGATGCTCAGGGCAACTCGCTGAATGTGCAGCAAAATCATAGCGTTGTGCCAAACGATAGCGCCATTGTGACCGCCGATAATTTCGAAAAACACTATGTAGTTCATGTGGGAAACGAGGGCGAAACCTCCTGGACGATGCAGCACGGTGGTCAGCACTATCTCACGTTTGACGTCAAACTCGATGTGGCAGCCAGCGCGCGATATCTATACAAAGTTGAAGTTGAGTTTGACGAACAGAAACAGGGCAACTGATTAGTGGAAACGTAGAGCCTACGCTCTCGATTTTATCTGCTGACCTATGCGGTGCGGATCTTGACTCGCCAATCCGCATTCGGTTGCGAACATAGGAGACCGAACTATATTTTTGAAACCCATGCCCTCTCAAGTAAGGCGTGGGTTTTAATCCCGCGAGCGCTCTTCATACTTCGCAAGGGTGAATGCACTCGCTCAGTAGGTGGCATGGCCTATTCGGCGTGTATCGCAGCCTAAATGGGTAAACGCCCCAGACCGAGCATAGGCGGCAATAATCACATGGTTTTCCCTCCCGAAAGCTTGTTAATGCTCAAAGCTTAGTTAACTGGGTGACCTTCTACCGTGAAATGTCCGGCGTTTAGGGTGAGTTTGTTCTCCAAGTGAGGAGATGGTGGAGGAGGAGATGAGCCGCCGCTTGTCTGCGGAGGCCCAGGAGTAACGGTAATCCCCCCTAAAATTAGTGGTGTTCAAAAGTAGAATTTTCTCGGCAAGATATCTGAGGAGATTTTTGATGAAGATGACGAGATATAGTGAACCCCAAATTCTTGCGATCCTACGCC
>NZ_JBGFCF010000021.1:0-48567 GCF_041205445.1 Falsihalocynthiibacter sp. CO-5D18 | reverse complement strand
GCGTAGGATCGCAAGAATTTGGGGTTCACTATATCTCGTCATCTTCATCAAAAATCTCCTCAGATATCTTGCCGAGAAAATTCTACTTTTGAACACCACTAATTTTAGGGGGGATTACCAACCCAATGATGTATTCAAAAATCGCCATCTCAGCCTGCCTGCGGGTTTCCCAAGTGTCGCGCCAGATCAGTTCAGCTTTGATGGTTTTGAAGGTAAGCGACGGCCACGCCCCATTGATTTTCGCCTTGCGGTCGGTGGTGCGGTCAATTTCTGGCGGATTTGAACGTTTAAGTGCTCACAGGGGAGTCCCGGACGTGCTCATTGTGATGCCGTTTTGCGCCTGCGCGTAGGCCCACGGCATCAGCGCATCAATATCCTTGTCGAGATGGCCGTTGGCGAGTTTCCGGAACAGATCGACCAGATAGGCATAGGGTTCGACACCGTTCAATTTACACGTGCCAATAGCGACCTTCAAAATCTGGCTGGATCACGCAAGAACACAAGTCTCTGCTAAATCCCCAACGGGCGCAGCCCTCAAATACATAGCCAAATACTGGGATGGCCTGATCTTGTTCCTGACCGACGGCCGCATCGAAATGGACAGTAATGCCGTGGAACGCACGATCCGGCCCATCGCGCTGCAACGTAAAAACGCACTCTTCGCGGGCCACGACGCTGGCGCACAAAACTGGGCCATGCTCGCGTCGCTGATCGAGACCTGCAAACTGAACAAGATCGAACCGCACAGCTACCTGACCGGCGTCCTCACAGCCATCGTCAACGGACACAAACAAAAGCACATCAATCAGCTGCTGCCATGGAACCACGCCGCATAGGTGGGACTAAAGCAGCGCTTACACCTCACGGCTTTTGGCTCGCGAAGAACACCGTGGCCTTTTTTAGGATGTCCCTTTCCTCCTTGAGAATACGGTTCTCACGTCGAAGCCGGTCATTCTCCTGAGCCAGTCCCAAATCCTCCTTCGACACCACATCCGTGTCTCGGTACGCTGTGATCCATTTGTTCCGCGTCGACATACCGACACCAAGATCATCAGCCACTTGCTTTCGGGTAAGCCCACTGGTCAGTGCGATCCGCACCGCATCTTCCCTAAATTCGTCTGTTCGTTTCAGTCCCATGCTCAGTCTCCTTTGTTGCAGTAAATGCTATCAAAGGAGCGGCATCAAACCGTGACAGGTCCAGAACGCCCACATTCCACACACGGAATCTTGACCCCAGATGAAGCCTATGACAGAAAAACAGAACCAATGAGATCGGCAGCCTAAATGAAATCCTGATCCACCTTAAACTGGCTGCGAACTGGTCGAAAAAGCAGGACCACCTCTACTCACTGAAGCAGACCCCGACCCAGCTAAACGTCCTCTGTCAGTTCAAAAATAAGCCCTTCGCCTTGACGAGGCCCTGGCTCTTTGAAAACAATCATCGCATCTTGGTTAAGAATTACTTTACCAATTTGAACCTTCTTTCCTTCAACATCAATTTCGCAAGGAAGAGGATTTTTAGCCATTTTATAAACGAACCCTCTTGTGAAAAGTTGATTGAGGGCTTCAGCAGTCAAAGTAGATGCGAGTTTCGCGGCGCTATTGGGGAAAACATCAGCTGCTGCTTGGGCGACATGAGATTGAAATTCGCGTCGCTGGCCTGCGTCAAAAGCCAAAACAGACGAATCCGGACCAATGACGCAAACACCAGATAGGGTCATGTTCAATGGTTTAAGCTCCTTACCCGTATCAGTGTAGTAGATCTTACACTCAACTGGGAACATAGATGGCATGACCCGCATTTCGCCAACCCGGCCTAAGTCACTCACAAGGGCTTGTTGTAAAGCAGTCGCTGAGTGTTCGCGCATCCGACAAGCCACGTAAGCGCCCCCCGACTCGCCAAACATCGTTACCAAGGCGCTTAAGCTTACCGTCTCAATGTGCTTCAAATCCCAGTTTACAATGACTCGACGTTGACCCGATAGCTCCAAAACAGGGGTATGCAACGCCTTGGCATTTTGGCCTTTGTAGGCTCTTGCTTTTAGCTCCTCGCATGTCCCCGACAGCAATAGCGCACGTTTTGCCTTCGGGTTTTCTCGCACGAGATCACAAATTGGAGTCAGTACGACATAGACCCGTTCCTCCTCGCCTTCAAAAATTGTGCCGACACGATCGGGGATTGACGCATTTGTTGCAAGAACATCGCCAAACGTAACCGGAAAGCCATCACCGCTATCTAGCTCACGGCGTTTTTCGTTCACGTACAACGTCTTTCTTACAACGGACAATGTGTCTTTGCTCCCAACTATTACATTCGGCGGAAACTCAAAAGACGTCATATTGTTGAGCTCTTTAGCCGCGTCGATGACCACGCCCTCAGCCTCCAACTCGTGAAGCAAAATATGATCCATGACATCAACTAGATAGCTTCCCACGGCGCCCCCCTCATCAGTCAGCATCAATTTTTGCAGATGTGCAATGTCCTCGAGGTCAAGTTTGCGCATTTCTGTTGTTGCGCGTTTCAGCGCCTGCGGCATTCCAATCTCCCAAGAGGAGAGAAAAGCGCCAAGTTTCAATGAGTTTTTACGATGTGAAACAAGTTCGTAGATAAGCTCCTCCAAATGGCCAGCAACATGAACCTCTTCTTTGCTCAAGGTTCGAAAGCCGGAGGCCAAAAGACCGGTTTCATCACGAAAATCATGGCGAAGACTGCTCAGACCCGTATGGGCCGATGTCAAAATTACAGGCGGTGGATTATCCATCCTCTTAGCTAGAATGGCTTGAATTCCGTCCATGGAGCGCTTCTTGTCTTGAGCTCCTTGCTCTGATCCCAAAAACAGGTCCACTATCAGCAGATCCGCAGATACCGCCGCATCGACAAAATCCCGGCCGGAACGTATAACTTTCAGTCCCCATTCGCTCAACAACTTCTCTGCTTCTCCGATGAACCTTTCGACTTCCGCTTGTTTGGCCAAAAAATCTACAAATATGTCGGCTAGCGCCGTGGCTTCAAATCGATCGCGCGAAGTAAAAACTGCTGTGACAAATCCTAGGTCATCAATCAGGGCTTCCGCGTCCTGAGAACTGAAATCTGGAAAAATCTCATTAAGAAGCGTTACATCCGCCTCGCTCAGGTCGTCCCAAAACAATGCCCACTGTTCGCGGACACCCCCAAGATCGGATAAAAAAGGTGTCGCATCCAGCCCATCGTCAACAAGAGCAACAGTTTCAATTTTGTTGGTTTTCAGGAGGTCTTTCGTACTCATTATGAATTTTCCGATATGCAATAAACAAAGGTATTTAGTCTGCCTGAGCTGTTTTTAATCTCACTGTCAAGCATAAGCGACCCCCCAGCCGATTTAGCATTTGATCGCGAAATAAAGAGACCCAAACCTCTGCGTTTTTGGCTTTCCTTTAATGAAAAATACATTTCGAAAATGTGATCTTTATGCCCAGGATCAACCCCGGGGCCATTGTCGCTGACAACAATACGCATTGGACTTGTTAAAAACTCAACCGAAATTTTGGGCTCAAAGAGTGGCGATTTCTGCTTCTCAAGTTTTAACCAGTACACCGAATTAGCGATGAGGTTTTCAACAACCTGAACGAAGTAGCCTTTCACCGTCTTCAGGCTAGATGGCTGTTTGGGAGGCCGATACTTGAGGGCAATATCGTGTCTCTTGAATTGTGCAGAATGCCCGTTCAGTGTTTCTGTCAAGAGATCAGTAACTGAGAATTTTTCTGGTGCCTGTCGACCCGATGCGGTCAATGGGTCTAGCACCTTCAAGCGAGCCTTGATACTTTTCATGGATGCTTCAAGTCCTGCGAGCTGCGTTCCCATAGTCCCTTGTGGTGATGATTTACGAAGCTCGCCAATCTTCGCAAGCGCATGCTCAGAGGTCCGCGCTAATTCATGTGCAACCATTTCAACAAGTAGCCCGATCCCAGCCATATCCTGCATTAACTTGGCATCGTCTTCTACTTCAGCATTCCTTTCCCTCAGAATTCTTGCAAGCTCCGTTAGTTCGAGCAACGTTTGCTGTAATTCATTGATGACTTCGCTCTCTTGATTAGTTGTGGTTGAGCGAAGGCTCTTGATAGCCGTCTTTGCACGTGTTTCCAGGCGAGCAATTTCCGTCTTAGCTTTCACCGGTTTAACCCGTTTTTCCTTATACTGACTTTCGACTCTCTTCATCGACAAACGCATCTGCTGTTGCACTGACTCTTTAACGAGGTTCAAGAGTACTTGCTGCTCAGGCGTCTCTCTCAAACCCTCACGGTTCGTTTGATCAATGAGTTCGGGGTTTTCATTCCGTCCAATGTCAATTTGTCCAACCAGCTGGAGTTTATTTAATAAGTACCCTTTTGAAGCCAAGGCATCGCGATCTAAGCTCAACCAGTCATCTCGCTCTTCGCCATACGGGTAGACCCGGAAACTATCTCGGTACATCCGAATGCCTACCCACTCTCGTTGAAGCTTTCGGATGAGATCTCGGTCCATACCGCCACTTGCTTTGAGACGCTGTCGGTTGAACCAATGTGCCTGAAACTTAAAACTACCAAGTGTAATCAAAGCTTCAGGAGGTATCGCTTCTTTCTGGCCCAGTACAAGACTGTAGATGTCTACTTCTCCGAAATTGAGAACTTCATCCACTACCGGATGCTCAAATCCAAGATCTCTAATCTTAAAAGTAAGCTTAAGACGCGGCTTATCACCTTCAACAGTATATTCCCCCCAGACACTCGCATGGGCCACGTCTAAGAGTTTCTTCTCCAGTGATGGAATAGGAATCCTCTTATCGTTCCATACCAACTTGATCCGCGGCCGCTTTTTCATATCGGCAAGCGGATCAGTTAATAAAGCAAACTCTTCCTTAGCCAATTTTACAAGACGGTCAAAAGTCCAGTCCGATTCTAACATTCCGATAGAAAGCTCTGTTCCAGAGCTGTGGCTTTCTGGTTTTTCCCCCTCTGACCAAGTCTTGACTTCAATTTCTTCAATCATCTTCTCGGCGTCTTCAAAATCTGTCCAGTCGATCTTCAAGCGATTGAATTGGGTGTCTTTTTCTCGCGCAGTTCGAACATCCAACGTCCCGCCCAGCCTCATAGCCGAAAGCCTGCCAAGCCCTTTTTCGCCCAAAAAAGGAGCCTTTTTCTCTTTAGCGTCAATCGAGCGGGTTACTTCCCTTTTTCGCGACGGTGTACCTATGACAAGAAATTTTCGCTCCAGATCCTTCAAAGACATGCCATTGCCTGTATCTCTGACGACAATCTTGTTCCAGCTGGCAATTTCATCAAGTGCTACAAACAAATCATCTTCGTTTTCGCAAGTCGCAATCTCACTTTCAGCGTCGGCGTATAACCCGGCAGCTTCGACGTAGAGGGCCTTGATACATCTGGCCTTAAGAACAGGAAGGGGGGCTGCTTTCTTATGAATGTCATGTTGAAGCGTCTTAAGGTTTCGTAAACCTAATACGATATCGAATTGGATACCTACGCCTGTCTTCGACTTTGCATCAAAACCATTCTTAACTAATTCAAAAAAAGCAATGATATCAGAGCTGATAAGCTCAGAGCCGAGTTCAAGCACCGTTCTCGCTGAAACATGAAACATTCAACATCCCTCGTCGTCTATTTATGGCCAGTTAAGCAAGAGTTTGCCTCGCTCAATCCAAATACTTCGTTAACTTGAGCTGCCCCTAATTTCCTAGACACCTGCCTTGTTCACTTTCTTTTGTTTAACTGCATAGTCTACTGGCGACAACATACCGTTGTTGATGTGCTTGCGGTTTGGGTTGTAGAACATCTCGATGTAGTCAAACACGTCCTGCCTTGCCGCGTCGCGTGTCAGATGAGTACATCGCCTGATCCGCTCACGCTTCAACAGTTGGAAGAAGCTCAACACAATCACACGTGATCAATGGTAACGTGGGTCAGGCCATCAAGTCGCGAAATCATACTCACAGTCATGGCAGTTTTCACGTCTGCTCATATTGGCCTTCAAGACTCCCTCACAAAATACGACAGCTTCAGTTTGGTTCCTATTTACTTTTGGAAAGCGTGCGGTTTTAGGTTTGCCATGCAGAGATGGCAGCTCGGCCTAATAATTCGAGCTGTTGGGTGCTTGCGAATGGGACCTGCGCCGTGAAGTAGTCACCGCCACTAGGACGATCGCCACTCAGATTTGCTGCAAGTTGACCACGCCCTAAAAGGAGTTCTCCACCCGGCAATTTAAGAGCAAGTTCGGAGCCTGCCTTTGAAGCTACTTTTAAACAGAGCCGGTTGTTCAAGTTATCGCGGATCCCTACGGGGATCGCGTCTTGAGATGCACGTTGGGTGATCAGAAAGACGTTCATACCACATGCTCGAGCTTTCGATGCTATCCGAGTCATTTTGTCTTGGATCATCTTCCGATAATCATCAGAATCGGCCATCCAATCCGCCATTTCATCGTGGAAGATAACAATGCGCGGTAATCTCTCTTGGGCAGATACCTTTCGGTTGTATTCAGCGATGTTTGGTGTCCTGGCGGCAGAAATAAGCGCATAACGGCGTTCCATTTCATCAACGAGCGATCCAAGGACCCTCTCTGATTCCTCTTGACTAGATGCGATACCTCCAACCAGATGAGGTGCCTCTGAAATCCAGAAGAAATCTGCACCGAACTTCGGGTCAATAACATAGAGTTTCAGGTTCTTTGGGCTGTTGAAAGCAACGAGTTGAAGCAGAAGGTTCTGGATTAGTACTCCTTTTCCGCTTCCCGTCTCGCCTGCAATCAACGTATGCGGACCATGCTGAGTGTTTCCCCCAAACTCATCAGTTAGATTGAGCCAGAGCGGCGCACCTGTGTCTTCTCGCGTGCCAATAAGAAAGCTGGTCAATTGCTCAGTTGATGCATCGGGCCAAGCGGTTTGCAACCAAACGTCTGCGAGGTTGACCGTTTGACGGTCGAAGCGCGCAATATAAAAGCTCACTTCACCGAGACCGCTATTTGCAGAGATAACATCGAGGGCGTGGGTGCTTTTCAACTCATCCCTGCGGGCGCTTACTTTCTTTACAGTAAGGGTGTCGTGCCCTTTAAATCGGACGATTATGCCGTTTGGTGTAGACGTGAAGGGCTCTTCTGCAAACTCAGCTTGCATGCCATAGCCTAATAGGGCGGCTTGCAATTTTTGAGCGTTTTTTTCGACCATCTCAATGTCGCTTGCGCTCGAAGCACTAGATCCAGCTTCCTCAGCAATTTTTGATAGGGCCTGCCAAAGAACTTCGGAGATGGTGGAATTCGAAGTGTACGTTTCTGCAGCAACATGCGGATCTTCAATAACTTCGACAGTATCAGGTGCCTTATCATCAGTGCCTAAGACCTGCTTGCCTAGTTCTATTGTCGCTGACTGCCCTCTGATTGAGGTTATAGGAGGCTCGTTATCCACTATGCTCGGCGTGGCTAACTTGTGGTGCGCCGCAACGTCTATTGGGTCTTGAATGTCGAGAGCATCAATGACTGATGTATCTTCCAAATACATCATTATGGCCCCCAAAGCCCTTTGTCCAAGCCGATGCTGCACAAGCATATTGTCTTCGGATGCAACGGTCCCAGATATGGCTTGATCTGCAGTTTGGTCGTCATGGAGCACAATAACCGATCTACCTTGAACAGTGAAATCAACATGGCCGGCCACCAACGAGTCTTGGAAAGAAGAAAGATCCTCTCGAGAGCTTAGAAGTCTTGAAAATTCAGGGCGAAGAGCGAGAAGTGAAAGAAAATCTGCGCCCCAGGCACGTTTGGCGATAGGATCCTCTTGATCAACAAAGTTATCCCGCAGGACCCGCATCGTAGAGAGCGTTTGCTGTCTAGAAGACTTGGCTTCAGGTGCTTCGGAGCCCTTAGCAACGCATTTTGCTTCAACGACCGTAAGATCGACTATGAAGGTTCCTTCTATATCCTTTCGCACCGAAACAGACAAAGTATCAGCAATTTTTTCGCGTAGACCAAAAGTAGCCTTGTTGTCATCAAGGGAAAACCAAACTGATGGCGTTTTGTGTTTCTCTTGCAGAGCGCGAATAACGCCTGTGGCCGCCGCAAGCCCAATAATTTCGCGGGCTGTCGTTTCAGAGCGGGCTGCACCCATAATCTTTTGACCTGCCACCTGAACAACAGTTGAGACGGCGCGGTTTGCCATCCGCTTCGCGTCAGAGCTTAAGGTAAGAACATTCATCCTCTCGAAGTCATCTGTAATATGCCGTAAAAGATTACGATTGGGCTCGCGAGAACTAACGATAAGCCTCGCTTCTGTACCGGGCACCAGGATATCTCTGATAATCTTGATGTCATTGCCCGCCAGCATGTCTCTGCTCGAAAGGTGATCGAAGCTTACTACCCATTCTGCGAGATCATGCGCGTTCTTAATCGCAGACTTAACCGCATCACTATCCCAAGAGATTCCCCGCATAGGGATCGCGCGATGGCCCGTTTTCATAGCCCGGACGTCCCTATTAGCGGCAAAACATAGATCTACAAATTGAGCTATTGATCGAGGGAGTTTCATCGGGGACAGAGCAAGCTGAACAACACCAGCACCTGCTTTTCCCGCTTCTTCACCACCTTTGCGGCGTGGTAGAAGATTATTTGAGAGATCGATTGAGCTTGGAAGATCATCTGATCCACCTTGAACGAAGTCCCAAGCCACTTCGGAATGCCGAAAGAAAGCCTCGTGTAGATAAGCAATATCGATGTCAGGACGCCTATTTGTCCTTGCTGAGGAAGTTCCCCTTCGAACTCCAACGCGAAGCCGAGACAAAAAACCAGCCGCCGCGCTACCAAGGTTCTTGCCTTGAAGGAGTGCTGTCTGTTGCGCATAAGCCTCGCGCATTTTAGCTGGTTTGTCGTGAGTAATGAGAAGACTGCATCGAAGGTTTTCTCTTCCCGCCATTTTTCGTTCTAAGCTTTCCGCAATTTGGGAAGGAAGCCCTACTGTTTCTGAATTGTAAATTGCGGTGGAGAAATTGTCTTCTTCGTGAGGATTAAGGGAAAGATATTCATCCGCTACGCGCATGAAGTGCTGGCTTGCTAACCGTGAACTAGATTCGAGAGCTTCAAGGCTGCCCGCTTTTGCGTCGACGGGCACGGTAAGGCTGTATCCACCAGTATGTTCTACTGCAGCATGGATTTTGAAGTTGACCGATACGATCTCTGGGAAACACCACGCAGCAAGCATTTCTGTGTATTTCCGACAAGCGCGCTCCAAACCGTCAACAGTAACCCGCCGGTCGGCGCAAAACGTTTCAATGAATGTTGAGACCTCTTTCGCTTTGGTCATCCGCTCAAGAAGCCTCAAGGGGTGCCATGCTGGGATAATAGCCACATTCTGGGATGTCTCGGAGACTACAATACCAAACTCACAAATCTCTCGTAGGAGAGTAACTCGTGTATCAGTAGCGTCGGTCAAGAGGGTTCTAGCTTTGGAACAAAGTTCGCCAAACAAACTTGCCTGTTCGCTAATTAAATCTTCTTGATAAGCGGTTTCAGGCCTAGAGTGTATTGCCGCAATAGCTGCAGAAAAAGCATCACGAAAGCGATGGAGAATTTCAACAAGCTCATCTTTCGAGGTTTGTGTAATAACGTTTCGATCCGTAAAATCTTCAAGCTGATCAAACATCTTCTTGAAAATATCTTCATCCGAAGAGGTATTAGCTGGGTCCGCCGTTCTGCCATCCTCGCCACCGCAGACGTCAGAAAAAGAGCCTGTTTCTTTTAAGGAAATTGGAAGGTGGCGAGACGCATTTGTTCCCTTTGGAGTCAAAAACTCCTTCGAAAGGCAGATTTTTCCATTGATTGCTCCATGGACTAGAGCTTCGATGTCCTCCGGCCAAGCAAGGGCGATACTGTCTTTTCCACTATCCGAAGGTCGCCAAAAAATGCGTACTTTTTGGAACGCCGACCCTTCTGAAGAACCGACTTCGATGATGCCCATTTCAAGTTCAACGACGCGGGCTTCCTTACGTGATTGAGCTTCGGCCGCTGCAATAGATTGTGGATCGAGCCACTTTCCGAAGTTAAAATCCACCTGACCAGAGAGCGCCCCTGAAAGCAGCTGCGCCTCATGGCGAAAAAGTGAAAAAGTTCTTTTATCTAAGCTTTCCCAGGTAGATGCTTTCTCGCAACCTTTTACAGTCACATAGAATCTAAGAGCGTTATCGATCTGTTGAACAGAGTCCATGTTCTTGACGAGAACAGTTTTGGCTCCTTCCAGGATAGCCGAAAGCAAATCTGGTTCATCTTTTACCGTTGATGCGAAGAGGTGACGCCGCCACTCTTCATAAAGCCGCTTGTCTGACCGGATCTCGCTTTCGTACTTTTCGAAAAAGGCCTCTTTTTCGTCGTCGCTTTGGGTTTTTTGCTGATCAGCAAAGTCAGTCAGAAAACCATTAACAATGGGTACGTTCTCTGGAAACTCACGTTCGAAATGTTCACGAGTTTTCTCTGGTAAGTTTCTAGTTTTCTTTTGCGTCTTAACATCGAAGAGTTTTTCTCCGTGTTTACTCCAATCCAACTGTTCGCAGAGTTTAGACTGACACGTAAGCCAATCGCCGCGCCGGAGTCGACTTTGGGTCTGAACCAATTCCTCTACCAAATCAAGGATAGCAGGTTTCGGGTCGTCTGGTTTTGCCTGACCTTGATTGTAGTTTTTGCGGAACTCCTCAATGCGCGCGGCGATCTGCTCACCATCAAAACGTTTATCATCTGAGGTTCTCAGGAAGGGTATCCCAGAATACCTGGCATCAGCATCACGAAACATTCGGCGAAAATCTTCTGGTGTAACAAATTTCCCGCTAGCTTCTGACGGTATCGAGTCAAAAGTTCCACGAGGCAAATTAAGAACGGGCCCAAGCTGCCGCAAGCGCTCCGTAAAGAGCCACCCATCGGGAAGATCAATGAATTTTTGAATGAACTCCGCAAACTGATCGAGTTCCTTGGTGACCCCTGAAATGTCCAAGCCTCTAATCATGGCTTTGAGCCATTCAATTTTGCCTGGTGGAAGCTGCTCACCAGAGATCCCCCCTTTAATTTCTTCGAGCCAATGGTCTGTCTCTGACTGTAACCTTACGCGGTCAATCCTGCTGACATCGCCCAGACTGGAACCGACGGCATCCCGTTCAGAATCTGGAACCGCAAGAACAACGATGTCGGCCGCGTCTGAGTTACGGAACAGAACCGGCGGATCATCAGAAAGATGGTTGCTTGGTAATATTGACAGGAGCTCGTTAGATATGTGAGGGCTGATTGCGAGCTTTAATGATTGACCCGGAAAATCCGAACATTCTCGCGATATCCCCGCCAAGTGCCTAGCGTCGAGACCGGTCAATAAAAAAATTGACCGCCCAACATTAGGAGCTTCAGCACGAATGAGCCCCCAAACCACTCGACCAACAAGATCTGCTCTCAAATCTTCAATATTTTTTGTTAAACTGGTCAAATCCACACTCTTTTCTTTATTCACGACGCGTAAGGATTGGACACAAAGGCACAATCGTCGGACAAACGCCTGACATAGCCCAAGCCAATCAGACGTCGTTCTAAAATTCTCATATTCTCTTCGAATGAAGACGGGTCAAAGGCCCTTTTTACAAAGGCCTGAGATGCTTCGTTAGGACCAATGACTATGCGATACTTGGTGTAGAGACCGGCAAGGAAGGCATCAATTGTTACAGCTTCAGACCCCGTGTTACCGACGACTAAAGCCTCTAAAAACTCGTCTGATGCATCAAACCACGTACCGGCCCCCTGGCGGGCTGTGATGAACCCCGAATTCTTACCAAGAGGCTCTATCAACGTTGAAATGTTATTTCTTGAGCGTGAAGTGGCCTTCTTTACAAAGAACGAAAGGCACGCTTCAGGGGATCGTCGGCTTAATTTCTCCTTAGAAAGCGTTTTGGTTTTGAATGTCTGTTCAATAGCTTCCACCGCAAGATTAAACCTAATTCCCGGGTCTTCATGAGCGATAGCACGCTTCCACTTGGGTTCTTTCGAAAGCTTGCTCTTGATGTAGTCTTCGACTGCTTCATCTATGGTTTCACGAATGCGGCGCAATTGGCCGATAGAGCGTTGACGTAGATCGCTTAAGCTCCCGCCCGATACGTCGAGGATAATGGGCTCGACAACAGGTTGCCCATTCCCGTCTCGAAGCTCACTAACTTCCGCCGCTCGCTCCATAAAATAACGCACCAGATTAAACGCTGACAGCCGAAATAGTGGCTCAAACTTTTGTGCTGGTGGGAGCGTTGGTAATCCCAGTATAGCAATCCAATCATTGGCAAGCCGATCGTATGCCTCGTGATAAACTAAGGGCAAGTAGCCTAAAGGCGCATCGGCTGTTAGCTCCTGAACTCCGGAATCGAGTTCTAACAAAAGCTGGCCAATCGGATCAGTGTTGGAAAAAAATTGCTCTTTTATCAGCTTAGCCGCCTCAATTGCATTCTTGGACCGGCTGAGCATTAAATACATCACCTCCCCTCCCCGGCCGAAGAACCGACGATCCGCTGACAAGCTTAAGCCAATATCGGAAAAAAGCGCCGACTGTCCACGAGGGGCCAAGAAACGGGATGTCCAACGCCTCGAAGATATAATGTCAATTTCCATACTTCTAATAATTTCAACGGCCTGCACGAGTCCGTTAAAGCGGCCGCGAAATCTTTGCCCTAGATAATTAAAGGCATTGTCACGCTTGGTTCGCGCTCGATAGCCTTTGTTAAGCTCCAAAACCAGGTTCTCTAGCTTTTCGTCATCCGTCAGACTTTCTTGGATCTTCAGCTGTTCGAGAGCAGTGTCTTCAAAAAGCAGATAGCGCAACGGCCCACGTTTCGCGATAGAGGTGACTACTGTTTCACTCTGTGTCTCGTCAACAAAACCATGAGCAAATAATAGCTCCTCATCATGCCGTAAAACCGACCCACATACCGATAATACTTCAAGCACAAGCATATAGGGCTTCTGCTCCTCGATAAATCGATGCCCAAAAATTTCTTCTTGGACCCACATATCCGGTTTTTCACCTGAGCGAGCAGATGCATCATAGGGATAGGGGGTAATTGCG
Source organism: Falsihalocynthiibacter sp. CO-5D18 (assembly GCF_041205445.1). NCBI lineage: Bacteria > Pseudomonadati > Pseudomonadota > Alphaproteobacteria > Rhodobacterales > Roseobacteraceae > Falsihalocynthiibacter > Falsihalocynthiibacter sp. CO-5D18. The sequence continues at coordinate 35,476 of NZ_JBGFCF010000021.1, read as the reverse complement.
TTCATAGCATTTCCTCCAAGAGATCAATTGGCGTTGCGGACAAATGCTCACTAGAAGCATCCACCGCTTTCAGAATAATTGAAGCGTCAGCCTCTTTTTCCGCTTGAGTGATGGCACCGACCGATCGGATTTGAAAATTGCGCAAATCTTGATAGCACTGATTTGTGAAGCTTGTAGGCAATGCACCGTGTGCAACCCGCACGAGGTATTCAAACAGTGTAGGAGTGAGATCAAGGTAACTCAGCGGCCCATCTTGGTCGCGTGTGTGGATTTCTAAACGGAGTGGCCGCCCCGGGTTTTGCGGGTCCTGTAGGACAAGCCAGTAGAGTGAGCCGCGCCAACGTATCGGATCAAACGCAAGAAGTGGTTTTTCGCTGCCGAGGTAGACGCCACTTGGTTGACTAAGCCAGAGGGCGTCATGGGTCTCGGTGAGCGCACCTGTAAGCGCACGGTTCATTCCCTTCACTATTTCCCGCTTTGCGGCTTTGAGTTGCGCCTCATCCCGAGCGTCCGAGGAAAGTAGAAGATTGATGTAGAGTCCGCCCCAATGGTAAGCGGTCAAGAGCCAAGGGCTAGCTTGACGAGAATCTCCAAGAGGCTCATCCGTCATCATAAAAAAGAGCCTTCGCCGCTGGTCGCGAATGGCCGGTCTGAGTGCCGCGATACCGTTGGACGGATCTTCACAATATGCAGCACTGATACTTTCAAAGATGGCAGCACCATATCTGTCTTGTTGCGGCATCGGATGATCCGCGTCTGGCTGAATTAGGGCATCATCGAAGTAGTTGTTAGTTTCCCCACCGATAGAGAAGCGCGCCAATGTCTGGAAGGCTGGTACATTGTGACGCCGTTTGGGCGGATGATTTTCCCCAAAGAGATTGGAATATGGATTAGTCTCGGCATATTGATTGTTTCCAGCCCTTAAAATCGCGCGGGAACAATCAAGAAGAGGCGGAGTACTGGACTTTCGATCTCCAAGGAGCGCGTTTACAACTAAAATCATAATTTGCCGGATAGAAAGGTGCGCGTCATCGGCTGCAGCAATCTTGATTAATGAGCGCAGGCGGGCCCTGACCGATTCAACCTTGTCCAGCGCCAGAATGTCGCGATTAACACGGATGGGGCATGGCTGATCTGCTCCAAGTGCTGGACATCCTGCACATTGACCCCAAGCTGGGTGTTGAGTGATAGCATCGATTATCCGATCTAGCGTCGCGGCGTGAGATGTACGTGACATGTTAAAGAGGTTCATCTTCAAGTCTGGGATTTCAGACAGGTCATCGCGCAACATCCCTTGTATTGCTTCAATCGATGTATCCGCTCTAGGGTCATCAGCTGCGTTCTCGCGCCAAGTTTTGAGGAGATGCCCATCATTGACGCAAAGAACAAAAACCTCATGGCTTTTCTGAGTGCTAAAAAGAGATTCCACAATTCTGGGAACTAGCTTTTTCTTGTCCGTCGCTCGGATCTCACTGAGATCCTTAATGAAGGTAATCGAATGCCCATTCTTAGGGCTGATGACCGAGAGTTCGCTCTCCGCGTTGGCCCAAGCGGCTGTTCCACCACTCACCAAATCAAGAACCCTTCGAGCAGTGTAAGTTTTTCCATCTCCAGCTGTTCCAGTAAGGATTACTGTACGGGGGGCGTCGGACATCAGTATGTCAGCGATTTCTTGCGACCGATGTTCTTCAATCGCAAGAGGCTCAACGCCTGCCTCTTTTGCGGCCTTCAAGACAAATTCATCATACATGTTTTGTCCGTTCGCAACTGGGCCGTAAGCGGACAGAAATTCGATTAGAGGGTTTTTCATCAAGTATGCTCGCATGATCAATTTATTAAAAATGGCAAAGCCGCTTTCTAGCTCGCCTAGTAGTATAGTTCAGGTCGCTCAATTTGAGCAGATTATTATTAGTAATAAAATACTTAACGAGCGTCAAAACCCAATAATGTCCTAAATATTATTGGGTTTTGTAATAGTTTATTTGTGGCAAGCCAAACAAACCTTCTGTTGCCCGTAGATGTCATCAAGATCCACTGCACCACTGTCAGGTCTTAGCGGGTCTATTTTTCGTTTGGATTTCACCCGTTCCACGCGGCGTTCATGATCAGCCTTGATCTTTAAAATACGTTCCGGTTTTTCCAGCTCTAGTAGTGTCTCACCCTCGCTCCAAGAAAATGGAGACCCATGGTCCATTGAGTTTTTTTCCATCTCCTTAGCTCTTTCAAAAGCTTCAGGGTGTCGCTCTTTGAGGCCAACCCACTCTATTTTCTGTTGGAAAAAGCAAAACGTACAGCCACTACGTGACCTCCAGTCGTAATATGTCGGAAGCCCCAATCCAGAATTCTCAAGAATTTCAAGTACCGCAGTCTTATCGATTCCATCGTCTTTAAATGGCAGCTTAGTAATCAAGCCGCTGTTCTTAGAATTCAGCCCCTGCCGAAAGTCCTCATCCGCTCTAATCGCTACATAGCTGTGAACAACGTACCCTTTGTCAGTAAATTCATTTTTCACCCATTTCTCAAAGGGTTTGATCTTCAAATCCTTCGTACACCAGCGTGTTTGAGCAGACGGAAGAAATTGGTTGTACTGAGCTAGGTAGAACTTAAAATCTCTTCCTGGGTCCAAATATCGGATCTTTTTCCCGAGAAACCCTTCCAACATTGCTAGGTATTCGTAGACCTCATCTAGCTCTTCACCAGTATCGGTAAAGAAATATTCAACGTCTAACTCCGGGTAAATTTGGCTCATGTAGATGGCTAGCGCGGAGCTATCTTTGCCCCCCGACAACCCCAAAACGTGTTTGATATTGTCAACCATCTGCTTCCTCACCTCTCCTTGATTGTTGAATTCTTGACGCCCCAACTCTAGCTAGTGCGGCAAGCACGACGTTTCTCGGTGTTTTCTCGCTAGAATTATTGAATACTTGCTCAATTTTTCTGCAGAGTTCAGCTACTTTCTCGGCGTCGGAATCTAGAAGGTCAAATTCCTCAATTAGCGGCGTCGGCCTACCCCTGATACTAACAATCATTGCCATTGCTGAGCGTTTGTCTTTCCTCCCTGCTACGCGCGCTACAGTCTCATGTTGATTGAACTGTTGCGCAAAAAGGGTCAGTTGTATCATCGCACGGTCAATATCGCTGTCGATCCAAGCCTTTGCTGGTTTATTGATTCCTAGCCCCGCAAGAGCTTCCATAGAATGAATATCATCTCCAAAAGTCGTGAGCTGATTGATGAAAGTTTGTAATCTCAACTCACCCGCAATACCCTGAATATTTTTCGCTCTTTCGTTTAGTTCCTCATAGGCCTTCGATGTGCGCCCATATACCTGAAGCTCGTTAAGAACCTGCTCTCGCATTCTTGAAAGCATTGCAGGATAAGCTGCGCGAATTTCCACCAAGCCTTCTTTGATATTTTGAGCTATTTCAGATATTCCTTCGTCGGTTAGGATATCAATATCCTTGCCATAGAGTGCAGGTATATCATCGAAGGTAAACTTCTGCGGATCGTTGGAGCGCTTAAAAAGAGCCCGAACTCTCTTGGCATGTTCTGGTAGACGCGCTGTTTTTTGAACCCATGGAGCCGATGTCTCATATGCTGAAATGAGAGCTCTACCCACCTCTAGCGGGCTGAGAGTGGCCACCGGCTTATCAACAATTTCGCCCACGGCATTTGCCAAATCAGAAAGGAGCCTCTTTGTTGTTTTATTCATTTCAATCCAACGAAGTTGGATCAATTGAGGTGCTTTCAACACATAATCCACATCAACATCCGAAATGTTAGACAAGAATATTCCTTCACGATAGTGCGACAGGTTTCTTCGCTCTGCGAGCATGAACAACACAGCCAAAAACGGCATCAGCCCCCTCTTTAATCCAAATGGTGGTTCTTGCCAAAGTTCGTAAACGTCGGTCAACTGAACATTCCGGTTTCCATTCTTTTTCAAGAAGGCTGTTGTGGCTTTCCAAATAGGCAGAAGACTAGCCACGTCATCGCCGGATGGTGAAACGAATTTCCATTCACCCGCAACTTTAGAATACATTCCATTAGCTTCAACCAACGAAACGAAGAGTGCTTTTTCCGCCGGAAATTTTTCAAATCCAAGACCTTCTTTCCCTTCTTTAAGAACTGCAGCGTGCAGCAAAAGCTTGAGCGCTGAGTTTGCCGATGCAGACGGCTTTGTTCGGTTCAAAAGCTCGTTTTGTAGTCTCGGTGATTTAGAGAATCGATCGTCGGCCATTGTCGAAGCCAAAATGGATAGGCTCTTCCAATCTTGTTGAGTGGTGCCTTCGCTTCCAATCTGCCACTTAGCCGTGGTGATAAGCTGCCAAATCTCATGTTCAATCCGACTGCCGATCGCCTCAATGCGATCATTGACCTCTCTTCTAGCAATTTTGTCTCGTTGAATCTCAGGGTTTTTGGCCAACATACCTTTCAGCGCAGAATGCTCGCGTGCAAGCGCAATGAGATTTTTTGACTTTTCATATCTTGCAATCGCGAAATCGCCGCTGTCCTTGAAGTCGCTGAGGGCGAAAGGGTTGACGGACATTGTGTCGTGCAAAGAGATTATGAAAGCTCCGAAACATCCGTTCGTTGGGATGAAATTCTGAACGTAGCCTTTCACCTGACTCTCAGGCATAACTTTTAATTCGCACCACCGAAGCGCCCCAGTCTTTCGGTAGTGGCGTTTCGCAACGATATTCGGTGCAGACAACGCCTCTGAAATTGAACTGACGTCGACTTCTGATGTTTCTCTGAGAGCCTCATCTAAAGCCTGCTCGATATCAAAATCACTTCCTTCAAACAGGGAGTAAGTTCCTCTAAACTTCCTGAAAACGATAATTGAAGCTTCTCCAAGCTCGATAAGCGCTCTCTCCACGTACTCCCTTGGCTTGTTCACGGCTAGAGACAGGGCCTCAAGCGTAGCTCCGACGCTCGTTTGCTTTTGGGTCAACTCCAAGAGTGCTATCGATTTGAGGAGATGAGCCCCAAGATCTCCACTACCCACCACTTCCCAGCGTGAGATTGCATCCCTGGCGTTTGCGAAGTGGTGGCTATCCAAGGACACTGCGATCGAGGCTTGGAGGTTGAACTCCAAGTAGTCCCAAAAGTCGGCCAAACTATACTCTTGCGGATTTTCAGTAACTGCTCTCTCCAAGTAATACTGAAAACCGAAAATTTCGGAGGATCCCAAAAAACTAAAGATGCTTCTTTGGTTTTGCCCATAGCTACGCTTTGAGGTGGGTCCTAAAAGCAACGTTACCATTGGGTTTAAAGGCCATGCTCTCTCTAACGACTCCTTGACCGTCTTGGACTTTCCAGGACGAACGTTCTTTAAGAGTTCGACTGCAGCGTCAGCATTCAAGTGCGCACTTTGTGGCCGGCGCTTTGACACAATTGCACTGCTGACAAGCTCAATTTGCTCGTCCCCTGAAACATTCACCGGGACGTCGACATAGCGGCCCTGGATTTTCCCCCATTCATCCTTGATGTCACGCGCCAATCGGCTCGCATACTCTTGAAAGGACTGATGGAGAATTCCTATAACAATCAAACGGCCGTCGCTCCTTGAAGCGGCTTCACCAAGTAACTGGAAGAAGTATGCATCGCCAGTTGAAGTTGCCGCATGTTCGAGCAGCTTACCCATCTCATCCAAAAATAGGATAACTCCACCAGAATGCGTTTTGTCTTCTGACGCCAAATCTTGCAGATGACTTATAACTTTTTCAGGGGTGTCTAGCTTTCTCTGACGCGCCGCGAGCTTCGCGTCCTTGATGCTATCACCGATCAGCTGAAACGGCTCCATATTGCGTCCGACAACAGAAATACATTTCCATCCATCCCTCTTCGGAGGCAATAAACCCCAAAGCTTTTTAGCGAACTCTGGATCGGTCTTTTCCGCAGCGGCTTTACGTTCTTGCTCTCCGTCGCTGAGTAAAGCCGCAAGAGCTAACGCAAGACTGGATTTCCCGCTTCCATACGGACCTGTCCACGTAAAAGCACCCTGCCCGGTTTCAAACTGTTGATGTGAAAAATTAGACAGAATTTCACGAACAGACGAGGAGAAAATAAACCCGTCCAAAGCCTCGCTGCGGTTGTCCTGATCAATGCGAACAGATCGAAGGAACCGCCCATTGACCGATACTGTGTCTTTAAGCGGCATGTGAGCCCCCCAATTTGTGGAAATCGGAACTCCATAGGCCTTCCAGAAAGGCTGCTGGAAAGGCTGTAGATCTTATCAGTTGCTTCAAGCCAGCCGTCTCTGACCAGGAAATAATACCATTGGTCATATCAAAAACCGAAGCCAACCTATCAACAAGCTCCCACTCCTCGAGTAAGAAAACTCTGCCTGGCGACCCTTCCTCAAGTAACAATGACTGCACGTTAAGAGTGTTCGCTGAAGACGTGCGCTGCCAAAAGTCGCAGACAGCATAGAGGAAGACACCATTGGACAGGCTCGGTTTTCGCCCCCAATTCAGGCCGTATTTTCCGTTTGACCGCCGCCGGATCAAGCCGAGTTCAATCAGAGGTGAGTTGAGCGCTTCCTCGCTTGGGCCACGCTTCTGAACGCTTGGTACATAGTTTGCGATCAATACATTTAAATCGTTAGTAAGCGTTTTTTCCGTTGGCCGCTTCCATCCCTGATGATCAATAAATTCGTTCAGTCGTTGCAAGATAAGCTCTCGGTCAAAGCTAGGATCGTTAAAAACATTAAAAAGCCAATAGGTTGCGGTGTGCTTGGGGTTAGACGCAATCTCCCAATGGATTCGCCAAAGAGAGGCTGGGCTTTCGAGATATGGGTCGAGGCCATCAGAACGCAGTAATTCCTGTCCAAATTTTGTGGTCTGAAGATCCTTGCCTTCGGTCGCGATCACGCCAGCAACCTGTGCCCAAAAACGGATGGCTGCCACCATATTCTTGCCAACACCAAAATGGGCAATAGAATTCTCTTCAGAGAAGATTTTCTTATTATTTAAACCGCTTACATCAACTGCCTCGAAAGCTTTTTCTAGCCATCCATAGCGCAATGGAAAAGTCTCATGGCCAGAAAACTGTGGCTTATAGTCTCCGGCGAATGTTGTTTTTTGCTTCATCGACCAACTGCCTCTTTGTTACCTCTTTGTTATGGCCTTCGGGACCGATGGTCAACGACGGACTGGTCCTTGACCCCAGGTTCAAGCTCGGTCTAATTTGAAGACCTCTCTTTGTAGAAATGTGACCCATTGACAATATACCTTGATCACCAAGCAAGCACACCGATCCTACCGATCGTTCGGGATGCAATGCGGCCGTTTTGGACCGAACTTCATGGGAATCCTCATTCGTCTGAGCACTCAATAGGATGGTCTGCAAATAAAGCTGTGGAAGCTGCGAGATCACAGGTCGCGAACTTGGTTGGAGCCGATCCCGATGAGGTAATCTTCACATCAGGGGCAACAGAAGCGAACAACCTCGCTATCAAGGGGTTCATCATCGCCGACGACAAGAAGCGTCGGCGCAATAATATCCTCGTTTCAGCGACAGAGCATAAGTCCGTCTTGGAAAGTGCTGCTTATATTGCAAGGACGCACGGATATTCACTACTTGAAATCCCGGTCGACAGGAAAGGCTATATCGACCTAGAAATCCTTCACGAAATGTTGACAGAAGATGTCTTGTTAGTTTCTGTAGCATTGGTGAATAGTGAAATTGGGACGGTCCAAAGCATTGAAAAAATTGCAAATCTTTGCCATGAGGTAGGTGCCATTTTTCACTCTGATTTTGCGCAAGCCCCGAGTGCGGTTGATCTTTCAAGCTACGCCGATTTGGCCGATGCGGTCAGCCTATCAGGACACAAATTTGGCGGACCTATGGGTATTGGCGCGCTGTACCTTAGCCGAGAGCTGCGAAATGATCTCGAACCGCTCTTCCACGGAGGGGGGCAAGAGGCTGGGCTACGCTCCGGCACGTTGGCACTCCCACTTTGCGTGGGCCTGGGTTCCGCTGCTGAGTTTGCAGCGTCTGATGGTGGGGCGGCTTCACGTGAACGCATATCGCTTTTGCGGGACCGTTTTGTGAATGGACTCCTATCAGCAAGTCCGCACATCTTTTTGAATGGCGAAGATCTGGATTTGCGACACCCTGGAAATGCTAATCTGAGATTTGATGGATACGATGCCGGCAACATACTTCAGCGCCTGCAGCCGATGGTTTCTGCATCAACTGGCTCAGCCTGTTCATCAGGGGTGACTGATCCAAGTTATGTACTTCAAGCTATCGGGTTAACTAACAATGAGGCGCAATCATCAATTCGGTTCAGTTTTGGGCACACGAACACGTCAGAAGATATGCAACGCGCGACTGATGCCCTTCTCGCTTTGCTCTGAGATAATTCATAAGCTTTGCAAGCGCACACTCGCTGGCACGCCATATTAGATTAACAAGCATAAGGCTTGTGCACTCTACTATTCTCTGGCCTTACTTCACGAACAGCACGATCATCCTAAAGATATAGCAGATAAGGACTATTTAGTGCGCTATGGTGAGTTCTGAAATTCATAAAAAGGTGTCTGCAGGCAAAAGCGTTGGTGGCTACCTCTACCTACATCGAAGTGCAGCGTGTACCCTACCTGACGAAGATGCCAAGACCGTAGAGCAGGCGAGGCTCCATCTTCCCCAATCCTTCAAATGGTCGGTCCTAAAGGTTGATCAACGCAACCGGCAGCGGGTTTCTTTTTTGGACTATGAGGACTTCGAATTATCAGCTTTCCCAGCACTTCTGTCGAGTTGTTCTGTGGACTTGATCACCGGCAATGCTGGACTTCGCGAGTATAGCCAAAAAAACCCGCCAATCCTACACCGTAAGGAGCTCCTTCTGCGTCTCGATGATCCACGACGTGCACATTTCGCGGCAACCACACGGTATCTCGAAGAACTCAACCTCTTCAGAGAAATGCATAAAATGGGGCGGAAAAGGCAGTGGACGTACGCTCTTGCGCAAGGTGGGCTAGATGCTGAGGGACGACCAATTTGCCCATGAGATCTCATATATGCTAGGAAAAGCAGGTCGCAATTTGAAGTTCCGCAAGAGGATCGGTGCCTGTGCCAAACATTAGAGCCACAGCTGAGGTGGAGCGGCACAAGACAGCAATTCCGAGGTCCTCGGTCTCTGCGCCAATATTTTTGTTGCAGTCGGGTGCTGTAATTTCAAAAGACAGTTCAGTTCTAGACTATGGCTGTGGTCGAGGAGACGATGTTGAGGCGTTGAAGAAAGTCCAAATCGATGCAAGAGGCTGGGATCCGCATTTTTCACCAAACACACAATACCTTGAGGTTTGTGATGTCGTAAATCTCGGGTTTGTGCTCAATGTCATTGAGGATCGTGATGAGCGCATGGAGGCATTGCGTCTAGCGTTTGGTTATGCCCGGCAATGTCTTTCCGTGTCCGTGATGCTCATCGGCAAGGGGGATTTGAGCAATTCTCGACCTTACAAAGATGGCTTTCTTACTTCGCGAAACACGTTTCAAAAGTACTACTCCCAAGGAGAAATTTGCGACTTTATTGCTAACACCCTTGAAGTCCAACCAGTTGCAGCAGGCCCTGGTGTTTTCTTCGTCTTCCGCGATGAAGTCGCTGAGCAACGTTACCTGTTTCGAAGGCAGAGCGGACTCCGCCAACCTGTGTCATCACCGCGAAAACCGAACACATTTAAGGGGCCCAAACGATCCAAAGATATTTCAAAGGCAAACCAAAACATCATCAATGAGCTTGAAAGACTTATTCGTGAGCTTGGCAGGCATCCTGATGAAGTTGAGTTGCCCGATAAACTTCGTAAGAAAATCTCCAGATCCTTGCACGCACTCCCCTATCTCTCAAACCTCGCTTTTAAAGAAATTGAGGGGCCCGAACTACATGAAACGGCGTTGCGAAAGATAGAAAGCCTTACACTCTTCTTCGCGCTCAACGCATTCAGCGGTCAAAAAACTTACCGTGAATTGCCAGCTGAGCTCCAGCGTGATGTTCGGGTCTTCATGGGTTCACATCAACGCGCGATTTCGGACGGACAAGCTTTTCTTTATTCGATTGGTGACACCGACAAACTTATAGAAGATGCACATTCAGCTGAAGCGGCAGGCGCCGGCTGCGTTAAGGAAGGCAAGTTTCAGTTTCATGTGAATAACTTGCCTCTCTTGTCAGCAAGACTTCAAGGTTACGTAGCCATTGGCCAAAGACTAGCTGGTGATCTCAGTGATGCGACGCTTATGCGGATTCACTTTTCCAGCAAGAAGTTTTCAGCGCTCTACATTCCGGACTTCGATACTTCCGCCCTGCCCCGTGTCGTAAAGAGAGTGAAGGTTTCATTCCAATCATTTGACGTTGATCTAATCGATCATACCGAAGATGGAAAAGTGCGGTTACTTTACTTCAGGTCCCGGTATCTAGTGAATGACCATCCGCATTTCGATCTTCAAAATACTTTCGACAAAGAAATAGAGGCGCTAGCTGAACTCGATTTCTGGGGTGAAGGCCCCGACTTTCGAAGCTTTTCTGCCGCACTGCTAGGCTCGGGTATCCGTGTCCCAATATTTCAATCTCCTTAAATAACAACTACACCTAGTTAGATCGAAAAAACTTTCAAGTTAGACGCGGTGAGGAACGAGCGTAAGCGATGGAGTGGACGCCCCTTTTACGGCACGGATGTGCCAAAGTGGTGTTGTGACCACATTAAAGGGAGGCTTTCATGGAAGAGTGTAACATCGTTGGCATAGATTTGGCCAAGAACGTATTTCAGTTTCATGCATCGGATGAGATTGGTCGGCGACTTTTCTCCAAAAAAGTTTCGCGCGGCCAACTGTTGAAGCTGATGTCTGCGATCAAACCCTGTGTTGTGGCGCTGGAGGCCTGTGCCAGTGCGCACCATTGGGGCCGTCAGATCGCAAAGCTTGGCCATGAGGTTAAGCTCATTCCGCCGATTTATGTGAAGCCTTTTGTGAAACGCCAAAAGAGCGATGCTGCGGATGCAGAGGCTATTGCCGAGGCTGCGTCGCGACCGGCTATGCGATTTGTCGCGGTCAAGTCTGCCGATCAGCAAGCGGCCGGGATGGCTTTTAAAACCCGTGATCTTTTTGTGAGGCAAAGAACACAACTGATTAATGCACTCCGAGGTCATTTGGCTGAGCATGGCGTCGTCGCACCGCAGGGGGTTGTACATCTGAAGCGTCTCAAGGCAGCATTGGGTGATGAGACAAACGAGCTTCCAACAACAGTCATTTTACATGCCGAGCTGATTTTGGATCAGATATCAATTTTACAGTCACGAATTGAAGCCCTTGAGAAGGAGATTCTCGCCGCATCCCGCAAAGAAGAGTTGGCAATGAGGCTGATGACCGTTCCAGGTGTCGGGCCAATTACGGCAGCAGCTCTTCTGGCATTCGCACCCGATCCGGCAACATTTAAGCGAGGGCGGGATTTTTCAGCCTGGATGGGGCTAACACCAAGACAGCACTCATCGGGAGGCAAGGAGAGAATGGGACGAACATCGAAAATGGGCCAACGCGATTTACGACGATTATTGATCACCGGTGCGATGGCCATTGTCCGATGGGCGGCACGCAAAGGTGCCCAGGAGGGATCATGGTTGGCGCGCATGATGGATCGGAAGCCGAAAATGTTGATTGCAGTTGCGCTTGCAAATCGAATGGGAAGGATCATTTGGGCCCTGATGGCCCATGGCGGTACATATAATTCTCATCGGGATACGGCTCAAGCCTGACCCGATGGGCTATGTGAGCAGGTCGATGGATAAGTAAGGGCAACAGGTCAATGAGACTGGATCAGGAAAACCACTACCCGGACGATGCGCAACAAGCGCGCGTAAGCGATTTGGACCTGATCCTCGCATCTCCATACAGGCCCGCGGCGTGTGAAGTGCCGCAATCAGAGGTCGGACACACGTCAGAACTTGGCCACATTGCCAAAACCTCATCCAAAGAAAATGCTTGCATTACCCGGGGCGTCCACACACGTCCGGTGTATCTCCTTTGGTTGGGCTGCTGTCTCACGACAACAAATCAACCAGATACGCAGCCAACCTTCAAACCGCCCAAACACCAGATTCAGTCATAGCTCCGAAAGCCACTTGTTTAAACCAGCCGGGCTAAAGGCTGGAATTGATAGTTCAATGGTCAAATAACCCCAAAATGATATCGTCCTCGGTGACGACGCGGATGTTGGCTACATGCGCGATATTGCCGCTCGAGCACCGAAGGTACATAGCCTGAGCGGGCTTTGCTCAACAGCTCTCGAGGCAAAGCCCCTCGATCATCAAAGTGCCGCCGGCCATCACACGGGAAAAATTCTTGCGTAACGTCTTGGGATCACAGCCGAGCGCCTCGGCGATCATATCTTGGCCCCAAGCCGCAGCGGCACGAATCTCCACAATATATTGATTTTACTTAATTTTATTAGAAATCCGCCGACCGCGTCAGTCGCGCAAAGGCGCGCCAGTATTGCCAAAAGGATCAAAGTCTTTGGCGCGGGCGGAATTTTCAGGATCCATGGGAAAAAAATCTCTCACTTAGGGCATAACAGGTGTGGCGCGCTGCACCTTTCTGACTTTTGCCCCCCCCCTTTTTAGGCGTGGTGTGAGTGTTTGCGTAGGTGCTCCCCGACATTGTGACAGGTCCGCCCCAAGTGACTCGCATTGATGTTGTGAACGACTGGGGCCGCAATCCCGATCACAACACCACCTTCTCGAGGTGGTAAGTTGGTGGCTTCGCAGCTCAGCCATTCATCCAATCGCACAGTGGCCACGCTCATCGAGCGATCGCCATCGTCGGCGCACCACCTATGGCGGATTTTTCGTCAGCTGCGATAACACGCAGGACGTGTCCTCCGCCGTCGCCGCCATACTCGATCTCGAGTCTTCGGGCCCAGCGGAAAATGAGGTGCCGCTGGATCTCCAAAGGGATGGCCCCAACAAAGCTGGCCACAAAGTTCCAGATGGTGCGTCCCTGATCACGTGTCAGCGCCGCTGCAATAATCTCACGGCGAGGCTGGCGAACCCAGACACCAATTTGACCACCGAGTGCGAGGCCCGCAGTGATGGCGGATGTCCCATTGCCGCGCTCGAAGCTAAGAATGGCGTTGGCGGTTGTGTCGGTCATCGCGCCTTCAATGAATTGGCGCTGGAACGGTGCAAGTGTAACAGGTTTTCCCGCGTTTGGACCCTCTGGAATTTTTAGGCTATGTATGAAACGCATAGCTCTTTCAGCCGGAGTCGTTTCGGTCGAAGCTGAATCGTGCGCGAGAATTGACAACTCATAAGCGCGGTCCCGTATATCAACGAAAGTTGCGGCATTGGGACCATTCTCAAAGAGGTCGCTTCCAAACTGATGGACCGCGAAGGCACTGGCTCGGGTGCAGTGATCAGTTTAGATCCATCCTTCTGTCGCCATTGTGTGTCTGTACTCATCGCCGTCTTGGTCATCTGCTTGTCCTCTTGCGTATTCTCTACGCTCTATCGTTGTTCTTTTTTTTACCTGCTTATTGGTGAGGGTTGTTGTGACGGTCAGAAAGCGGGTTACTGTAGCGAGGTTAAAAACCCGCATCCCGCTACCTGACCGCTACGATCTTGCCTGCTCATCGGAGCCGGGCCGCCGCTTAGGTCAGACCTGCCCTTCCCTCGGCACAGTCCGCTCTCCCATGTTCACCGCCTAGAGGGTGGCAGTGGGGCCTTAGGGCGTGGAGAGACCGCGTGACGCGGAATAGCTGCCCTTTGCGGATTTTCACCGCGCCAACATGACTGATAGCCTTGTCGGATTGCGCCTGGCCCGTTACCATTTGTTGCGCTTTAAGCGGATGCGCATCGATAACCCGTGAACGCACCACATCCGCCGAGGCCTGCGTTTCAGCGCGGGCCCTTTTATTCTTCTTCTTACCGTTCGACCAGCTCCATAGCTGGCTCTGGGGGCGCGCTTAGATCAGCAACCAAACGCTGCATAAGCTGCGCCTGTTTTGCCGATGGACGCCAAGACGGCCGCTTACTGTGTCGTGCGATTGATTTGACAAAGCCTTGCATCCAGTCATCCGAGTCGTCGCCTATTACGCGGCGCATAACGGCCGGCCAGCGTGTTGTTAGGATTTCATCTAACTCGCGGTCAGTCATAGCTGCCGCCCCCGGCTGCGCGCCGGCACACGCGCCACATGAGGCGAGGCTGTGAGCGACTTGGCATCCAATGGGGGTCTTCCGTCGTAATGCAGCGCAGCTTGATCCATGAGGGCATGTGCGAGGTCTGGGGGGATGTCGTCCGGTGTTACTCCGAACCCAGCCTGATATTCTACGGTGATCCTGCTTGGGTTTAGATCATGATATGCTGTGTGCCATCGGATGTAGGGACGATGGCCGCCTACCAACTCAAAGGCTGTAAAAACCTCGCCATCAATTATTATTGTAGCTGTAGCACCTTTGCCCACCGGACCGATGGGTAGCGTCAAGCCACTCTCGCTGCAGGGATCAAAGATCGTCACTCTTATAGTTTGGGTCAGCAGTGCTATTTGGGCAAACTGCTCGATCTCTGCCGCTGCCGTCTCACCAATGTACCTGATAGCAACATCATCCGAGGTTTCGTTCACTCGGATGTGTGATTTCAGACTGTCGAGATTGTATGGTAAACCTGTGCCGATCGCAGTTCTATACATAAGCATCTTCATGCTGAAATATCCTCTTCATTAATATGTTGAAAAAATGCTGCCTGATCTTTTGTGTTCATGGCCTCGTAGGCGGCGAGAGCGTAGGCATTCAGTTCGGAACGAGTGCCTATTGAAGCCCAAAACCGAGCATCGGACATACCTCCGAGGAATGCGGGAAGTGGTCCACCAACCGAACCTATTGCTGCTGCAGCGGTCGTTATCGCATCAACAGTTTCAAGAGAGTTGAGAGCCGCAATGGCGAGCATTGCACGCTCTATTTCGGAAAGGCGCACAGCAGCGATATAGCTAAAGTCCGCCCAGCCATCTCTCGTGCCGAGTGTCAGGCAATAGCCCAACATCCGGGACATGCGCTTGTGCCCTGGCTTCATTAAATTGGAGAGTGTTGAGCGTTTTTTTTGGTTTACAGTTGGCTCATAACCTATTGATTTCTGGCCCCCCTCTAGAGGGGGGTGTTTACAAAATTTGTGTTTATTTTCAGAGGCTCCGGGAGGATTGCAAATCCGTGTACAGGAGTTCGATTCTCCTACTCGCCTCCATTTTCACCATTCTTTTTAACAGCTTGTGATATACTGGATTTCATTCGCTCCGCAAAGAGAAGCGACGGGTATAGCAATTTTCTCCAATATATGGCCTTAATTTCAATAATTTGGCCGCTTCTTACAAGTCCGCTGCATCCGATCTCTGAGTTTACAGGTAGTGCATGGCGTACAGTTAAGGGGTTTTTCCACACAAAGTGCTGGGACCCATTATTCTATTGCAAATAGCCGAATTAGTTCCTCCCAGAGGGCGTCCAGCGCGGGAAAAGTGACTTTTTTCCGTCGTGCGGCACAGATGTTCCAAGTAAGTCCTTGAGTGGTCTGGATTTCCTTCAACAGACCAAGCGCCGCATGTTGCTCAACTGCATCGCCCATTCCTCCACAGATCAGATCACTCTTGCAGGCCAAATCGACCAGAAGTCCGTAATCGTCACATTCGATTTTAGGGATTTGCTCCACCGCCTGCCAAGCCGCGCGATCTCCGCCAAGGATTCCGGCGATCGCGGCCTTCCAATGCTTGTGGATTTTGGCCGAAATGAAGGGATGGCGGAAAACCTCTGCCAAGCTGACCGGCGCGACCGAATGTATTGGATGTTGCGGGCGCGCCCAAAATGAAACGGCCTTTTTCGCTATGACTTGAATGTCGAGATCACTCAGATCAGGCGTGTGGGTCAGATCACAGATCGCAACATCAAGCGTCCCACGCCGTAGAGCATCGAGCGGCTCCTTACCTGCGCTTACCATGACACGCACGCGCAATTCGGGCATCTCCAGAATGAGTTTCTCAATCAGAGGAGTAATTAAAGTGCGTGTGGTTAGCGGACCGCACCCAATATTAAGCGTCGGCGCCCCCGTGGACCTTAAGTGCTCAACGCGGTGTTCGAAAATACCGCTCGCCTCATCCAAATCATTAAGGAGAGTCAGGAATTGCTGCCCCGCGGGCGTTAATTGTGCACCATTCCTGCGGCGCTCGAACAACGAATTCCCTGCGTATTCTTCTGCTTGGGTAATGTAGCGCGAAAAACTTGCAGGCGATGTCCCGATCACTTGCGCCGCTTCCTTAAAACTTTCGTAACGGGCGAGTGCTTGCACTGCTCCAATGCATTTGGTGTCGATCACGGGGGCTCCTGTACGTTTCAGAAATTGAAATGTAGCTACCAAATTTTGAATTTAACGACAAAGTCCATCGCTTGAAAGAATAAAACGTGCAAAACCTTTGGCACAGATTTTAGCACACAGTCCCCCGAAAAAATTCAATAAATCAAGGACTTTCTGATGATTCAACAAAGAATACTTCAATCGACATTAAGCGCATTTGCGCTTTCTATTATAGGAGCCAGCGCCCACGCCGAGAACGCGCGACCCAATATCCTCATTATTATCGCTGATGATACGGGTTTTTCCGATGTCGGGGCCTTTGGCAGCGAAGTGGAGACTCCTGCCATTGACCAACTTGCCGCCGATGGCATGTTGTTCACCAATTTCCACGTTGGCGCATCCTGTTCACCCACCCGCACAATGCTCATTAGCGGCGTTGACAACCACCTCGCGGGGCTTGGGAATATGGCGGAAATTCAAGCTGACAATCAGTTTGGAAAGCCAGGCTATGAGGGCCATTTGAACGACACAGTCGTTACGATGCCGCGTCTCTTGAAGGACGCTGGCTATCATACTTACATGACGGGCAAATGGCACCTTGGCAGCAAGCCGGGTTCAATTCCCCATGACCGCGGCTTCGAGAAATCATTTATGCTTGCCGAAAGCGGCGCCGACAATTGGGTCGAACAGCCCTATGCGCCTTTCTATGACCGCGTGCACTATTTTGAGGACGGTGAACTGGCGAGCCTCCCCAAAGAGGACTACTTTTCATCGAATTTCTATACGGATCGATTGATTGAATATATCGACAGCAACCTTGATGATGATAAACCGTTCCTTGCTTGGATCGGGTATCAGGCCATGCATTATCCACATCAAGCGCCGAAAAATTTCATCGACAAATATGATGGCGTTTATGACGAAGGTTTCGAAGCACTGCGTGCTTCGCGTCTCGCAAAACAAAAAGAACTGGGCTTGATCTCGGCTGATGTCGAACTGGATCTTGAGATGCTCAAGACCTCCTATGAGCCTTGGCAGATGCCCGACTGGGAAGCACTTTCTGACGAAGAACAATCCTTTCGTGCGCGGCAGATGCAAACTTATGCTGGTATGCTCGACAATATGGATGTCAATATCGCCAAGCTGCTTGCTCATCTCGAAGAACGGGGCATTGCCGATAACACGATCGTTGTCTTCATGTCCGATAACGGTCCCGATCCCAACCAGCTTCCGCTAACTGATGCCTATCGCGAGTGGTATAAAGCCAACTACGACAAGGTTTATATGGAAGATTTCAACGGCGATTACTCAAGCATGGGACAAAAAGGCGTCTACGCCGATTACGGCCCAGGTTGGGCTGCGGCTTCTGCTGTGCCGGGTAGTTATTTCAAAACTTTCTCAACTGAAGGCGGGTTGCGCGTGCCGTTGATTGTGCGTTTCCCCGGTGTTGTTGACGCTGGCAGCCGGATCAACAGCTTTTCCTACGTGCGAGATATTATGCCAACATTGCTTGAAATAGCTGGTGTTGACATGCCTGGTCCAGTTTACGACGGCCGTGAAATCAATGTGCCCGACGGTATAAGCATGTTGCCTGTCCTGAGAAGTGAGGTTGAATCCGTTCGTGGCGATGACAATCCTGTTGGTTATGAACTTGCGGGATCAAGTGCCGTGTTTCAAGGCAGCTATAAACTGATGCAAAACCTCGAGCCCAAAGGTTCAGGGGATTGGGAACTGTATGACATTGAGACAGATCCGTCGGAGCTGCACGATCTTGCTGGTGAAATGCCGGACCTCGTGGAGGAAATGAAAACTTTCTACGCAGAATATTCCGAGCGCGTAAATCTTGTTCCTGTTCCAGAGGGGTATAACCCACTCGAACAGACGGTGATCAACGCCAAGCGTGGAACGTCGCACTAAAATGGCGAATGTGTGTCGCCCCGAAATGGGGCGGCACACAGACCACGATCGTTGGAAAAATCCAGTTGTCTTGCCACTCTCAAAAGCAGTTTAAAAACTTCCGCTAAACCATTGTTTCAACTGACATCAAACCGCCGAAATTTTACAATATATCAATAAAATCAAAGATAAGCGCGGATTTAATATCCGTGTACAGGAGTTCGTTTCTCCTACTCGCCTCCCAAAAACCACAACCTTTTGCTATGGAATAGAAAATAGCCTTAGATGCTGTACATTTCGTTCTGTACTGAGCCCGTGAACAGTTCTTTCTGTTAAATCCACATACTTCAATATCAGCTCATACTGACATGCGCGAATGACTCTAGATAACGGCAAACGCGTGACTAAATGGACCAAGACTGACGATTTCGAAGACGCGAAAGAGTTTGCGATCAAGCTGAATTACGAAACCCATGCTCGCATCGAAAACCAGCTCCCAGCGCAAACCCGCAAATTCAAACCCGTTGCTGACTTCGTAATAAAGCGAATGAATAACGTCCTAAACCAAAGTGGCGGGAAAATACCTTACAATTGACCTGCGCCCCAAGTTCCCTCCAGCTTGCGCGGCGTCCTTGGCGTTAAATCTTTGACCTGACGCGGCCATCCTGTCCATCGTCTTTCTCTGCAATAATTCCATCGGGGTCAGGTTTGCCAAACTGGGAAACTCGGTTCCGTTGTCTGAGACCATCGGCTTCGGAATACCACGTTCAGCAATCACCCTATCTAGTTCTCTGGCAACGCGCTGTCCTGACAGTGATGTATCCGCTATCAGGACCAAGTTCTCTGGACTGTAGTCATCTACAACCGCAAGAATGCGGAAACGCCGGCCGTCGGTTCGCGCGTCAGACACAAAATCCAGTGACCACCGCCGGTTGGGGCCACATGGTAACACCATCGGCTTTCGCGTGCTCAACGCACGTTTTCTACCGCCTCTGTGGCGCATCTAAAGCTTCTCACACCTCAGCTTCTTGTGGTTTACCTCGAAGCCCTCACGCGCAACCATCACTTGGATACGCCCCCTCTCATCGCTGCAAGCAGCGACTACCGGGCAATGGATACCCAAACCTGCGGCGTTCTCGGGAAACGCGCTTGATTGCATTGCGCAGATCAGCATCATCGCCGCGACGCGACAAATACCGCATCGACGACCGATCAACCTGTAAAACATCGCACGCCCGTCGCTGGCTCACCCTGTGCGTCTCGCTCAAGTCGGCCACAGCATTCCGCTTTGCCACGGGCGTCACCACTTTTTTGAATTGATGTCCCGCAACATGGCGCACGACCATTGTCCTCAGACCAATGGCGGACAAAGTCACATTCCAACATTTGTTCCGCGGGTGGTTTCTTCAGCTTCCTGTTCCTAAATCATCGCTATGATCTGTTTGCCCGCAAATCGTACCTTCATTTGTCCGTCCTTTTGTTGGGCGGACTCTTCACAAAACGGGAGGAGCTTTAGGGGCTCAGGTCACAATGACTACATAGCCGCTCTCAATCGGTGGCTAACCCCTTACTTTGGCAACGGGGATATTGCCAAAATTGACTTAGCAGACCTTACTGCTTCTGATACGTGGCACACCAACAACAATGAACATGTCGCCTTTTCACCAAGCGGATTAAACAATCACAACTCAGCTTTAAATCGAGTTTTGGACGAGGCGGAACTTCACGGGTGAATCGTAAAAGCGTTACGGTCAACACTTTTGAATAAGGGCAAAAAAGCGAGGGCAGAGACCGTTTCACCAATTCCGAATACCTAACAATTTTCACAGGCCTTCGTCATTGGCCCAAGAAAAACAGAAACCGTAAAGGGTGAGCGATACCTGAACCGCCTCTCTTGTTAGGCTCAGGGTAGGGGCGTGTTCGCATTTTCTCCATTATCTGTTTGCGGAAGGCTTCGGCGGGCGTCTTCCAGCCGAGGCAATTGCGCGGCAGCCAGCGTCTAGCCTTTCGATTGGTGTTTTCGACCGTGCCTTTTTGCCACGGTGAAGAAGGGTCATAGAACCAAGTCTGTGTCGCGATCTAAGCTTAAAGATGTGGCCAGCTAACAATCTCCGTACCGCGATCAAAAGTAATCGATTTGCAGGCGACATAGGGCCGATCTTTGATCGCCTTCATAATTTCGCCCATGACTGGTTTGGCGCGCTTGCTTGGGATTATCAGAATGAGAGTAATCCGGCTCACACGTTCAACCAGCGAGATTACGTTAGTTTGCCCAAGCGTTGGCTATAACAGTTTTAAATTTGCCCCCAGTGGCCGAAGGGGGCCTATGAGCCATCACATCAACAGGAACCCTAGCGTGCTTCCAGCATTCCACGGCCTTGCAGTTGTTTGCTATGCAAGCAATGAGAAGGAATTCTGCGCCGCTCTGTGATACTTAAATGGGTGTAAGCCGTTCCCATTCCGAGTCCCCTCGTTAGATAAACGATTATTTTCTAACAAGAGCCGCAGTTGATGCTGCGCGCTCATAATCCGAAACACACCCGAACAACCTGCCAACGTTGGGGGGTTGAGGCGACCTTGTATCCGATTGCCTGTGCGAGCCTTTCCGCCTTCTCGGGTGAACGGTTCCAAAGGAGAATCTGATGCCCTGCCACCGCCAAATTTCTGGCCATATGGCACCCCAGACGACCCAGTCCGACAAATCCGACCCGTATCAGGCGACTTTGTCTGACTTGATTCCAGAAATCGCCTGAACCAGATTATCCTCGTTCACTTCTTCGGAACTAAACTCGCGAATGATTTCGCCGTGGAACATCGCAATGACCCGATCCGAGACGCGCAACACTTCAGGCATTTCCGAGCTAATCACGATGACTGCGTACCCTTGTTTTGCCAAATCACGGATCAAATTGTGGATTTCCGACTTGGACCCCACATCAATGCCGCGCGTTGGCTCGTCCACAATGAGCACCCGAGGCGCCATAGAAAGCCACTTGCCGATGACAATTTTTTGTTGATTGCCACCCGACAAATTGCCTACTTGTTGTCGCCAACTCGGTGTTTTTATCGCCAGTTTGTCGCGATACAGATCAAAGATCGCAATTTCAGCGCCGTCAGAAACGAAGGGCCCCGCCGTAAGATCGCCGACCTGCGGCAACGTCATGTTATCGCGACAGTTCATGCCCAACACCAACCCTTGCTCTTTGCGGTCCTCGGGCACCAGTGAAATTCCATACCGGATCGCATCAATGGGAGAGCTAATGTTAACCTCTTGCCCGTCCAACAGAATTTTCCCTGCTGAAGAACTACGAAGCCCGAATAAGGTCTCGGCAATTTCGGTCCGCCCTGCGCCTACGAGGCCATAAAACCCGACGACTTCGCCTGCGTGTACCTTGAAATTTACGCCATGGAACAGCGCACCACAGGAAAGATCTCGCACTTCAAGCGCAACCTTCCCAAGGGGGGCGTGCTCGATCGCCGCCGTAAGATCGAGGCTGCGCCCGATCATCAACTGCGTCACCTCGTCTTCATTGGTGTCCGCAGTGATAAGCGACCCGCGATATTCTCCGTCGCGTAACACACTGACCTTGTCGGAAATTGTGAAAATCTCGTCCATGCGGTGGGAGATATAAACGATGCCCACCCCTTGGCTGCGCAAATCATTAATGATGTCGAACAGCACAACTTTTTCCGCGTCAGTCAAGGATGCGGTGGGTTCATCAAAGATCACCGCCTTGGCGTCCACCGTGAGGGCGCGGGCGATTTCGACCATTTGCTTGTTGGCGATCGAAAGATCACCGACGATGGTTTGCGGTGTGAACCCACACTTCAGGCGCTCCAAAATCGCACCAGAATCCGCATGGAGTTTTTCAAAATCTACGCGTCCGAAACTTTTTCTCGGCAGCTCTCCCAAGTAGATGTTTTCAGCAACGCTCAACTCATCAGCGAGGCTCAACTCTTGGTGGATGAACACAACCCCCTTGGATTTCGCATCTAAGGGCGAGGCCATGATGGCGGACACTTCTTCAATGAAAATACGCCCCTCGTCGGGTTGGTGGATACCGCCAAGGACCTTCATCAACGTGGACTTGCCAGCGCCGTTTTCCCCGAGAAGTGCATGCACTTCTCCGCGCATAACCTGAAACGAAACGCCATCAAGGGCGCGCACCCCTGGGAAGGTTTTTACGATATTTTCCAACCGCAGTGCTGGGATTTGGTCAGTCATGCTTTCAACTCCTCTTTGCCCTTGCGGTTCAATTGCTGGTCAAAAAGCAGGACAGCGATCAAAATCAAACCGATCACAAGGTTGACCATCGCCGTATCCGCCCCTATGTGACCAAGGCCTTTGCGCAGTAATTGGATCGCAATCACCCCCCCAAAAGTGGAGATGATCGACCCGCTCCCTCCCGTCAATTTGGTGCCCCCAAGAACAACCGCTGTAATGACCCAAAGCTCGTAAAGGGTGCCATCATTGGGATTCACCGAACCGCTGGCGGCATAAAAAACCACGGCACTGAGGGCCGCGAGAAAGCCGATTAACACAAAGTTCCACACCATATGCGGTCCGACTTTGATCCCCGCATTGACCGCAGCACTCCGGTTGTCCCCAACCGCATAGGCGTTGCGCCCATGAATTGTGCGCGTCATGATCAGCCAGATAATAACGGTCGCAGCAACAAAAATGATTGTCGGTGTCTCGATCCCGAAAACGTCGGATTCAGCAAAATCCACCAGCGTCCAGTTCAAATTGGAGGTCGGATTTTCGCCGTTATACATAAAGACCAAGCCGCGAAAGCCGAGCATCGATCCAAGGGTGACAATAAAGGCATCCACACCCGTTTTCCACACGATCATTCCGTTTATCAGGCCTAAAACCATTCCAGTGATCAAAGACAGGAAAATCGAAATAGGTATGACCCAATCCCCAAGACTCGCGAAGATTGGCCAAGTCATACTATCGAGCATAACAACCGCGCAAAGCGCATAGGTCGCACCGACCGAGAGGTCGATATTGCCGTTGATCATCACAATCGTCATTCCAAGCGCGATAATGCCAATGGGGGCAGATTGTTTAAACAACAGCAACATATTTTCGCCGTCCATAAACGCCTTGTCAGAAAGAGATAGGTACTCCCCTGCGACCGAGAAAAAGATCAGCTCTAAAACGATGAAGGCCCAGATCGCGTTGTCCTTCAGAAACGTTAGTTTTTTTGAATTTTTCATGTCCGTTCCCTCAAGCAATTGGTGACAAAAGGCGGCCACGTTTTGCCGCGATATCCAGCCACACAGCCAGAATAATGATGGCCCAAGTGACGACGTATTGAACGTAGAATTGCAATCCAACCAGCAGTAGGCCGTTCTGGATAAAACCAAGGATTAAAACACCAATGACCGTTTTGAACACCGTGCCAGAGCCGCCCATCAACGACGCGCCCCCAAGGATAACAGCAGCAAGAACGTCGAGTTCCAGCCCCTGCCCCACGGTGTTTTGGCTGCCCAACGACCGGCTGGCCTGAAGCAAACCTGCCGTGGCGACACAGAAGGACGAAATCAGGTAACACATAAAGATCACCCGAGCGCGCGGCACACCAGAAAACGTTGCCGCAATCCCATTGCCCCCCACCGCATAAGTTTTTCGCCCAAACGGCGTCTTGGCCAACAACAAGCTCAGAACTACGGCCAACAGCCCGAAAATAAGAACGGGGACAGGCACGCCCAAAACTTCTTCTCGCCCGAAGAACCCGAACCATGTGCCTTGTTTGTCGGCGATATCCATGTTTTTCCCGCCGGAATACGTGAGCGTCAAGCCGTGGATAGCCGACAACATGCCTAGCGTCACAATCAGCGAATTCAGTTTTAAATACCCAACAAGAAATCCAACCAAAGCCCCCAAGGCCATTGTCATCGCGAACATAACAGGAATGGCAAGTTCTGGACCGATTTTGTCATGAAGATCGAGAACGACGATGGTTGAAAAGGACATCATCGAGCCAACAGAGAGATCAAGATTGCCGCTAATAACCACGAACGTGACACCAAGCGCCATTACCCCAAGAATGGCCGACGAGCGCACAACGCCCAGAATATTATCTAGGCCAAGAAACCGATCATTCGCCAAAGCAAATCCAACCATGAATATCGCAAAAGCGATCAAAATCCCTTGGCGCGCCAAAACATTGCCAATAGCCTTCATTTTATCATCTGCCATTATGTCCTCCCCACGCGGTCCTTCAGACCAGCGTCATTCCCCCGTCGATCATCACGATCTGTCCGGTCATATAGTCGCTATCACTCGAAGCCAGAAACGTTGTTGTACCCGTAATATCAGCAGGTTGCGCCACGCGTCCTTTTAAAATTCCCGTCGCGAATTCTTCCATCGCTTCGCCTGGTCGGCTTGAGGCGCCCATTTCCATCAGGCTTCGGTCCACATCTTCCCACATCTCTGTGGCGACTACGCCCGGCGCAAAGCCTGTGACAGTAATATCATGCTTCGCAAAATCACGCGCGCCCGCTTGCGTTAGGGCGACGACGGCGAATTTTGAGGCACAATATGGGGCCACGTTATCAAACCCCTGTCGGCTCGCAATTGACGCGGTGTTAATGATTTTCCCACGGGTTCCTTGCGCAATCATTTGCTTGGCGGCTTCCTGCATCCCGATCATTACACCAAGCGCATTGATGTCCATTATGAACTTCCAGTTTTGTTCCGTAACATCCAAGAAATTCATCGGTTTGTTAACACCAGCATTGTTGAATTTAACGTCCAACTTACCAAAGGCATCCACGGTCTGGGAAATCATCGCGACGACCTGTTCACGCTGGGTGACATCGACCATACAGGACAAAACCTTCCCGCCATGTTTCTTGGCGCGCGTCTCGTTCTCTGACGCGACCTTCGCAACCTTATCGCCATTGATGTCCGCGAAACAAACGTCCGCGCCCTCGTCCAACAATGCCTCACCAATGGCGCGCCCAATTCCCTGCGCCGCTCCCGTGACGATACAAGATCGCCCAGTGACTCGTCCCATGGCACCCCCTCAGTGTTTCAAAATATTTAGAAAAAGGGCGGATGGATCGTGTATAATCCATCCGCCCTCGGGAGCGTTCCTAGAAGACAGGCTTCGTGAACTCATCCATATTCGCTTTGGTGATCTTGGGCGTATCGAAGTAGTTCAAAAACGGAACTTCTTTGCCATTCAGAACATCCAAGGCGGTCTTGAGCGCGGCTTCGGCGTCATCGACCGGAGACTGGTAGATCGAGCCATAATATTCGCCGCGCGCCATCGCTTCATAGCCAACGGCAAAGTTTGTGGCACCGACGAAAGCGATTTCGCCAACGCGACCCGCCGCAACGGCAGCGTTCATCGCGCCAACACCCATGTTGTCATCTCCAGCGTAAACACCGTCAATGTCATCATATTTTACGAGGAATGCTTCCATGACCGTTTGCGATTTCTCACGGTTCCAGTCACCAGGTTGCGTTTCGACCAACTCAACGTCTGGGCACACTTCGGGAAGGCGATCTTCGAACCCTTTGGCGCGCTCGATCGCCGTTGTGTAGCCAGGTTGGCCCGAAATTTGCAGGACGCGGCCTTTGCCACCCAACGCTTCACACATCAATTCCGCAGACCGAGATCCTTGTGTGATGTTGTCCGGCCCCGAGAAGGATTTAACAAACTCGTGCCCCGCTTCGGCGATATTCGAGTTGGTGACAATAACCGGAATGCCTGCTTTGAACGCTTCGCGCACGGCGGGGATAACCGCTTCGCCATTCGTTGGCCAAATGATGATCGCATCAACTTCCTGTTGAATGAGATCCTGCATTTGAGCAATTTGGCGCGCAACGTCACCGCCAGCATCCAAAACCACTGCCTCTACATCTGCATTCGCTTCGGCCGCTGCGATAAAGGCCTTTTCATAGGTCGTTTGATAGCTATCGACACCAACGTTATTTTGCGTAATTCCGATTTTATATGTGTCGGCAGCTGCGGCACCAGCAATAACTAATCCTGCGATTGCCGTTGTCCCCACAATCAGTGATTTTAATGACGTGTTCATTTAGGTTCCTCCCATTTATCCATTTTCCCTCAGGTTGCAGCCCCTCCCGGACTAGGAACGAATCCTTAAAGCAACCTCGTTCGTCAATCTTCGCGAAATGCAGAGCGCACCTGCCTTCAAATATATCCATTTTGAATATTTTAGTATCCAGAATGGATATTTTCCCCATACTTCCCAGACACTCATTCTGAACATTCTACGGAGGTGGGGCATTCCCCATAGGTATTAAATGAACACTTCTCGCAAAGACGGACTGGCTCCTTTGAAAATGCAAGACATCCTTAAAGACAATCTGAACACCCCGGGGGTCCCCTCTGGGGCGGCTCCCACCAAGGGTGGCGTAGAAGTGTTGCGTGTCATTGGATTTCTTGAGGCATTCACAAGCGAAGTTGATACCGCGTTGGAAATCACGGCTCCCAATCCGTATTTGAATATGGCGCTCACACTGATCCGCAACCACGTTGAAGGCAAGGCAATAACCGCCTCGGCGCTTGTCGCGGCCTCCGGCACCCCATATGCGACGGGCCGACGCAAGCTCGACGAGATGCTAACCTCAGGCCTTATTGAACAGCGCCCCCGTACAAAAACTGGCAAAACATTCTCGCTACACCCGAGCGTCGACCTCATGTCCAAATGGGATCAACTGACGGGGCGTGTTCTGCGGTTGGCCGCACAAAGCCTTGGCACCAGCGACAAAGAAGCCGCCGAGAAGCACTATTATTTTGGCGGCTCCTATATGGATGGCAAGACCATTCCGGCCCCGCAAGTCTTGCCCGAACCGCTCGCCCTTGCGGGTGGTCTTCGTATTTTGGTGCATGGCGATCCAACCTTCATGGTGATGGATAATCTCAAGCGTCAATTTGAACAAATGATCGGTGCCAAGATCAACCAGCGCGCCTTTTCCATCGACCGCTTACACGAAGAAACCCTGCGCAATTTTGACCGCAAGGTAAGCCGCTACGATATTATCGCAGTTGATTTGCCATGGATCGGTGAGTTTGCGGACAAGGGCGTTCTGCTCCCCCTCGACAATCTACTGGATGTCGAGCGCCTTGATCCGAGTGATTTTCACACTGCAGGTTGGCAAGGGGCACATTGGGGCGGCCGCCCCTTTGGCGTTCCCAGCCAAACAACGCCTGAGTTGTTGTTTTACCGCAAAGACTGGTTCGCCCAAGCGGGACTTGAACCGCCTTCAACGACCGATCAAGTGTTAAACGCTGCCCGCACCCTCCATAACCCATCTCGGGGACGATATGGCATTGCGTGGAATGCCGCGCGCGGCACCGCGCTTGGGCACCAATTCATGATGGCCTGCGCCGACTTCGGCCAACCGATCTTGAACCTTCATCCGATCGCGGGGGGCTACAGCGCGGACGTTGCAAATAGGACCGATTTGGAGCCAACGATTGACACACCGCTTGGGTTGCAAGCGGCCGAATACCTCAAAAACCTGCTCGATTTTTCGCCCCCCGACATCCTCTCCATGTCTTGGTATGAGCGGATGCGCCCCTATGCGGCCGGCAAAATTGCGATGGCCTATGGCTATACGTTGCTCGCGCCATATTTTGAGTCCGACCCCTCGTCTCCTGCCTTTGGCGAGACCGGATATCTACCGCACCCTGCGGGACCGTCGGGGCATCCCGTTGCCCCTGTGGGCGGCTATGTCTTGGGCATTCCGTCCAATATCGCCGAAGAACGACGCGGCCCAGCCGCCGAAGCGCTGATCGCCTTCACGTCTCCTGCGGCACAAAAACTCTATGTCCAAAATGGCAGCCGCACCGCCCCACGGTATTCCGTGGGCGCTGATCCCGAAGTCCGCCGCCTCTCCAGTATTTTCGAAGCTGTGGATGCAATGTCTTGGCGCGATGAGTTGCAATTTTGGCCCCGCCCTCCGATTCCGCAAATTGCTGAAATCACACGCATTTGCGGCGAGGAAATGCACGACATGTTGCGCGGAATTATTAGCCCGCGCGACGCCCTGAAAAACTCTCAATCGAGGGCAGAAATCGCCCTAAGACAATAACATAGCGAGGACACCATGGACCCTAAACGCCTATCAGGTAAGAATATTCTCATCACCGGTGCCGCCCGTGGCATGGGGGCAGCAAATGCCGAAAACTTTGCGGCTCAGGGGGCAAACATTTGCGTCGGTGATCTGGATCTGGACGAAGCGCAAAAGGTCGCGGACGGTATCAACGCCCAAGGCAACGGCAAAGCAATCGCGGTCCGAATGGATGTGACAATACGCGAAGACAACGCTTCGGCGGTTGCGGCCACGGTCGCCGCTTTTGGCTCCATCAATGTTGGCGTTTTCAATGCCGGCCTCAACAAACCCCGTTTCTTCATGGATATTGATGAGGAAAACTGGGACACGATCATGAATGTAAACACTAAGGCAATGTGGCTTGGTATGCAGGAAACCGCCCGCCAAATGATCGAACAAGGTCCGATGGCTGATCATCCCTATAAGTTGATCAACGTTGGCTCAATTGCATCACGCAAACCTTTGGTCGATGTGACGGTCTATTGCACCTCAAAATACGGCTGCCTTGCTCTAACCCATTGTGGCGCGGTTTCCTTGGGCGAGCACAATATTACCGTCAACGGCTACGCCCCTGGTGTCGTGGTGACCCCGCTTTGGGAACAGCTCGACAAAGATTTGGTCGAGATTGGCTTTAAGGAGCGCGCCGGACAGGCCTATGAAGACATCGCCGAGAACGAATTGGTGATCAAACGGGTGTCCTACCCCAAAGATATTGTTGGCACGGCTTCTTTCCTTGTCAGCGACGACAGCGACTACATGACGGGTCAAATGATCCACATCGATGGCGGCTGGTGCATCCAGTAACCTTCGGGCGCTAAGCCCACCCACGATACAACATTCAATTTTTTAGCGCGCCCATTGGCGTGCCAAGGAGGCTATCATGGCTCAACCAAATATATCCGCCCTCAACCCGCGCATCCTGCAACCGGGCGATATCGACCCTAACTGGCGCTGGGACAAGCACATCCCGTCATCGGGCCATATGTCCGTCGATTTCGAGAACCGCGTCAATCACGACCGCTTGCGCCGCTACCGTCTTTCCCGTGCCAAGGACGCGTTGAAAAAGTCCGACCTTGGCTCGATGCTGATGTTTGACACCAACAATATTCGCTATGTGTCCGGCACCAAAATCGGCGAATGGGAACGCGATAAAATGTGTCGTTTCTGTTTGTTGGCGGGCGACGAAGAACCCTATGTTTGGGATTTTGGATCCGCCGCGGTCCACCACCGCGACTATTGCGATTGGCTTGATCCAGAGCGGATGCTTGCGGGTGTTGTCGGCATGCGCGGCACCATTCCGCCTTCCTTCGGACTTATGAAACGCTATGCCGAAGAGATCGCGGGCCTGATCAAAAAGGC
This sequence comes from Falsihalocynthiibacter sp. CO-5D18, assembly GCF_041205445.1. Taxonomy (NCBI): domain Bacteria; kingdom Pseudomonadati; phylum Pseudomonadota; class Alphaproteobacteria; order Rhodobacterales; family Roseobacteraceae; genus Falsihalocynthiibacter; species Falsihalocynthiibacter sp. CO-5D18. The sequence goes on along the minus strand of NZ_JBGFCF010000021.1, from coordinate 5,795 downwards.
TGGCATGGCCGGAATGCCTGTGGGCGTCGACTATGCGGAAACCGCCATGTTTTTTGCGCTGCAAGAGGCAGGTTTGAACGTTGTTGACGGCCAGCAAGTGATGCTCAGCGCGCGTGAAATCAAGAATATTGATGAGATCCAACTGCTGAACCAAGCCGCCGCCATGGTCGATGGCGTTTACCATATGATCTATGAGGAGCTAAAACCCGGTGTACGCGAAAACGATATCGTCGCGATGTCCAACAAAATGCTCTACGAGATGGGCTCGGACGATGTTGAGGCGATCAACGCGATTTCCGGCGAGCGCTGTAACCCACATCCGCACAATTTCACCGACCGGCTTATCCGCCCCGGAGATCAAGCGTTCTTTGATATTTTACAATCTTATCAAGGCTATAGAACGTGTTATTACCGCACTTTCAACGTCGGATTCTCGACCCCAAGTCAGGACGACGCCTATGTCAAAGCCCGCGAGTGGATTGACGCCTCAATAGAAGCGATCAAACCCGGTGTGACCACCGACGAGGTCGCCAAACTCTGGCCCAAAGCCGAAGAATTTGGCTTCCCAGACGAGTTGTCCGCGTTTGGCCTTCAGTTTGGCCACGGTCTCGGCCTCGCGCTGCACGAACGCCCTATCATCAGCCGCGCCGTATCCTTGGATAACCCAATGGAAATCCAAACGGGCATGGTCTTTGCGTTGGAAACCTATTGCCCCGCAACCGACGGGTATTCTGCGGCACGGATCGAGGAAGAAGTCGTGGTGACAGACACGGGTTGTAAGGTGATTTCGCTCTTCCCCGCGCAAAACCTCCCGATCGCCAACCGATACTAACCTCCCTGAACGTCCCCGCTTGCGCCTTCTTGCTCGGGCGGGGACTTTTTAGCGAAAGGCCAGACATGAGTACCGCGAAAACAAACACCGAAGACTATCTGCGCATGTACACCCAAATGGCGCGCATTCGCGCGTTTGAGGACAACGCAAACCAGCTGTATCTCAGCGCCAAAATGCCCGGTCTGACCCATATGTATTCCGGTCAAGAGGCCGTTGCCGTTGGCATCTGCGAAGCTTTGACCAAAACGGATAAAATCACCTCGACCCATCGCGGCCACGGCCATTGCGTCGCCAAAGGCGCCGACTTAAAACGGATGTTTTGCGAGCTTTTGGGCAAAGAAGAGGGCTACTGCAGGGGCAAAGGTGGCTCGATGCATATCGCGGATCAGTCCAACGGAAACTTGGGCGCAAATGCCATTGTTGGCGGTTCCATGGGCATTGCCACAGGGTCCGCTCTCAGCGCCAAACGTCTGGGAACAGAGGATGTAACGGTCTGTTTCTTTGGCGATGGCGCCACCGCACAGGGCTTGATGTATGAGGTCATGAACATGGCCGCGCTTTGGAACTTGCCGGTGATTTATGCCTGCGAAAACAACCTTTACGGCGAATATACCAGAGTTGAAGAAACAATGGCCGGATCGATCACTGCCCGCGCAGAAGCCTTTGGTATTGAAGCGTTCAAAGTCGATGGTCAGGACGTTTTGGCCGTCAATGATTTGGCGCAAAAGCTGGTGGCGCGCTGTCGCAAGGGCGAAGGGCCGTTCTTTATTGAGTTGGAAACCTACCGATACCACGGCCACCATGTCGGCGACATTAACCGCACCTATTACCGCTCCAAGGAAGAAGAAGCCCATTGGAAAACGGAACGCGACCCCATCATCAATTTTGGAAAATGGCTCACCGCTGAGGGCATCACAACGGAGGCGGAATTGGAAGCCATCAAGGCCGACGTAAAAACCGATGCCCAAGCCGCCGTGGAATACGCCCTTTCCGCCAAATACCCTGACGAGGCTGAAGTCGACATGCACGTCTTCGCCGCCAACGCCTAAGGAAAAACCATGCGCGAAATTACACTTTCCAAGGCCGTAAACGAGGCCATCGCCGAAGAAATGCGGCGCGACGATACCGTTTTCCTGCTGGGCGAAGATGTGGCCGAGGCCGGAACCCCGTTCAAAGTCCTGTCGGGTTTGGTTGAGGAGTTTGGTCCCGAGCGGATCATCGACACGCCAATCGCGGAACCCGGTTTCATGGGCATCGCCGTTGGCGCCGCCATGACGGGCAGTCGTCCTATCGTCGATCTGATGTTTGGCGATTTCCTGTTTCTGGTCATGGACCAGTTGTGCAATCAGGCGGCCAAGACGCATTATATGTCTGGGGGCAATTTGAGTGCGCCGCTTGTTTTGCGGACAAATCTCGGGGCCACACGCCGCTCGGCAGCCCAACACAGCCAGTCGCTCCATGCCCTCGTCGCCCATATACCGGGCCTCAAAGTTGCGATGCCTTCGTCCGCCTATGAGGCAAAGGGTTTGATGAAAACGGCCATTCGGGACAACAATCCTGTCGTCATCTTCGAAGACAAGCTGATGTATAACGACAAGGCCCCCGTCCCCGAGAAAGAATATCTGATCCCTTTCGGTGTTGCTAACATCAAACGTGAAGGCACGGATATCACGCTGATTGGCACCTCATCGATGGTCCAGATTGCCGAAGCCGCCGCCGAGATTTTGGCCGCTGAAGGGATCAGTGCCGAAGTCATTGACCCGCGCACGATTGTCCCCCTCGATGAAGACACCATTCTAAAATCCGTGCGCAAAACCAGCCGCGCCATTGTGATCGACGAAGGACACCAAAACTATGGCATCACGGGAGAGATCGCATCGCGGATCATGGAAAAAGCCTTCTATCATCTAGACGGTCCGGTGATCCGCATGGGGGCGATGGATGTGCCTGTGCCGTTTTCGCCAGCCTTGGAAGACATCACCGTTCCAACCGCCGAAACGGTTGCCGAAACCGCCCGAAAACTCATGCGTGGGGAGATGTTCCATGGCGCATGAGGTCATCATGCCCGCCCTAGGGATGGCGCAGGAAACAGGTAAAATCGTACGCTGGCAGAAGCAAGCGGGCGATTCCGTCAAGATCGGCGACGTGTTGATGGAGGTCGAGACCGACAAAGCGGTGATGGATGTCGAAGCGCTCGCGGATGGCTATTTAGGCTCCGTCAGTGCCGCGGAGGGCGACGACGTGCCCGTCGGACAGGTCATCGCATTGATTTCAGACAGCGCAGACGCAACATCCGATGTGCTGCCCGTTGCATCACCCGCCATACCGCAGACTACCGGGCCCGTAGAATCGCAACCGACGGCGCCTTCACTTGCTAAAACAGCGCCCCCTCCTGCGCCTGCCCCCCTGCCAATAAATGGTACGGACGCGAAGATTTTTGCCTCGCCTAAAGCCCGCCGTTTGGCCAAGGAACAAGGCTTGGATCTGGAGCGCTTGGTCGCTCTTGGACACCCGCAACCCTATCACGCAGCGGATCTGGAAACTCTGCGCAGTTTACCCGTAACCCGCGCGCCCACAGCACAGCAAGCCGCGGCGATGCCAAATCAAATCACCGCGCGGGTCGCCACTAAAGGCACGCAGGACTTTCTCCAATGGATGCTGGCCGAGGGCAATGTTACGCTCGCGCCATCAGCCATCTGGGCCGCCTTTGCCGCCGCCGCGCTGCGAACGGCACTTCAAGCGGGCGATGATGAACTGGTCATTTCGCTATTGGACCTCCAAGCAGAAGGGCGTTGCCTGACAAACCCCGATCGGGCGCGTTTGTCATTTTTGTCCGAGAGTGATCCTGATGCTGCCGCCAATTTGATCCTGCGGGATTTAAGCGCCAGCCCGATTTCCAGTCTGCGCCTCGCGGGTTGGGGCGCGCCTTCCCTCAGCATCGCCACCGAGGGAGATACCTATCTGATCTGCCTTGATTTCACGCCCTATCAGCTCTCCGACGCGCAGGCCATCCAGCTTATTTCTGAATTCGCTGATCGCCTGACCGACCCTTTGCGCCACTTACTTTGATATTCTGGAGTCCCTAATGAAACATACTGACCTCTACATTGACGGCCAATGGCGTACTGGTGCATCCGGCACCCGTTTTGACGTGATGAACCCCGCAACCGAAGAGGTGCTTGCTTCTGTGGCCTCTGCGGAAATCGCCGACGCCGATGCCGCCCTTGATGCCGCCGAGGCCGCGATGGCGCTTTGGGCGGCCCAAACCCCACGCCACCGCTCCGAAATCTTGCGCAAAGCATGGGATCTGATGACGGCCCGTTTACCCGAATTCGCCCACCTGATTACGTTGGAAAACGGTAAAGCTCGCGCCGATGCGATGGGCGAGGCAACCTATGCCGCCGAGTTTTTCCGCTGGTTCTCCGAGGAAGCCGTGCGTGCCGACGGGATGATAACGCATGCCCCAGCCTCTGGCGCGCGGATCATCGTGCACCACAAACCTGCGGGCATCGCGGTGCTTGTCACCCCGTGGAATTACCCCGCCGCAATGGGCACCCGCAAGATCGCTCCCGCTTTGGCTGCAGGCTGTGCCGTGATCATTAAACCAGCCTCCGAAACGCCGCTGACCATGCTGGCGCTGATGCCGCTTTTGGAGGAAGCTGGCGTGCCCAAAGGCTTGGTCAATGTCCTCCCTTCGCGCAAATCCGGCGCATTGGTGGATCACATGCTGCATGACCCTCGCGTACGAGTTGTCAGCTTTACCGGCTCGACGGGCGTGGGTCGGAAGCTGCTCCATTCCGCAGCCGACCAAGTGTTGAAGCCAGCAATGGAACTGGGGGGCAACGCACCGCTGATCGTCTTTGAAGACGCCGATCTTGACGTCGCCGTCGAGGGGGCAATGTTGGCAAAAATGCGCAATTTGGGCGAGGCCTGCACCGCCGCCAACCGCCTCTATGTGCATGCCGATGTGGCCGAAGCCTTTACCACGAAATTCACCGCAGCAATGGCGGCCTTAACGATGGGCGACGGGACCGACCCAAGCGTGGACGTTGGGCCACTGGTGAATGCCGATACGCGCGATAAGGTTGCCGCATTTGTTGCAGATGCCGTTGCCAAGGGGGCCAAAATTGAACTGGGCGGCACCGCGCCAAGTGGCAAGGGTTTCTTTTACCCGCCAACCGTTTTGTCCAACGTCGCAGAGACCTCTGATTGCGTGCACGACGAGATTTTCGGCCCCGTTGCCGCCCTGCAAACCTTCACCGACCAAGAAGACGTAATCCGACGCGCCAACGACACGGAATATGGCCTCGTGGCTTACGTCTTTTCCGAAAATATGAAGCGTGCTCTGCAGGTCTGTGAGCGTCTGGAATACGGTATGGTTGGTTTAAACCGTGGTTTGGTCTCCGATCCCGCAGCGCCCTTTGGGGGAGTCAAACAGTCAGGCTTAGGACGCGAAGGGGGCCATGAAGGCATGCTTGAATTTATGGAAACACAATATATTTCGGCCAGCTGGTAGGGGGAGCAGTGTGTCGGATGAAATTGTCGTCCGACGACGCCGCAATTAGCTCTAGATCGCGGCATTTGGTAAGTAGATGTATTTGGGACGGTTACCGCCGCATCCTAGCCACCAAAAGCGTCCTCTTTCAGTCAGAACTAATAGGTGTCCGTTTAGAGAACACGTTTAAACAAAGTGACCATAGATTGGCCTGCTTTACGTCTCCGCAGCCTTCTTTTGCTCTTTTTCAATCGTTTGCATAAAGCGTTCCAATGCACGCTCACTACCAGATTGTTTTGTCTTAGTTATATTGGTGGTGTCATGTGTTGACGGCCCCTGTTTTGCAGGGATTTATTTGAGCTGATTTTGATCGTTGCAGGTTGCGGTCATGTGTCCGGCCTGTTGACGCGGTGCATGTGACCGCTGGCCTTTCCTCTCAGCGATGCCAGCATCGCCTGCCAGACAACG
>NZ_JBGFCF010000020.1:0-48977 GCF_041205445.1 Falsihalocynthiibacter sp. CO-5D18 | reverse complement strand
TGACTTGAATGCGCCGGTTTTCCAAGCGATGGAAATAGTGGTGGCGCAAGGGGGGGCGACAGGCTAGCCTTTGGCAACGGTTTTAATTGTCAGGAGAAGAATGGTGGGGAAGACAATCATCGCAGAAGATCTTGTGATTACAGGCAACCTATCGGGCACTGCGGATATCGATATCGCGGGAAAAATTGACGGGGATATTACCGGCAGTTCGGTGGATATCCTGTCCGAAGGGCGTGTTGCAGGCTCGGTTGCGGCAAAAACGGTTCATGTACGCGGCCACTTGAGCGGGGCGGTTTCGGCGGAAGCGGTTGAGCTGCACTCGGGTGCGGACTGCTCGGCAGATATCACGGCGCAAGAGATGGAAATGCACAAGGGTGCGTCCGTTAAAGGCAAAGTGACGGTTTCTGGCGGGTAGCTTTACCCCTTACGACCAACGGCGATAAAGTGGCTTGCGGTGTCGCACCGCAGGATTTCGGCTGGAAATTTTTGGGCGCAGTCTTGAGGGCTGAGGGATTGAACCTGAGTTAGGACGATGTGGGCCGGAACGTCATAGAGCTTGGCCAAAACTTCGATTTCTGTCCAGCGTTTGAGGGCGTCCTCGCCCAGGGCTTTGGTTAATTGAGCGCTTGCGGGTTCGGATCGCAATTCGACGTCGATCGCGACGGCTTCAAGCGACATTTCGGTGTGAAAAACAAACCGTCGGCCCGCACCATCATAGCTGGCGGGGCCGCTCAGGGTCGCGTCTTGGCGAATTTCTCCGCCAAAAACTTGCGCGATAGTGCGCAATTTAATTGGTGATGCCGCCATCGACAAAGAGAACCTGCCCTTGAATATTCGCGGTTCCCGAAATTACCAGATCAACAACTTTGAAGATATTCTCGTCGTTTGACAGACTGCCCGAGGGCGTGCGGCGTTTGATGGTGTCGAGTTGTTCCGGCTTAAGAACCGACGACATTTCGGACTCAAAGAAGCCGGGGGCGACGCAATTTACAAAGATGCCAGCATCGCCGACTTCGCGTGCGAGGGTGCGCATCATGGCGTCGAGGTAGCCTTTGGAACCCGCATAAACCGACAAGCCCGCATAGCCGCGCGAGCCGCAGATCGACGAGATGTTGCAGATATTGCCGCCGCCGCCAAGGATCATGTGTTTGATTGCAGCGCGGGTGAGAAGGGTGGGGCCGATGATGTTGATGTTCACGATGTTTTGGATGGTGTCCAAATCGGTGTGCATCAACAGTTGGTCTTGGCCGATGGCCGCGTTGTTAACCACACTGTCGAGACCGCCAAAACGGTCGGCAACTTCGGCGACGAAACGGGCAACACCCGCCGCATCAACCGCATCAAGAGAAGTGAAGTAAAATGCGTCGCCGTATTCCTTGGCAAGGCGGTCCATGGCCTCGGTGTGGGAACGCGCAAACGTCGCAACTTTGTTGCCTTCTTTCAAAAGCTGCTCGCACATATGCAGGCCAAGCCCGCGCGAGCCGCCCGACACAATGATGGATTGGTTCTTGGTGTGCATTTCTGCCTCCTCAGCTTTTCAAACTTGCCCGCAGGGGCACGCTGTCAATAAAATTCCAAATGCGGGGCGTCGCGTAATCGGCCAATTTACCTTCGCAGTGCGCGATCAGCATGGCTTCGGCGGCGTCCGCGTCTTTGACTTGGGATAACACAATGGTCGCTTGCGGCAAATGCCCGACCATCGGCGCGCGCCGTGCGGTGACCTGTGCCCAGACCACGTCCGGATGTGTTAACAAATGGGCTTCGATGTCAGGCGGGAAAGCTTTTTGGCCACCAACATTGATCATGGTATTGCCTGCGCGGCCGCCAAAATAGACGCGGCCCTCGCGCTCTTCGACCAGATCGCCGGTATCAATCCAGCCGCCCGCATCGGCGTGGTTGCCATAGGGCGAGCGCACAAAAAGCCGCCCGTCCTGAATTTTCAGGCCGATTTTGCCGCCCTCACGGCCCAAAAGCTGTGCGTCAAATCCGGACTTGCCATCCGTCACCACAATCGCGGCCCCAACCTCAGAAGAGGCATAGATATGGCGGATTTTGGCGGCGGGATAAAGGCCCGCGAGGCGATCGAGGATGGTTTGATCGACAATTTCGCCGCCCATGGAAATCGACCGCATGGGCGCGGCGGCCAAAAGGGCTTCGTTGATCGACATGAGAGCATGGCGCCAAAACGTTGGGGTCGAGGAAATCGCGGTAACATGTTCGGCGCGCATCGCGGCCTCAAAGCTGCCCGCGAGATCGTCGAAATCGGCGGGTATAAGACCCTGTTCCCGCACAAAAAGGCCAAGCGCCACCATTTGGTACCACGCGTAGGAGCCGATTTGATAGGGCATGAACCAGTTGTTGGCAGGCAAATCGCGAACCTGAACGAAGGTGTTTAAGGTGTCTGCGGTGTGGGGGATCAGTTTCAACAAACCCGTGGTACCGGAGGTTAAAACGGTGACACGGCCCGCCTGAACTTCGGCCTGAACGGGGGTATCTCCGAGGGGGGAGCCATTCACGGCATCCACCAAACGCACGCCATTTTCGGCAAACCGCGCGTTCACTTCGGGCGAAAGGCGGTTACGCTCGACGACGCCGAAATCCATCGCACCGTTTGAAATGCCGAAGGCCACAACGCCAAGGGCAGCGCGCATATCATCAACGACAAACACGCAGCGTTGCGCAAGATAGCCCTCTGCTTGACCCAAACGCGCTTGGGTTTGTGCCCGAAGGCTGGCCCAAGTTTCGACAGTCTCGCCGAAAAACAATTGGTTGTCAGAGCAGATGGCGGTCATTGCCTAGGCGGCTTTCCGAGTGATTTCCGCAAAGAAATCCAGAACGTCTTTTACGGTCTCGATCTGGCGCATGGAGGCCGCATCAAACGCCAGTTCCTCGCCGACTTTGGTTTCGATCCGAAGGGCGACTTCGGAAAAGTCGAGGCTGCGAAAATTTGCCACGCGTGTTGTGACCGTTTCATCGGTAATTTCGGCGCGGCCACGTTTGACCATAACCATATTCATTAATGCGAGGATTTCTGAACGATCCATTTCGTTACTCCTTGAAAATTCTATAAATCAGCGGCTTCAGCGTCGATTTCGGCGCCTAAAGCAGCAATGCGATCCCGTGCCCGTTCTGGATAGGCATCGGCAAAATGTTTGTGCCACGGATGACGGGTGCGCGAGGCCATATGCATCAGGAAATGCACGGGACCGGCGACTTCACCATCGGTGCCTGAGACAATAACGGCGGGGGGAATTTGGCCGTGCGCGACCGCACCCGAAGCGATCATCGCGCCGCGTCCAATCACAGTTCCAGGCATGAGTTGTACATTGACGCAGACCGTCGCCATATCGCCAATCGTTACTGGCTCGGAGATATGCGAGGGGGGCAGGGGATCATTCATCAGGGTGGTGAGCGAAAACAGCCAGACGAAATCGCCGATCTGCGAGCCACGACCGACGTGGGCGTAGCTGTGCATCCGCACGAAATCGCCAATGCGACACGCGCCTTCGATGTCGGAATAATTGCCTAAACGCAGGTTTTCGCCAATCTGTGCGCCTTCTCGGATCACCACGTGATGGCCCGTTTCAAGGTGGGGGCCGATATCGGAGCCCTCGTAAATTACAGCGTGCGAACGGATCACCGCACTCGCGCCCAATTTCAGTGGAGCGCAATCGGGCTTCATGCTGGGATGTCCGATGACACAAAAATCACCAATCTGGCAATTATCGCCGATCTCGACGTTGCCATAGATTCTGACGCCAAAGCCCAAGGTCACATTCTCGCCGATCTTGGCGGCGGGGTCTGTATGGCAAAAGGAAGTCATGCATTAAGCTTTCGTCGCAGGGGCGTTGGGGTCGTTATGCCTCCTACTATATTCAGGTTCAACTGGCTATACCGATAATTAGGCGGCGCAAATGCGATTTCTGCACCGCCTAAATGGAGCTACAGTTTGCCGACCCAAATCTCGGCCCAGTCTTTGGCCATATTGACGAGCACCCAACCCTTGGCCGCAGCTTCATCCAGACCTTTGGACAATTTGCCCACGTCGCTGTCGCGGTCATAGGCGAATTCGCGTTTGGCATCGGTGTGATGGACCAGAAATCCGAAGGTGGGACCCTCGCCCGAGGTCACCCATTCCAACATCGCGAGGTCGCCGTCAGAATTGCCCGCAGCAAATATTGGGCGTTGGCCGATAAAGCGATCAATGCCGACGGGCTTGCCGTCTTTGTCATCGACGAAGGTAATGCCGCCATCTTTGATCATGCTTGGTACGCCGTCTTTGACTTCATAGTGAGTCTTGCCGAGGCTCCCCACGACCTGTGCGGGAGGAATTCCGTAAGCTTCTTGGGTGATCGCCCGCATGAAATCAATGCCGCCACCGGACACGATATAGGTCGTGAAATCTTCTTCGCGCAGATATTCAAGCAATTGGATCATCGGCGAATAGGTCATTTCAGCAAAGATCAGCCCAGTGGTGGGATGCTTGGCGGTGGTGAGCCATTCGTGGGAACTCGCTTTAAAGGCCTCAACGGTGATATTGGTGCTCGAAATGTTGACGATTTCGAGGAGACCCTTTTCGCCCTCTGCCATCATCCCTTTCATATCGTTCTTGTTGGCGGCCTTGAGGACGTCAGAAGTTAAGATTGAGGGGTCGGCCTTGGCCATTTCCTGCAGGCGGTCAATGGCATACAGGCCTTGAAAATAGAACGGTTTTTCGCTCCACAGGGTGCCGTCATTATCAAACACCGCAATGCGGTCGGGCACGGGCACAAAATTTTCGCCGCCCTCCTCGGTAACACCCTCAACGAACTCCATGATTGACGTTTTGGTTTCGGTGTCATTCCACAGGGATAAAGGGTCAGCAAAAACCGGCGTCGCAGCGAATAAAACAGTTATGGCAAAATATTTTGTTAGCTTCATTTCAAATCCCTAGAAAAAAATTGTGCTGAAAATTTGGTACAATGGTAGCGGTTTTGTGTACATAGAAATGTTCGGATTAGCCTTGCGGTTCGTACCAGATGGGGGAGGTGTAGCCGCGCTCTTGGAGTTCGACGCGCACATCTTCGGCCAAGGCCAGATCATAGAATGCGGCATCATAGGCAGGCCAGCGCGGGGTTGGAATTTCGAGGACCCGTGCGTAATAGAAGGCTCGCAATGCTGGATCAAACTCTGGATCGGTCCAAACCGTGATGAGTTCTGGGGCGCCGATGTCGTTGGTAAAGGTTGCCGCTTTTACGTCCACTGTGCTGCCGACGGCGGGCACTTTGCCATCGCTGGCGGGTTGGCGGGTCTCTGCGTCACTCCAGACCACATCAAACACTTTCTCCTGTGTTTTGCCCGTCGCGTCGACCCAGCCTTTGACAATCTGAACGCGGTCCAGATTGGCGCCGATTGGATCCTTTAGAGCCGCCACAAGGAAGGTCGGGGCTCCGTCACCTGCGCGGGGGCCGAGGTCAGTTCCCATGGGCACGCCTTTGGTATAGCCGATTTGCGCGGGGGTGCGGCTGAGAGCATCCGCGGCCGCAAAATCCCACGCGCCAAAGAAGCGAATGGTCAAACGGGTGCCTGTTGTCGCATAGGTTTCGCGCCGCGCCATCGCGTCAAAGATCGCTTCTCGCGTGTTGTCGGTGGCCCAAACGCTGGCAAGGCCCGCCGCGCCAACTTCCCATTCCATGATGGTGGCAATATCGGTTTTCATGAACACAGTCGATGTGCGCTCGGCGGAGGGTTCCATGCTCGAAACCTTGCCAAAGAAGTTGTCCTCAGAGGCAGTTGCGAGGCCGGTATGGGAATCCGTCGACCCGATCACGCCAAATTTGTAGGGGTTCACGCCGAGTTTGTCTTGGAGCAAAATCCCGTTCTTGAGGGCCTCGCGGGAGTATTCATACTGCAGCATCTCGGGGGTTTTGGCGGCACTGACGTTCAGGTTGCCCTTGTCCCATGTTTCGAAATTCGCAAACTCATCATTGGGGGAGAGGAAGGGGTGTGCCTCGCCATCGCCCTTCATTTGGGTATTCTCGTAAAGAGGCTCCCATTTGGCGCGGGTCTGGGCATAGGCAAGATCAACGGGCTTACCGTCAAACGACTCGATCACCGGAAACATAATACCGTTGGACAGGTTGCCATTGTGGGCGATGGCCAGAATGTCGCCGCCGGTTTTTGCCTCGTAGTTTTCCATCCAATCCCAGAGGTCGCGCGGGTTGTTGCTGCCGTAGGGCGCTTGCGTGGTATAGGGCAAAACTTGGCGCGCCACATCGCCGCCGTCGCGGTAAATGATATTGCGGTGCATGTTGCTGCCGGGGGCAACAAGCGAGGTCCACTCATACCCGATAAAGGCGGTAAATATCCCCAGATCATTGGCCTCGTCTGCGGCTTTGATGATGTCGTCCCACGTCGATTTATAGGCCGGAGAATCGGGTGACGACATCAGAGCTTGCGGAAATGTACCCGCCGCAAATTGGGTGACGATATCCATCGCGGCCTCGGCACCTTGGCCGGACTGGATCAGATTATACCATTTTCTCCCTGTTGGATCGGCCAGCATGGACGGGTCGCCTGCCAAGAGTTTCGGAAAGAAGCCCATGTTGTCGGAATGGTCGGCAACAACAAGGAAATAGAGCGGGCGTGAGAGGCGCGCCTGTTGGCCACTTGATGCGGTCAACTCCTTGCCTTTGGCTAATTGATAGGCGTCAGCGGGACTCAGGCGTGCACCAGCCGCCCCCGCATCCATCGAAATTCCAGTATGAAGATGGGTGTCGCCGAAAAAGGGCCGATCCGGAAAATTGCGGCCCGCATAAGGGGAATACGCGCGGGCCGGAAAGAGACCTTCTAGTTTGGCCGGATCGAGCGACCCACCCCCGTCCATCACGGTCTGAGCGGTGGCAAAACCGGAACCAAACAACGTTGCGGCAAATGTAAGAGCGCCGAAAGGGGTGCAATATTTCATGGACGGAATATCCCTTTCGTAAATCTTTGGACACTAATATTTATAGCACGCAGTTTAGGACTGAACATGGGCGTAGTCATTAGGAAAATCTTTTGGTGCCCCCTCAGCCAAACCTGTTTCAGACGGGGAAGTGTGACATTTTAACTTTGCTAATGTGAGACACTTTAACTTTGCGTGTGAGCGATGCTTGAAGTGCGACTCTTGTTAGGCCTTAGGGTAGGGCGCTCATCGCATTTCCTCCAACATCTTTTCACGGAAGACTTCTGCGCGGGTTTTCCAGCCGAGGCATTTGCGGGGTGTGCTGTTCAGGCGGTCACTGATTTCTTGATGTCGTGATCCGTCATTCTTCTAATGTCTCTTTTGCGGGGCAACCAACGTCTCGCCCTTCGATTGGTGTTCTTCACCGTGCCTTTCTGCCACGGTGAAGAGGGGTCACAGAACCATGTCTGCGTGCCAATCTCAGCTTGCAGTTGTGGCCAGGAAACAAACTCCGTGCCGCGATCAAAAGTAATGGATCTGCGCGCGACATGAGGCAATTCTTTGATTGCCTTCATAATCTTGCCCCCTCTCGGCGATACGGGTATCGCCTGCCGGGCAATGCATGACCGGCTTTGTGCGTCTGTTAGGGTTCTTTAAGATCAGTGTGAAGCGGCTCACGCGTTCAACTAGAGATGTGACATTTGTCTGTCCAAGCGTTCGTTTGAACAACATTAAATCTGCCTCCCAGTGGCCAAACTGACGTCGGTGAGCAACATCATCCGGCCTGAACAAGATACTGACATCGCGATGGAACTTAGGTGGCTGGCGTTTGCGCGCACGGCGTGGTTTTCGCGACATGCGATGGGTCGGCAGATACCACCACAATTCTTGGTTCATGCCGTCTTTGGAATAAATGTAGCGGTAAATCCTTTCCTGACAGACCCTTAGCGGCGCTTTCTCAAGGATCATCCGGTTGCCAATTTGCTCCGGTGTCCAACCGTTCTTAAGTTGTCTAATTACGCTGTCGCATAAGCTAGGATGTTTGATCAGCTTACGTTGTCTTGCACGCCGATCCGCAGTCTTTAATTGCGCCGCAGAGCCGTAGTAACCAGCGTACTTAGGTAAACTTTCATCTGAGAAATAATTACGCCTCAACTCTCTGTAAATTGTCGAACGGCAGCGCTTCAACACGCGAGCCATGTCATCGACAGGGACTTTAGCGTACTTCCAACGTTCCACTGCCTGGCAGTTGATTGCAAAGCAATCAATGAGAAGGAATTCTGCGGCGTTCTGTGATACTAAGCTGTGTATAAGTCGTTCCCATACCGCTTCCTCCTGTCGGATAACATACTGTTTTCTAACAAGATTCGCAGTTGGAGGTAGCGCGCACCCAGCTACATGAGAAAGTCCTATAATCAATGTTATGTTAATTAGTCCTCTTGCAGCCAAATGACACCCAAATGTTTTTAAGCTCTCTAAAACTCAAGAAGACGGAGGCACATACTTTGGCAGAATTCGTTTCGGGAGGCAGAATCGAGTTTTACAGAACTCAGATGGGATGCATCGCGTAAAACAGGCAACAGGTCACAATTTCCGCGCTTAGGCCGGTTCCGTAAAGTTCGCGACATACTCGAAGATGTCCCGTAAATCTTGTTGCATTTCAAACAAGCTAAGGGCAGCCACTGAGTGGGTGTCAGGAGCACCTCTTTTTAGTGGGTTTTTAGGTGTGACCTTAGTTAGCAAGACGCCTGCCTCATTCAATTACGCTCTCTGGTTTCATAATCAACTAGTGACAGCGTGCTATTCTTCGTGTGCTTGCGCGTGGGGTTATTGAACATCTCAATTCAATCGGAGATGCTTTGCGGCTCGAAAATGTATCTTCGTCAAAAGGATCACTTTTGGAGAAAGCGACAATTACGGCTGCAATTAGTCAATGAAACAGGGGCTTTCGCCGGAATGTAGTGCATCCTATTGGATGGCTTGGAAGTAAGCCTCCGACTTAGGTAAATCACTAAGTGAGGTAGAAAAATCCAACATATACCAAGGGGCGACATTGCGAACCTCGACCGTTTCACCTTCGTCCAACCACGTTGAAAAAGAATAAACATCGGTTTCCCGAAGAGCGTAGTATTCAGAGATTTGTACTATGATGTCGCCACCATCATTTGGATCAAAATCCTCGTACTCGAAATTCTCTAGGCTCTCTGGGATGCTAACGAAACACCCCATCCGATAACTCCTATCTGTAATTGGAAAAGGGCCGGCGAAGCCGCGGATCATACCATCTCCCTGCGAAAATTCGACGGTGAATTCGTAATCCTCGTCGTCCTCGTATTCTAACAGACGATTGTTCAGCTCGATGGCTGAAGTGAAGTCTCTATGGATTGACTCCGAATATCCACGGACAAGTGGAAACCTGCCTTTGAGGTAAACATTGTTGCATACATTCTTAATGGCATCTTTGGTCATAGTGTTGTTGTAATCGACCCCATTCAGCCCAACTTCAGAAAGGATAACATCCCCAACCGTTTCAATATAATACATATCATCAGGGCTCGTTTTTAGAAACTGATGCATCAAGTGATCGGTCAATGCTCCGTTTTCTCGATCTTGTAGTCGGTTGATCTCGTAAACTTGCGCGGCGAGTTCTAATGCAACTTTAAATGCGTTGCTCACCTGGTCTCCCGGAAATTGTTGTTCCGCGGGGAAAATCAAACGCGGGCCGTGAAACCCAAGCCGTCCATTTGGCCAAATCTCTCGTCGTATCTCACGTGTCAATCCCGTGCCCAAAACATAGGAGCCGCCTAAAAAAGCCAGTGCACAAGCAGACTCACAGCGAGCACCAGGTAGAATATGAGTTTTCACATTCCAGTCCCAAATCAACTCAAACATTTTAAGCCCTTCACTTAGGCTTCCCCCTGGGCTGTCGAGGCAGAGCTTAAGCCCGTCGGTATCAAATTCATCTTCTCTCACCCAGTTCTTTCTCTGCTCCCTCAACTCTTCGGTATCGCCTTTTTCAATTTGGCCCGTCAAAATTACGTCGCAAAGCTGCGATGATACTTTGGTAAACTCCCCTGCTTGCACAGGCCCAATCAGACCGACAAGGAGACCAAGCCTCAAAAGAAAACTCTTCAAGTTGTCGTCCTCTCAATTATTGGGATCCATTGAGATCCACCATGTGACACACCACATATCTCAACCTGCCAAAGACACTCCCTGCGATCAAGCCTAATACATTTTGCCCACCTCAACGAAGTGTATTAACCGCGACCCGTCCATACTAATCCGGAGCTTGGAGTTGACCTTAGATAACTATTTTGACTTGGCATATTCCTTGACCCAATGATTGTGGTGACACACTAGGGCAGTTCTACCCTTAACTCCCAGAGAAGCATTGACAGAAAGAACATGCATGTCTTTACTCTTTATTGAGCTGATTTTTAGGCATGGGAAACGACAAGTGACACAGATTTTTACCTTTACTCTTCTTTCCATGACAACATTTTTGATGCTCACAGGGACTACAAACGCGGGCGACGATCCCTACTTTTTGGTAACCGCAGAAGGGCTATCCTGCTTGGCTTCCCATGCCGATGACTACAGTATTTCAGAGGGAGAAACTGTGTTCGTTTCAATGAATGATTGCAACCAAGATAGCAGCGGCCAGATGAGCTTGATGGATATGGTTCAAAATAGCGCGCCGGACATTTCTGTTTCGAACGAAGAAGGTCCGGATGATGTCGTGGCGTTGAATTCAGGAGACTTAGGTTGCGTTGAATCTCTGACCGTGCCAACGAGTAACGAATTGCTTGCATTTTACCCAAATGGATGTCGCCTTGTCGAAAAATAGCGATGGTTCAGCTTCGTTAGTAAAAGACGAACTTCTTGCTGAAAGCCCAAAAAAAGAAAAAAAGAGATTTGAAACTGCAGTCACTATTCTGACGGTAATTGTTGCGTTGTTTGGGGTCGGCCAGTATTTTTATGATACGACCTCTTCACGTGCAAATAGCAAAAAAGAGCGATCGATTTCCTATATCCAACAATACGCCGATAGTTCTCTGCTAGGCGCACGCCAGGATTTGGCCGATTTTTGGGTGGGACAGCCAGACCTGGTGGGTGTTTTCCGCTCTAAAAAGATGAGTTCTCGCAGCTATGCTGCCTTGCTCGAAGTCAGTGTTTTTCGATCGTCCAAGGACACGATAATTCGTAAGCCATTACTAAAGATCGACAATTTCTTTACGCAGGTGGGGTTTTGCAGGTCTAGCGGCCTATGTAATCCCGAGCTATTAGACGCATATTTTTGTGACACGGCTCGGAAATACACTTTTGTGTACAGCCCCTTTTTCTCAAAGATTTCAGAACTCACCGGGGATACTGGCATTGGGCATGAACTCGCCAGATACGCTGAATTTTGTTATAGTTCGCCGACTATTCAATGAATGATTGTGTTGGTCTCCGGATCAAAAGCAACCACTTCGACTCTTATCAGCGTGCGGTCAGTTGTTAATCGAGACAGTCTGTTTGAGGAGCCTTGCATTTTAAACGCTAGCGGGACGCTAAATTGAGGCCGAAGGTCAGAATTTCGAAACGCAAAAACCGTCGATTTGTGCGAGCTGCTCGCGCAGATGGGTCTTGAACGCGTTCGTCAACACCGAAAGGCTACTAAATCCGGCGGCTCGCCTATGCCCTCTACGCCCCAATCATCTCAGCATCACGCATAGTTTTGGCTGTCTGACGTCAGCTCCCATGGGTCTGAGCCTCCCCCTTTGAAGTGGTTCGTCCCTATTGTTAGGAAGCGGAAGACCATAGATGGCAATTGAGAGATCCAGGCCCGAAGATACTGTCGTGAAGTTGCGCTCAAAAGCCGTCAACACGCCTGCAACAAAGGCATCCATTCCGCCGCGCAAAAGACCTTCATTCGCGGAATTGTCGCTCTGCAAAAACAGCGTTGCAAGTTTTTGCAATTCGAACATTTGCTCGGATTCATTCTCCAATGCATAAATTCGAAGCAACGGGTTGTAGCGGTGAGACGACCCCTTAAAATCTGTTGGAGCAAACCGAATAATTTTGTCGCCTATACTTTTGCGGTGACGCGCAGTTTTCTCAAAGTTCTCCCCCTTAACATCGAGGACCACCGCTGATCCTTTTGTCGTCAAAAGGTTGGGGATAACGAAGCCGGTCCCCTTCCCGCGCCCCGTTGGGGCAATGACCAGACAGTGCGGAAACTTCTCTGAGGAAATGAACTTTGCCTTTCGATTTGGCTTGGACGTTTTAGCAACGAGAAACCCGAGGCTAGGTTTGTTGAAGAACTTTCCCTGCCGCAGTTCTTGGTGGGTCAACCAATGGGGTGTGCCAAAAATCGTAAGACGTTCTGACACGAGATACACCCCAACCGCCAAGCCCGCGAACGCGCAAACCCCCAGAATAACGACGGCTGTTTCAAAAACCTCTGGCAAGGCGCCCGCGAAGCTTTGAGCGTTCAGGAGAGGATAGAACAATCCAACCGGCTGCTGTAATTGCGTGTTGATATAGGCCACGGCCAAAACATAACCAAACAAGGAACCTACAAAGAGGAAAAAGACATACCCTAAAAGAACACGGCCCATATCAGTGTTCCAAGCCGTCGCGCTCGCGCCCTTTGGGGGCGTGGACCTTGGCGACATCGGTTGAGAGGCCATCCATTATCTTTTGGTCGATATCCCGACCCTGAAGGCGTTCGTCTTTCAACAATTCCAAACGCAGATATTGACTGGCATTGTGATTGCCTGTCAGGCCATCTAGATCGTCGGCCCCTCCGTCAAGGGTGCGGCGCACCTGATCCGGCCCCAGATGATCACGCAAAGCATCAACCATGTCTCTGCGTTCGCCCTCAACATTGATCTTGTCTTTTGCGAGAAACCTCTCGGCGGCGTCTTTCAAAATGGCTTCTGATTTACTGGCGGGTTCGTGAAGGGTGTTCTGCTCGAAATCAGCTACTTCGTCGTGACGATCCTGCGCAACACCTGCCTCGATCAACCCAAGGCGAATGTTTTCATAAGCATCATTCAAACCCAAGTTCACCTGTCGGAAATCCCCCGTGTCGGAGATATCCAATCCTTGCTGTCGGGCAATAGCCTCCATGTCACTCAACGCCCAACGTTGCTCCAAATATTCATTGGTCGCGGTGACTTCCATCCGAGCGATGACCTCAACGGGATCAATCCCTGTCCCTTCAAGGCTTTCAATGATATTGGCGCGAACATCCGGCGTGCTCAGCACATCCCGATCCATCATAAAGTCTGCGCCATAGGGGCTAACCTTGCCCGCATCCTGATGGAAGGATTGCGCCGCCATCGCCTTTGGATTGAGTTTTGTGGCCTCGGTCATGATATCGGAATAGGCCCGCTGCAACGCTGGCCGCGCGCTCGGTGCGGCTTGGTCAATTCCTGCGCGCGCCTGCGTTAAATACCCGTCAAGTTGTTCCAGTTTTTGGTCAAAAGCTTCCGCTTCAGAAAGGTCGCTGCCGTCCATTGGTGGATTTCCTTGCAGGGGTTGATGGCTCGAAAGATGAGATGCAGCCATGGTGCAGAGTTTCGTGAGAGTCGAGAAACCATCGTTCGCGGCCAGAACGGCAACCGCGCTGTAAAGGGCAGCGGCTTCGTCAACTTCTTTGAGCGCGTAGGCCAAAGCGGCACCCGTACGGGGTGTCGAGTCCGGCCCGCGGCCTTCATCTGTGGCCTGGTAAACCTCCCGTGCCGTTGGAGCGCGATCCGTGAGGCCTTTCTCAAACCGAGATCCAGATTCCATATAAACACCGCGCCGCTCCCCGTGAATGACCATACTGTCGCGGAAAGTTTCGTAGCTTAGATCCGTTCCTCGGCGCAGGGTCATTAACCGACCGTCATCCCCCGACGATTCACAATCACATGCGCGTGCGGATGATCCCGATCCGTGTGAATGCCCGCCACGTAATCGTAATGAACGTCCCCGGATTGAAACATCTCTTCGCAGACAGCTTTGGTGATTGCGGATACATCGCCTACAGCGGTTCCAATGGGATAGCTCAGCAACAAATGCGACGTATACCCCGTCTTGGCAGTGCCCCACATATCACCCTCCCAAAGCCGCGTTACACGATTCATATCGGCATTGGAAAGACCGCCCTGCCCTTCATAGCGGCCCTGCGCATCAAGCACATCGTCCGCCTTGTCGAACACATACTCAAGCTGCCCCTTCAGCCCCGCGCGACTTGTCGTGCCGCCGCTGCGAATGAGTTTGAACACGGCACTCGGGCGCTGCGCCTGGGCCGTGCGCGCCAAACGCTGCGCACTCGAATGCCCCCGCCTGGGGCGCTCTTGCCCCCCGGATTTCTTCTTATGCTTATCGTCAAAAAGCCGCCCCATGACAGCATCTACAGGGGAGTAACTATGCCCCATGATCGTCGCTCTCAATCAGGGTCAAAACATGCGCGCTGCGGGTCTGCGTATGATTGAAGAGCGTCCGGTGAAACTGCGAGAGCTGGATCAACGCGTCAGACAAGGCATAAATTTTGGCGAGGTCTTGCGTGGAGGGACTGGCCTTTCCGTTGATCTTTTGCGCGCGGTTCATGGCTTTTGCGATCTGATTAATGTTGGCACCAACCTTGGATAATTCACTGTGAACATCGCGCAACGCCTGTGCACTTTCCTCCTCTGGCTCGTAAAACCCAAGCGTTTTGCGCAGCATCGAGCGTAGAAATGCGGACTTCGTAGGACTACCCGAACGCTCAATCACCGCCTCCAGAGCGTGAACTTCTGCCCGAGACGCCCTCAAAGCGATGGGAATGACTGCCGAAGCCGCCTCCTTCTGTTCCTCTAAACGCCGCTTCACGCGCCAAATTGTTGTTCGGTTGACCTCAAAAATCTTAGCGATAAGAGCAACGCTCTCGCCCGCCCTTAGGCGGGTTTCAATCTTGTCTCTGTCTGCCCTCTTCAACCGCCCCAAAACCACCCTCACACATTGTTGCGTTTACGTTGCATATATCCTGCAACTGCATTCAACTTCAGAGCTTGGCCCACTGTCAAAACTAAAGGGTCCAAGTACGTTAAGAAGTAGAATGCTCAATTTTGGCGTGCAGCGTTCAGCCCTGTGGCTGAATTGGCGGCCCACAGGGACGTCAACCTCCGCCTCTCAAGCCCCATCCGGGCGCCGAGGCGACCCTAGTTTTTTGGATGGTGATCCCCCTTCGCGCCAGTACTTGGGGGCCCTACGCTCAGGTCGCCTCATCGCGGGCATCGGTGCCGCCCGCAGCGCGGCGAGGAAACAGGATTGTTGATTTCTTGGGTTGAGTCCGCGAGGGCCAATATAGGTCTTGCACCCAGTCCAATTCTAAGTTTGACATGAACCAAAATTAAACATGCCAAAGGCGATAGTGCCCAAAGCACAGTATCTCTCTGGAAAGACTGTATGAACAACCTCAACGGCATATTGCTGATGATCGCCGCTATGGCTGGATTCGCGCTGGAAGATTTGTTTGTAAAACTACTCTCCAGCACAATCTCCACAGGTCAGATTTTGATTGTGCTTGGCGCCTGTAGTTCCATCGGTTTCGCGCTCATGGCATACATCAAGGGGCACAACATATTCGCAGCACACGTCTGGACGCGTGCAACCATCGCGCGCGCATCGGCCGACGCCATCGCAGCCGTTGCTTTTGTAACTTCCCTATCCTTGGTCCCCATTTCCACAGTTGCCGCCGTGTTTCAAGTGACGCCTTTGGTCATCACAATGGGGGCCGCGTTATTTTTGGGGGAACAGGTAGGTTGGCGGCGTTGGACTGCGATTACGGTCGGTTTTATCGGAGTTTTAATCATCATCAGGCCAGGCCTCAGCGGCTTTGACCCTGCCGTGCTTTTAGTACTCATCTCAGTTGTTGGCGTTGCAGCGCGTGATCTGATCACCCGCAGAATTCCTGAGAATGTCGCTTCAACAGTAATCTCATTCCAAGCCTTCGCATCGCTGATTGTTGCGGGCACAATACTGCTGTTTTTGAGCTCGGATACGCTGGTTGCCGTTTCAGAGCTAGAAGCCGCCTATTTTGTCGGCGGTGTTTTTTTTGGCGGTGCCGGCTACTACGGCATTGTAGCGGCCATGCGCGTAGGCGACGCCTCGACCGTCACCCCGTTTCGCTACACACGCCTGTTGTTTTCACTTGTTATCGGCGTGTTGGTTTTCAACGAGCGCCCCGATGCACTGACCTTACTCGGAGCTGCTATCGTCATTGGCACAGGGTTATTCACATTCTTGCGCGAACGTAGGGCGTTGTCACGTTCCGAAATACGGGTGTAGGGTTGTTAGTGCTCTTCATCAGGCTACTGACTCTGAATACTTCGTTCACGGCAACGAACTGGCTGTTGTCAGTTGGCACTTTTCAGCGATTGATCCTGCAGCGCTGGACGGTTCTCCAAATCGAAGACCGCCGCTTTGGATGATACGTCCAAAATAGAACTCAACAGAGAATGTCCGAAGCCACGACGGGGCCTTAGAAGAATGACGCGTTTTATTTTGGCCCTCCTGTTGCCCTTTCTCGCCCTCTCGTCCGCAGCGCAAGCCTTCTGTGATCCACCTGCTGCTCCCCCTCGCACAAACGCTGACGTGGCCCGGGAATACCAAGAAGAATTCCGACAAGAGTTTGAGCATTATTTCAGCGACGCGCAACGCTACCTGCGCTGTCTCGATCAAGAACGCGCGAAAGTAATGGACGACG
Organism: Falsihalocynthiibacter sp. CO-5D18; assembly: GCF_041205445.1. Lineage (NCBI taxonomy): Bacteria > Pseudomonadati > Pseudomonadota > Alphaproteobacteria > Rhodobacterales > Roseobacteraceae > Falsihalocynthiibacter > Falsihalocynthiibacter sp. CO-5D18. The sequence goes on along the minus strand of NZ_JBGFCF010000020.1, from coordinate 32,328 downwards.
TTCAAGACACTGCCGAACGTTACGATAGGTTTCTGAAGGATAGCGATACGTGGGTTGATTAGAGCTCCGGTTGCCGTGCAGATCGACGCGACATCAAGCGGCCTTGCAGACAACCTCTGCCGCGGCTCAGAAAGAGGCGCGGCAGCAGATATTGAGATCATGAGAGCGGATTAAAGTGATCCCTTCAAGGGCCGCATTTTTTGGATTTGGCTTCCAGCAAAGCTGAAGAATTCCTTACAGGGGCTTCCGAGTGACTGTTGCTGCCACCCAAAACTTCAGTCTAGGCAATTATCTGAGCATACCAAAATCACAGCTAAGATAACTAACGCCCGCCAACGGATAAGCCTTGGTCATGCCAAGGAGTACAGACGGTCAAAAACCCAGTGCTTCTATACCGCTGTCGGAGGTGAGTGGTTTGCGGACAGATGGGGCGTTCAACAAACGCTTGTCTTATGAATATCCCAGCTTTTGTGCGAAACAAGAGCCACAGCTCAGCACTTTAGAATGCTGAGCTGTGATGGTGGTTGGATCGTCAAACGCTTGTTTTTTGAGGACCGTAAAGGAGTAAGATCAACCACCACCTTCGCCAAAGGCCTGAACGGATACAGAGCGGCAAAGGTTTCATCGGCGATTTCAGGACTGACGACTTTCAGCTCATCAATTGTCACCATGCCATCCCCATTGGTATCCAGTTCGGACACGCTGGCAGCCCAAGTAGGGACAGTAAAAGCAAGAATGGCGGCGGTCGTTGTGAGGACAGTTTTAATATTAAGTCTCCGTTATTTAATTAAGGCTCTAGTTCGCCTATCTGACTAAAACCTAATTTATTTTCGAATGATCCCTAAATCAGCAAACCGGCATTTAACAGGCGCAGGGCCGCCGTTTTTGGGCGTCTAGTTGGGCGCGATGTCGCTGGAAAAACAATGGCTTCAAAACGTAGCAAGTTACCACTTGTTCAGAGGGGGTAAACCGCCGTTTGAATTGCTCTTTGGTATCAAAATTGAAACTTTCTGGCGGTTCGGCGAACAAAGTGTGAATTCTGTCTGTTCGAACAAATGACTGCTTTTCAAACTACCCACAGGGGTACCTCCAATAACACGGCGCGACGGATCCGGCTCCGTTTTGCTTCAATGCCCATCACAATTCATCGGGTGTGGTCAGGGATGCCTCATCAATGTGTAAGATGATCTTGTTCAAAGGCGTGTCGCCCTGAGACATATCGAAATGGCACTCTGCTGCGGCGGAACCGATCAAACTTGGCCCGACTTTCACCTGCATCTTGGCGACATAAAAACTAAGCTTCCCGGTGGTGCCATCCACATCAAGATAGAAGTTACTCAAAAAATGACGCACTCCATGTTCCATCCCAGACGCAACATGGTTGGTCATGAAGTCGCGGATCGTCTCACGTCCCTGCATGGCACCAAACAGGCTTTCGAACGAAGCGTCCTCGGTAAAGAAAGCCATGTATCCGCCGACATCTTCGGCATCTAGGCAGGCATACATCCTGACAACTTGTTCTTGCAAGTGGTTCTTGAGTTCAGTTGTGTTGGTCATTTTACTTCCTCCATTTTTTTCCTGCATACATGATCAAAGGCCGTCCAAAAATTGGCAATCTATGCAAATCTACCGTGCAAAAATAGGAGTCGGAGGAAGCGAGAGTTGATGGATTGGAATGACTACCGCGTCTTTTTGGCAATCGCACGGGCCAGAAATATTGCAGGCGCAGCGCGTACACTTGGAGTGAACCACTCGACGGTTTCGCGTCGCCTAGCACAATCACTATTCTACCGCGCGTCAGGCGGTCGAAATCTCGTCCCAGACCGCATTGCACGTCTCGGCACGCAGCGGTCTGGGCATTGCCGAACTGCCCTGTAGGATCGGGGATACTGATCCGGAACTGACCCGCGTCGCCCCGATGCAATCGTATTACGATAGTGAACTTTGGTTCCTCTTTCGGCGTGATTTGCGCCACACGGCCCGATTGACGGTGTTCCGAACCTTCATAACCGAATTGTTTCACGCTGAAAAACGTCTATTTGATGGCAGCTTTGGTGATGACAAGTTGCGCGAAAGATCACCGCATCCCACAAATTGACGGCAGGCACGAGACTTAGTCTGAATCCCTTAATCGTTTTTCTAATGTCATCCAACGAGTTCATTTCGATAATTATTGCAAAAACTCGGACAACTCTCCTTGGTTGCGACAACGCCGCGTACATTACTGCCGGTTTAAGCTGTCGCGGATGTAACCCGCCGCAAAGCCGTGCCACCCGCTGCGAAAATATGGGCATTTTCGGATTGAATGCGCAGGCCAAGCCGATCACCAGATTTGGCGGGAATATTTCCGTGTTTGCGCACCATCAAAGGACCAAGCCCCTCAACGTTGACATAGATATTAGTGTCCGATCCCAAATGCTCGACCACGTCAGCGATTCCGACCAAGTGCCCTGCGTTTGGGTCTACGACGTCGATATGTTCGGGACGAATACCCATCTCAACGGCGGCCAGCGTGTCTGGCAAATGTGGCAATGGGATCGTCACACCATCGGCCGTCGTCACTCCACCGGATTGCCCCTTTACGGGCACCACATTCATTGTGGGCGACCCGATAAATTGGGCCACGAATTTATTCGCGGGACGTTCATAGAGATCAAGCGGCGAGCCGACTTGTTGGATGTCGCCCCCATCCAAGACCACGATCCGATCCGCCAGAGTGAGCGCCTCGACCTGATCATGGGTCACATAGACCATCGTCGCGCCAAGCTTTTGGTGAAGTCGCGCAATTTCCAGCCGCATTTCAACCCGCAGGGCCGCATCAAGATTCGAGAGCGGTTCGTCAAACAAAAAGGCGCGCGGGTCGCGGATAATGGCGCGACCCATCGCAACACGTTGGCGCTGGCCCCCCGAAAGCGCCTTGGGCAAACGCTCGGTTAGAGCCGTCAATCCAAGGGTTTTAGCCGCCTGCTTTACCCGAGAAACACGCTCATTTGCGGGGTCTTTTCGGATCTCCATCGAGAAGCCCATATTGCGCGCCACGCTCATATGCGGATAAAGCGCATAGGATTGAAACACCATCGCGATGTCGCGATCCCGCGGCCGCACGTCATTCATGATTTCGCCGTCAATCAGGAATTCACCCGAGGTAATAGGCTCTAACCCGGCAATCATGCGCAATAACGTGGATTTTCCACAGCCCGACGGCCCCACCAGAACCACGAATTCGCCGTCCTGAATATCAAGGTTAATATCGCGCAGCACCTCAACGGAGCCATAGCGTTTCACCACATCTTTGAGTTCGATACGTGCCATATGTTTGGCCCCTTATCCTTTTACCGCGCCGGACGTGAGGCCCTGAACGAGGTAGCGTTGAATGAAGATGAAGAAGAGACAGCTCGGGATCAGCGCCAACACGCCAGCAGCCATCATTTGCCCCCAATCCACCGAAAATTTCGAAACGAAAGTGAGCAACCCAACAGGGAAAGTCATGGCCTCGTTTTTGGAAATAAGCATGAGTGCGAACAAGAGTTCCGACCATGCCGCCGTAAAGACAAATCCGAGTGTCGCCCCCAATCCGGGAAGCGTCAGCGGGAAAATCACTTGGCGCAGAGCCTGAAACCGTGTGCAACCATCCATCATCGCCGCTTCCTCAAGATCCTTGGGAATACCATCAAAGAAGGACTGCATCAGGAACGTCGCGAAGGGAATGTTGAACGCGGTGTAAACCACGATCAGCGAGGTCAGCGAATTGAGCATCCCAAGCGAGGCCACGATCTTGTAAATCGGCGCGATAATCATCAACAGCGGAAACATCTGGGTGATGAGCATAATCGCCACGATCAGCTTTTTCCCCGCGAAATCAAACCGCGAAAACGCATAGCCCGCCCCCGCCGCAAAAAACGTTGTCAGCGCCGCCGTTCCCAGAGACACATAGAGAGAGTTTCCGAAATACTGAAGAAAATCGGTTTGAAAAATCACCGTGCCGAAATTTTCAAACGTATAGCTCGACGGCCAAAGTTTCGTGCCCTCGGTGTAGATCAACTTATCCGGCGTAATGGCGATTTTAAACAGCCAGTACAGCGGAAAAAGCGCGAAGCTGAGATAGGCCAAAAGAGCGGCGTATTTTCCAACGGTCAGGACGGGGCGTTTGCGTGTGATTGACATAATAAACCTCAGACCTTGACCAGCTTCTTGCGAAGCCAAAGTAGGACCACCGCATAGACCAACAGGATGCCCAGAAGGGCGACGGCGATGGCCGAAGCATATCCGAAATCAAGTTTGCGAAAGGCGGTGGTGAAAATATAGGAGCTGGCGATTTGCGTCGAATTCGCGGGGCCGCCGCCAGTCATCACATAGATAAGGTCGGCGAAATTGGCGATCCAGATGGTGCGCAGCAAAATGGTGATGGCGATCATCGGGGCCAAAAACGGCAGGGTAATTTTGGAGAAGGTTTGCCACGCCGAAGCGCCATCAATTTCAGCGGCTTCAAAAAGCTCCCCAGGGATGGATTGCAATGCGGCCAGTAAGGTAATCGCGAAAAACGGCACGCCAAACCAGATGTTGGCAACGATCGGCCCCCAAAGCGCCAAATCAGGATCGCCCATAATATTATAGGGCTCCGACAGGATTCCGAGGCTGGCCATCCAATGCGGCAAAGGCCCAATCACAGGGTTAAACAGCCACGCCCACGTCAGTGCCGAGAGGAAAGTTGGCACCGCCCAGGGCAGGAACACCAGCGCCTGAAACAGCTTCTTGCCAAAGAATTGCGTGTTCAACAACATCGCCAGACCAAGGCCGAGCATGAACTGAAAGCTGATCGAATAGAAGGTCCACCAGAAGGTATTTTTCAGGGCGAGCCAGAATTTGGCATCAGACCAAAGCGCCTGATAATTCTCAAAACCAACCCAACCCGATTCAAAGGGCTTAAGCAGGTTAATAGACTGAAAGGAATAGGAAATCCCGATGATCAACGGGATCATGATCACCGCCCCAATCAGGAAAATAGCGGGCGATAGATAGAGGAAAGGCTCCACCATATATTGCCAGTAAAGCGAGCGCCTAGCCCGGGTTCCCCCGGGCGAAGCTGTTGTATGTTTGCGCGAAATCACTGCGCAGCTTTCCATTTTGCATATTCAGCAGTGAGCAATTCGGCCCATTCATCCGCAACTTCTTGTGCGGTCCGCTGACCCAAAAGCGCCTCTTGGCTGGTTTCCAGCAAAATGGTGCTGCCGAAATAGCCCCATTGCTCAAGATAGGTTGGCATAACGGTCGGCTCATATTGTTCGCCATTCAACTCGGCAAACCATCCCGCAAACTGTTCCGATTGGAAATAAGGGTCCTGATCGGCGCCTGTGTGAATTGGAATAACGCCTACACGTTTGGCCCAAGTCGCGTTCGCATCTGGGTTTGACAGGGCAGCCACCAAATTCCACGCATCGTCCTTGTGCTCGGAGGAGTCAAAGATCGACCAACCGGCGAAACCGATTGTTGGGAAGGCTTTGCCAGAGGGTCCAACGGGCATCGGAATAACCGCGAAATCTTCGGCGGGCATCCGTTCGGAAATCGCAATCAGCGCGTCTGGGTCTTGGTCAAGGAAGGCGCAGGTTCCGGAATAAAAACCCGCGACGATCTCGTTAAAGCCCCAGTTTACACTGTCTTTGGGCGCATATCCCTTCTGATACATATCGATCATGAACTGAATGCCCTCAACGGATTTTGGCTCGTTGATGCGGCTCTGGCCATCCTCGGTAAAGAACTCATTCGTGCCGTTCATTGTGGCCGCGAACATGATCCAACCGTTGGTGCCACCTGGACCGCCACGCAGACAATACCCAGATTTACCCTCAAGTTCAGACACCGCCGCAGAGGCCGCCATGAACTCTTCCATCGTTGCAGGAGGGGTGTCTACACCCGCTTCGGCAAGGAGTTTTTTGTTGTAGAACATCGCCCGCAAATAGAAGCCGTAAGGGATCATATAAAGATCGCCCGCCTGACTGCCCATCGCCAATGTTTTTTCGGTGAGGGTGCTGCCGTTTTCCCAGCCGTCAACATAGCCCGCAAGGCTGGCCAACTGACCCGACCCCGCATAAAGCGCTTGCCATGTGTCGGGCATTTCGACCACGTCAGGGATGTCGCCGCCCGCAACCATCGTCGCGAGTTTTTCAAACGCCTGACCCCATGGGAGGCTGGTAATTTCGACCGTCACACCGGGATTTGCAGCCTCGTAAGCATCGACCATGCCCTGCAAAACTTCGGTGCGCTCGGGGCTGGTGATCACTTCAACCAGCTTAAGCGTGGTGTCGGCATATGCACTTGAAGCCATCAGCATGGCAGCAGCGCTTAATGCGGTAAGTAGATTTTTTGTCATAGTCTCCATCCTTGTTGAACGTTAATACGAGCGTCTTTTTATGCCTTTTTAGGCCGCGCTTTGGCTCAGGGCGGCACTAAAGTCCGCCCAAAGATCTTCTGGATCCTCCAACCCAAGGCTGAGTCTGACCAGCTGGGGAGAAACACCAAATTTTTGCATCGAATTTTGCTCACCAGCTTGGGCTAGGCCCACTTTCGCTGGTAGAAGAAGGCTCTCAAACCCGCCCCAACTCACGCCAAGGCGAAAGTATTGCAGCGCATCCGAGAATTTCGGAATGTCCACGCTTTCGTCGAATTCAATCGACATCAAGCCGCTTCGTCCCGTCAATCCGGGCACGTGGTTCGCGCCGGGGCTGTTGATTTTGCGCACCTGCGGCAGCGAGGCAAGGCGATCGATAAACAGGTTCGCCGTCGCTTGATGTTGCATCATCCGCGCGTTGAGGGTGCGCATTCCACGCACCAGCAAGAAGGCCTCAAACGGCGCAAGTTTCGCCCCCAAGAGTGGCAGCGTCAGATCACGAATTTTCCCGATATGCTCAGCGGAAGACACCACGACACCGGCCACAGTATCCGAGTGCCCCGAGATGTATTTCGACGCCGAATGGATAACGATATCAATGCCCAAGGTCAGCGGGTTTTGGAAAACAGGCGTCGCCCACGAGTTGTCGATCATCGTCAGCGTACCGTGCCGCGCGGCATGTCCCGCCACTTTCGCGAGGTCAACGGACACGAAAATAACCGAACTTGGGCTTTCGAGATAAGCAATCTTGACCCCTTTCAGAAGGTCAGGATCATCCTCAAACGCACTGGCGGTATGATAGGTTGTTTCAATCCCAAAGGGACGCAACATCTGCTCCATAAACTTGAACGTGTCCGGATAAACATGCTCAACACAGGCCACCCGATCACCAGGTTTCAGGAACGCAAGCAAGGTCGACGTAATCGCCGCGATGCCGGAGGCAAAGCCAACTGCGGCCTCGCCCTTCTCGGCTTTTGCCATCAATCCTTCAAACGCCGCTACGGTCGGGTTTTGCACACGGGTATAAATCGCCGTATTTGTGCGCCCCGCCATCCGGTCCTCAAACGCCTGATAATTATCAAACGCAAACAGCGACGTTTGCACGATTGGCGGCACAATAGAGCCGTGTACATCGTCAAGAACGGAGGCAAGCAAGGTGGATATATTGTCGCTTTCAACCATTATAGGTCTCCATAATCTCGCGGACATTTTGTTCTACTAAGTTCATAATCTCATCCGTAATTCTCGCAGCGGCATTTTCGTCATTGGCAATTACCGCATCTGCGAGCCCCAAATGCAGGGGAATTGAAGCTTGGCCCAAATGTGGTTGGCCAAAGGGTGTTTCGTAAATTTCGTTAAAGCCTTGCTGAATTTGCCGAATGAGTTGTCCGAAAAGCGGATTTCCCGAGGCTTCGTGCAAAGCGCGGTGAAATTCGTAATCTGCCGCGCGCCAATCGCCGCCAGCGTCATAAATGCGCATCAGTTCCAAAACGCGTCGATAAATTTCGCGCTTTTGTTCGTCATTCGCATAGCGTGCGGCCAAGCGCGATGTCTCGATTTCAAGTGGTCGGCGCACGGAATGGGTCCGCAAAAGGCTCTCGGCTTCGAGCTTGAGCGTCACAGGCATATGGATGGAATTGGACCAGACTTCGGCGGCCAACCGTGTGCCCGCCTTTTTGTTGCGCGTCACGATCCCCATGTTTTGCCATGCGGTCAAAGCCTCGCGCACTTTGGCACGCCCAACTCCCAGTTTCTGGGCAATCTGAACCTCGGGCGGCAAGCTATCCCCAATCCCCAAACCCGCGCGTTCAATCATTAAGGACAGCGCATCCAGCACGTCACGCTTACTGTTGCCCGCTTCTAATAAATCGAGCGCTTGGGCGACTTGTTGCGCCCGATCTCGTTTTGATTGTTGCGTTTGATCTGGCAAAACCGTGACCCCCATGAACCTTCTGAAGTAACGCTACGATATAATGTCCGACAAAATCAAGTATAATGTATGACAAAATATAATCATGTATTTTCATTAAGTTAGAAAACAATAGGCTCTATTTTTTGCCAAACCCCGTCACTGACCAAAAGTGATTCGAAAAGATCTCACCGCCTGCCGAAGCAATTCCTGCTTGCATTCTTGGCTCGCTCTGATAATAGGTACTATAGATACCTATTTAATGCGGAGCCCTTCATGCGCCTCACCTCCTTCACCGATTACGGCCTGCGTATGCTTATGCGTATGGCAAGCGCCCCAGAGCGCGCGTTTTCGACCGCAGAATTGGCGGATGAGTTTGAATTGTCGCGCAATCACCTGACCAAAATCATGCAACGACTGGCTGCGGGTGGCATCGTCACAACCCGTCGTGGTAGTGGTGGTGGAGCGACCCTGGCACGGGCGGCCACGGACATTCGCCTCGGGGAGCTTGTAAGGTTGCTCGAAGATGGCCAGCCGCTTGTTGAATGCTTTGGCGCGAGTGGTGGCGATTGCACAATCGACGGGCGCTGTCGGTTAAAAGCCAAACTTCGCTCCGCCGAAAGGGCCTTTTTGGCTGATCTTGATCGCGAGACATTGGCAGATATCGCCCTCGCCCCACTTGTTACCCCAAAGGAATTTTAGCATGACCGCAGCCGCAACACTCAGTCAATCTGAACGGCGGGTCGGCTTTGGCCTCGCGGTCGCTCTTGTCCTCCTTGGCTTGCTCATGGCCGCAGGCGCGCGTCACGGCGTGATGGCGGTTCATGGCACAATGGCCATGGTTTTAGGCCTGTATCTGGTTTTTAGCATCGGCGGCGCCTTCTATGATCCTGAACCCAACGCAGATCGTGCCAACCAATATTATGACCGGCCCACGCGGTTCGGAATCCATATGACGTTAATCTGGGCCATTCTCGGCATGGGGGTCGGTGTTTGGGTCGCCGCCCTTCTTTATTGGCCAGAAGCAACGCCCGCCGTCGGCTGGACCAGCTTTGGCCGCTTGCGCCCCGTACACACAACCAGCGTGATTTTCGGCTTTGGCGGTAACGCCCTGATTGCCACGTCTTTCTACGTGCTTCAGCGCACGGCCCGCACCCGTCTCGCGGATTCCATCAGCCCTTGGTTCATCCTCATCGGCTTCAATCTATTCTGCGTTTGGGCTGTAACGGGCTACCTAATGGGCAGCACCCAATCCAAAGAATACGCCGAAGCCGAGTGGTATGCCGATCTGTGGTTGGTCGTCGTTTGGGTGATCTATTTCACCCTCTATATCCGCACTTTGGCCCGCCGCCATGAGCCGCATATTTACGTGGCGAACTGGTACTATATGGCCTTTATCCTCGTTGTTGCGATGCTGCATATTGTCAACAATCTTGCCCTACCTGTGAGTTTTGGTGCCGCCGATAGCTTCACCATTTGGGCGGGGGTTCAGGACGCCATGATCCAGTGGTGGTATGGGCACAACGCCGTCGCGTTTTTCCTGACCGCTGGGTTTCTGGGGATGCTCTATTACTTCCTGCCTGTCCGCTCTGGGCGTCCGATTTGGTCATATCGCCTGTCAATCGTCAGCTTCTGGGGCATCGTGTTTTTCTATATCTGGGTTGGCTCGCACCACCTGCATTACACCGCCCTTCCCTATTGGGTTCAGACCCTCGGCATGACGTTTTCGATCATGCTTTTGGTGCCGTCTTGGGCGTCTGCGGGCAATGCCATCGCCACCCTAAACGGTGCGTGGCACAAGGTACGCGATGACGCGACTTTGCGGTTCATGTTCGTCGCAGCGGTGTTCTACGGGCTCTCAACGTTTGAGGGCTCCTTCATGGCGATCCGTCCAGTGAACTCCCTAAGTCACTATACCGATTGGACCATCGGACACGTGCATTCCGGCACGCTTGGCTGGGTTGCGATGATCATCTTCGGCGCGATCTATACCTTGGTGCCGCAAATTTCGGGCCGTGAAACCATGGCCTCGCCGCGTGCGATTGAGTGGCATTTCTGGCTCGCCGTAAGTGGTACGCTGATCTACGTGATCTCAATGTGGAACGCGGGGATTACGCAGGGTTTGATGTGGCGGGCCTATGACGAAAGCGGCGCGCTGTCCTATAGCTTCGTTGAGTCGGTTCAGGCGATGGCTCCCTATTATCTGCTGCGCACAATCGGGGGGCTGATGTTCCTGACGGGCGCGATAATCTGTGCAGTAAACTGCTGGGCCACGTTCCGCTCTGCGGACCCGTTGCACGAACCGCTCGATTTTCCTCTCAAGCCACAAGCGGCGGAGTAGACCATGTTAAAGCTGCATTATAATCTTGAAAAAGTCTCCATGGGTCTGGTTGTGGGCATCATTTTTGCCGCCTCCATCGGCGGCATCGTGGAAATCGCGCCTCTGTTTGTGATCGACGAAACCATCGAGGTGCCAGACGATATGCGCCCCCATACACCGCTCGAGTTGGCGGGGCGCGAAATCTATATTCGCGAGGGATGCTACGCCTGTCACAGCCAAATGATCCGCAGCCTCGCCGATGAGTTGGACCGTTACGGCCCCTACTCCCTCGCCGCCGAAAGTGCCTACGATCACCCGATGCTGTGGGGCTCAAAACGCACTGGCCCCGACCTCGCGCGGCAAGGCGAAAAATACTCCGACGACTGGCACCGCCTGCATTTGATCAATCCGCGCGACGTGGTTCCCGCCTCGATCATGCCCGCCTATCCGTGGCTTATGGAGCCGCTCGACACCGAGCTTTTGGAGCGCCAACTCGCAACGCTCGCCCGTCTAGGCGTGCCCTATAATCCCGACATGATCGCGTCGGCCCTTACCGATGCAACGGCCCAAAGCCAACCGGATTCCGACAATGTCGACGCCCTGCTTGAACACTATGGCGATGATATTGCGGTCCGCGCATTTGATGGCGACCCATCGCGATTGACCGAAATGGATGCGGTGGTGGCCTATCTGCAATCCCTCGGCACCCTGACAAATGCGGCCTATGAAATCCAAGCGGGAGACGTCGAATGACCTACGAAACCCTCGTTGTTGTCGCCAAAATTTTCGGCCCGATCTGGATGATGGGGTTCTTCCTGATCGTCGTGATCCGCGCCTATAGTCCCAAACGCCGCGCCGAGCATGACCGCGCCGCCCGCTCCATCCTCCCCGACCAATTGGAGGAGGAAAACCAATGAGCGGCCCCCATCACGAGCCCCCTGAAGTCGATCCTGTCACCGGCTATGAAACCACTGGCCACGATTGGAACGGCATTAAGGAACTCAATACCCCGTTTCCGAAAATCGTGATTTGGGCGCTGGTGCTAACATTTCTATATGCCGTCATCACTTGGGTGCTTTTGCCCGCGTGGCCCATCGGCAAGGATTACACGCGCGGTCTTCTTGGCCTCAGTCAGGAGCAACAGGCTCTCGAAGGCTTGCAAGATTTGGACGCAAAACGTAGCGATTGGATGACGCAGTTTGATACCGAAGATGTCGCGCACCTTCGCGACGATGCCCCCCTGATGGCGCTCGCCATGCCCGCGGCCAATCGCCTGTTTCTGGACAATTGCGCCGCCTGTCACGGTACCGAAGGGGGCGGCGGACCGGGGTTTCCCGCGCTGAATGATGCCACTTGGCTTTGGAGCAGCGACCCTGAAATTATCGCCGAGACCCTGCGCGTCGGCATCAATGCCCCGCATGAGGACACCCGTTTTGCGGAAATGCCCGCGTTCGATTGGATGGAATCCGACGAACTCACCGCCCTTGCCGATCTGGTGTCCACCCTGCCCGCTGGCGCGATGAACCCCAACGCCCCCGCGACCCTCCTGTTTGAGGAAAACTGTAGCGCGTGCCACGGCGAAACTGGCGAAGGCGGGCTGGAAAACGGCGCGCCCTCCCTCACGGACGCTGCCGTTATTTATGGGCAAGACCCGCATACCGTCCTGCAAACATTGCGCAACGGGCGACGGGGCGTGATGCCATCTTGGTCGGATCGCCTCTCCAACGCCGAGATAAATCTGCTCGCGCTTTACGTTGTCGAATTGGCACAGGAGGCACCCCAATGACCGCAACCTCACAGCGTAGATTGGCCATAATAGCGGCCGTGGCTTTTGTCGGAATTTTCATCGCGGCCAACGCGCATTTCATTTCGGTGGCCTTCTTGTCGCAACCCGACTGCACCCTTTCGGCGGCCCCCGCCGCCAAACCCGCCTGTTGAAGGATCTGACATGCTAGAACCTCTCCCAACGCTTCGCGCGCCTGAAAAACCGGAATTGATCTTTGCCCGCGCCCTGCCCGCGCGCGCGGCTTTCACATGGTTGGCCGCAGGTTGGAACGACTTGCGCGCGAGTCCCGTTTCAAGCCTCGCCTATGGCGTCCTGCTCGTTGCGCTCTCTTATGTCGCGCTTTGGGCTTTGGCCGCCGCGGGTCTGCTTTATCTCGCACTCCCCGCCATCGCTGGTTTCTTGATCATCGGTCCCTTCCTCGCCCTTGGCCTCTATGAAAAAAGTCGCGCACTTGAATCGGGCGACCCCGTCTCCCTCTGGCGCATGGTGCTGGTGCGCCCCGCGTCGTCGGGACAGTTGGCCTATGCGGGTCTATTGCTGGGGCTATTGGTCCTTTTCTGGCTCCGCGCCGCCGATTTACTCTATGCGCTCTTCTTCGGCCTCACCCCTTTTCCCGGCGCCGAAGTGGCCTTCGCCAACGTTCTGACAACAGGGCGCGGATGGTCGCTAATTCTGGTCGGCGGCGCGGTTGGCGGCCTTTTCGCGGGTTTCGCCTTCGCTCTCAGCCTGTTTTCCATACCAATGATGCTCGCCCAAAAACGCGACGCCCTTACGGCCTTGGGCCTCAGCTTCTCCATGACCCTGCAAAACCTCCCCGCCGCCCTCACTTGGGGGGCGATCATCGCGGTCGGACTTGCAATAAGTATGGCAACGGGCCTGCTCGGTTTGGCCGTGGTTTTCCCCGTCCTCGGGCACGGCACATGGCACGCCTACCGCGCCATTTGGAAGGACGCGCAATGAGCCTTCTTGTCCTTATTCCCCTTTCCATCAGCTTCGGCCTGATCGGTGTCGCCGCCTTCTTTTGGGCGTTCCACAACAACCAATTCGATGATCCCCAAGGCAATGCCTCGCGGGTATTGCTCAAGGATATTCCCCCTCGAACAAAAGGACAGAAACATGACAACTTGGCTCCCCACCCTGATCACAAAAACTCCTGAAGAGGGCTATGAACTGGCCGTCAAACTTAGCCGCGTCGCGATAAAAATGACCCAACCCGACGCCAGCATCCGCGAAAAATTGCGCTCCGAATATGCCGTCGACCCCGATGCGCTGATCGCCTCAAGCCAGATTGTCGCCACCCATTTCGCCACGGTCGCCGCCGCCAACGGCTATTGGAGAGACGCATCATGACGCAGGTCGAAACCAATGAAGACGGTTTTGTCGTCGACGCCACCCTGCTTGCGGAGGCCTTCAATCTTGAGGTCACCACCGTTCAGGCGCTGATGCGCAACGGCGAGATCACCTCCCTAAGCGAAGCTGGCATTGACGAAGATCTTGGTCGTGCGCGCCTCACCTTCCATTACCGCGACCGCGTCGTGCGTTTTGTCGTCGATCAGGCGGGGAACATTCTCAAACGTGCAAGCTTCCCTGCCACCTCCCGCACCCCAAAAGACCAGCAATAGGCTCTAATATGAAACAGACAACCTCCGAACAAAGCCGCCAATGGCAAGGCCCCGCCGTATTCTCCTATGGCTTTCGCCCCTTCTTCCTGTTCGGAGCTCTCTGGGCGGTATTGGCGATGGTCCTCTGGATTTTGATGCTGTCGGGCAACCTCCAATTGCCAACCCACCTCGACCCAATTTCATGGCATGCGCATGAATTCCTGTTCGGTTACCTCGGCGCGATCATCGCGGGGTTTTTACTCACCGCAGTGCCCAACTGGACAGGCCGCCTCCCGGTCGTCGGCTGGAATCTAGCCGGCCTCTTCGCGCTTTGGCTTGCGGGACGTATTGCCTTGGCCAGCGCCGACCTCTGGCCCACAGGCTTCGCGGCCGCCATTGATCTGTCCTTTCCCATCGTACTGGGCGGCGTTATCCTGCGCGAGATTATCGCTGGTAAAAACTGGCGCAATCTGGTGGTCCTCGCCCTTCTATCGGTCTTCATTCTAGCAAATCTGCTGTTCCACATCGAAGCCGCACGCGGGGAAATCGCCGCACAAGGCTACGGGCTTCGGATCGGTATCTCTGCTGTGGTCCTGATGATTTCCGTCATCGGTGGGCGCGTCGTCCCCTCTTTCACCCGCAATTGGTTGGTCCAGAAAAAAGCCACACGCCTCCCCGTCCCCCCAATGCAACGCTTCGACAAAGCAACTCTTCTGGCCACGGTTCTCGCACTTCTGTTGTGGGTTTTCGCGCCAGCATTCGCCCTAACGGGGATCGCCCTCCTGATCATCGGCCTGCTGCATTTTGCCCGCCTTATCCGCTGGCAAGGGGCACAAACCTTGGCCGAACCGCTCCTTTGGGTCCTGCATCTTGCCTACGCTTTCCTCCCCCTCGGCGCCGTTCTGGAGGGATTTTCGATCCTTCGGCCCGATCTTTTTCCCGCCATTGCCGCGCAACATTTGTGGATGGCGGGCGCGTTTGGCCTGATGACTTTGGCCATGATGACCCGCGCCACATTGGGCCACACTGGCCAAACCCTACGCGCGGGACTCGGTACTGTGGCAATCTTTGCGTGTCTAATCGGATCGGTCATCGCACGCCTAGCCGCCGCATTTTACAGCGACGCGGCCATGACCCTCTATTCCCTCTCCGGTGCACTCTGGATTGCGGCCTTCCTCGGCTTCGCTCTCTTTTACGGCGTGGCCCTCATGAAACCAAAACCCGCGCGTAAATAGGCGCGGATCACATCACCCGCAAACCAAGTTGCCCAAGCAATTCCGCTGCCTGTTGCCGAGAAATCACCGCGCCCTTAAAACGCCGCGCATCCGTCAACTTCACCCCGCCCAAATCACACCCCCGCAAATCTGCGTTCTCAAATCGACAGTCCGACAAGTTAGCATCGCGCAACGAACACTCGTCCAAAACCGCATCCCGAAAATCGCACGACCTCATATCGGCCTCGCTAAAATCAACTTGCTTGAGGGTCATTTTTCGAAACGAAAACTTCGGCAAAATGGCAAGAACCAGCAGAACTTCCTCAAGCACGAGGCTCATCGCCTTCGCATCCGTGAGGTCAACGCCCGTCATTTTGCACCGCAGGATTGACGCGCCGTTAAGCGTCGCGCCCAGAAAACTGGCGTTGCTAAAATCGCCGCCGTCTATCGTACCTTCCAGCAAATCAGCGCTCAGAAAACGCGACCCCGCCGCGCGGCACCCCTTGAACGTGGCCTCCTCAAGATGCGCGCCGTTGAAGGACGCCCGCGCCAGATTGCACCGCTCAAACCGCCAGCCCGCCATATCAAGTTGCGACAAGTCCATGCCTTCAAGATCGCACCCGATCAGCGTTGCCGGTTGCCCGTCGCCGCTTATGCGCTCGATTTCCACTCGCGTGGGGCGACAATCCGTGAGAGTGGTTTCGTTCAATTCCATGCCTCAAAATCCCAGAAAAATTTATACCCAACAAGTCTGCTAAAACGGAAACGAAAGTTGCCGTTCCTTCTTAGAAAGGACCAGCGCCTCAAACCCCATTTCGAGGTATTCCTCCGCATGCAACACCACCAAAGCCGCCGCGCGAGCGTCTTCTCCGGCGTCGTGATGCTCAAATTCCAGCCCCAAAATTTTCTTGAGATTGCCAAGCCCGTGCCCGCCATTGCCCTTTAATCTCGGCCACGTTCGCCGCGCAATCCCAACGCTATCACTCCACTGCAATGCGGGGTCGGGCAGGCCATTCTCGGCACAAGCTGCGTTAATGGCGTTCTTGTCGAAATTACTGTGCTGAATCAGGTGATGCCCCGCCAAAAGCGGCAGCAACCGCGCCCATATTTGTGGGAAAAGCGGTGCGTTAGAGACTGTTTGCGCATCAATCCCATGAAGTTCGGAGTTGAAAGGCTCAAATGGCATTTCAGGATTCACATAGGTGGCGTAGCACTGGATATGATTGTCGGGTTGCACACAGGCAATCCCGATCTGACAAATGCTCGCCGCATCGCCATTTGCCGTTTCCACATCAAGCGCAATAAAGCGGAACGCCCCCTGTGGAACGTCTCTAACCCGTGTGAATTCGGCGTTCACTGGCGCAACCCGGTCAGAATCTCCGCCGCAATTTTAAACGACTTCATCCGCGCCGCGTGGTCATGGATCATCCCCGTAATCATCAATTCATCGGGCTGAAAATTGTCAATTATCTGTCGCAACTGGGATTCAACCCGCGCGGGTGATCCTGTCGCCGAACATGACATCGCTTGCTTCACTTGGCTCAAAACGGCGGCGGGAACTTCCGCCGAAATATCCTTAATCGGCGCGGGTAATTTCCCCGGATTTCCTGTGCGAAGCCGCGCAAACGCCAGCAATTGTGACGTGCGAAGATACTCCGCTTCCTCGTCCGTGTCCGCCGCACAAACCCCTGCGGCCACAATCGCATAGGGCTTGGCCAAAAACTGCGAGGGTCGGAATGTTTCGCGATAAACGTCCAGCGCTTCGCCCAACATCGCAGGTGCAAAATGGGAGGCAAACGCATAGGGCAGGCCCAAATAGGCCGCGAGTTGCGCACCATAAAGGCTCGACCCCAAAATCCACACGGGAACCTGCGTCCCTTCCCCCGGAATTGCCCGCACTTTGGCCCCCGCTTTTGGCGCGTCAAAATAGCCAATTAGCTCCTGAACATCCTGTGGAAAACTATCTTCAGGGGTCATATGTCGGCGCAACGCCCGCGCCGTTTCCATGTCTGTTCCGGGCGCGCGCCCTAACCCAAGATCAATCCGATCAGGGTAAATCGTCGCCAGCGTGCCGTATTGCTCGGCCACCATCAAGGGCGCGTGATTGGGCAGCATAACGCCCCCTGCCCCGATCCGCATTTTGCGCGTCGCCGCCGCCACATGGCCGATCACCACCGCGGTTGCCGCACTGGCAATTCCGGGCATATTGTGATGCTCCGCCAACCAATAGCGATGATACCCCGCCGCCTCGGCAAGCTGGGCCAGTTCAACCGTATGCGCAATGGCGTCGGCCGCAGTTTTACCCTCGGGAATGGGCGACAAATCGAGTAGGGAGAAATGATGCATTGAATGTGTCCTTTAGGTGGAACCTAAGGACGACACTCTCCAAAGCCAAGGGGCGGACCTACATTTGGGCGGAAAACACCACGTTGTATCAAGACTTATGCATACCGACGCCCAAGAATCCCGACTTTACAAAAACCCTTTTGCGAATTACCCGTATCCGTGATTGTTTATCGTGGGAAATTGCAACCTCATTTTCCCTGAACCGGATTAATGAAGCTCCAAAAGAGAAGTGCTAAACATGCATCCCATTGACGAATCTCAACCTGTCATTTTTGTTGGCGGCGCTCCTCGCTCTGGAACAACTGTTACGCACCATCTCATCTGTACTTCGGAAGATACCAATCCTTACCATTCCGAAATTAGTTTCATATTACCCTTTATTCAGTCCTATTGGACGGGGATGGACAATTGGGATAATCATACCAAGACCTTTTTCGCCGAGCCCGAGCATTTCCGGTTACACAGCCGCCACCACGTTGAACTCGCGCTTGCGCATGTGAGCAAAGTATTCGACGACCCCAAGATTTTGACCGTAAAAGACCCGGCGATGACACCATATTTTTCTGAAATAAATGCACTTTTGCATGGCCGGGTAAAATTTGTGACAACCGTGCGCCACCCCTACAATGTGGTGCGTTCGCTTCAGGCGGTAAATGAAAAATCCGGCCTCGTTTTTGGTGTGGATGAGGTCAAACAAAGTGCTGAAGTCTATATGAGCACCTATCACCACATCGACCATCCTGGTCTTAAGGATGTTCTTTTTGTGCTTCGCTATGAAGACATCCTGCAAGAAAGCGTTCTTGACGCTTTGCGCGCTTTTACAGGCTTATCGGACATCGATCCTGACAGACTTGGCATTCATAACCCTGATCCCGACGCCGCCCTCAACGAAAACGACCCGTGGTATTCCCCAAAATATCATGCCAAAATTGACATCAGAAACCGCTTAAGCCCCCTAGATCCTGAGTTTCGCGCGATCGTCAATGAGATGTGTCGGCCGATGATGGAACGCTTTGATTATCACGATGAAACCTAGATTTTAACGTATCGCGATGTGGTGTGGCAAAATTCCTTGCATACCCTTCCTTGTGCGATAATGTTGTCCAAACCATCCCCCTGTCCCAGTAGCTTTGCAAAGGCGCTAAATGGAACTTCGCCCCGTTGCAAATATTATCGGAATCCTCGCAGGGATAATGGGGGCGCTCATGTTGGTTTGCGGGGCCGTTGATGCGTATTTTGGCGGCCAACCGGCGTCCGTATTTACCATGATGGGCGCGATCACCATCCTCTTTAGCCTCCTCACGTCGATCGCCACCTCTAACCACCAAAGTAAGTCCCTCGGGCGGCGGCAATCCTTCCTTTTGACTTCACTCGCTTGGGT
Organism: Falsihalocynthiibacter sp. CO-5D18; assembly: GCF_041205445.1. NCBI lineage: Bacteria > Pseudomonadati > Pseudomonadota > Alphaproteobacteria > Rhodobacterales > Roseobacteraceae > Falsihalocynthiibacter > Falsihalocynthiibacter sp. CO-5D18. Next base: position 13,386 of record NZ_JBGFCF010000020.1, on the reverse strand, counting down.
CGTTTTGCCTGTTTTTGGCGCCCTGCCCTTTATCTTCGGCGCGCCCGACACAACCATCGTTAACGCGTATTTTGAGTCCATGTCCGGCATGACAACCACCGGATCCACGGTTTTTTTCGGCCTCGATGAAATGCCTGAAGGTGTGTTGCTTTGGCGTGGTATTTTGCAGTGGCTTGGCGGCTTGGGGATCGTCATTGTCGCGATGATTTTCCTGCCCACTATGCGGGTTGGGGGGATGCAATTCTTCCTGACCGAAGGCTTTGATACGCAAGGAAAAGTTTTGCCTCGCGCCTTGGATATCGCGAAATCCCTGTTGGGAATTTACATCCTCCTCACCGTCATTTGTTTCGTCGCTTACGTCTATTTCGGGATGCGATATTTCGATGCCCTCGTGCATGCGCTCACCACAATTTCCACGGGTGGTTTCTCAACCTCCGACCAGTCTTTCGCAAAATTTACGGGGTCACTAGAGTATGTTGCGACGGTCTTTATGATCCTCGCCAGCCTCCCTCTCATCCGCTTCGTTCAGATCCTAAGCGGTCAGGCCAACCCCCTCCTCAAAGATATCCAAGTCCGCGCCTATTTTCGTTGGATTCTCGTGTCCGGTGGCTTGGTCTTTTTCTATCGCTGGACCACCAGCACCGACACAGCAGAGGCCACATTTCGCGAAACCTTCTTTAACCTCGCGTCGTTGTTTTCGGGCACTGGCTACACCAGCGTCAATATCGCCGCATGGGGCAGCTTTCCCCTCACGGTGATTATTCTGGTCGGACTGATCGGCGGTTGCACCGGCTCCACCGCCTGTTCGATCAAGATTTTCCGCTGGCTGGTCCTCATCGAATGCGTCAAAGACCAACTCCGCCAACTTCGCTATCCCCATTCCGCCTCGCGCCCAAGCCTCGATGGTCGCCCCCTCAGTCAAGACGTAATCGTCTCTGTTTCGGCGTTTTTCGCGTTTTTCATCCTCACTATGGGGGTCATCGCCGTCGCCCTCTCCCTCACCGGATTGTCGCTCGAAACCTCGATCACGGCCGCTTGGACGTCGGTCGCCAACATCGGCCCCGCCTATGGTCAGGCCGTCAGTGGCACAGGATCGATGGAGGCTTTCCCCGAAACGGCAAAGTGGATCATGATTTTTGGTATGTTGGCGGGGCGACTTGAAATTCTGTCGCTCTATGTTTTGGCCTCGCGCCGTTTCTGGGCTATTTAGGTCACTCTAAGCCGTCGAAAATTTCGGGGTTAAACTCTTCCCAAAACGCAAAAATCGCAACCGCATTTTGCGCGGACATCCATCCGTGGCGTTCAAAATCTTGCCGTTTTGGAATTTCGGTCAGACTCGCGAAAAACAGCCGTTTATCGGCGTCCCTCTGCGTTGGAGTACGGGCAGCTGAATAGTCTCTAACACGCCCCAATCGTGCCGCGCGGGCCGACATGACAGGCACAGGTTTTGTATCTGGTTCCGCCGTATAATCATCACGAAGCGCCGCCGCGAGATAGCGTTCAGGGCTTTTCACACCACCCTGCCCCGCCACATAATCAAGCTTGCCTTGGATCACCGTTTCACCGTGTTCCGTTAACCATTGCCGCGCCAAGCGGTCACTAATCCCCATCCCCCGAAGCCGGTCATACACGGGCGCGCGGCGCAGCCCTGCCCCATCGTCCAGATCCAAAATCGATAGTTGCGGGTTTTTCTGAATGGTAAAGCGAATGTCGCTCACCGCCCGCCCCCGTTTGCGCACTTCTGGTGTCACCAGAATATTACTGCTGCGGTTAATTTCCGAAACGGCTGGCTTAATAATTTTGGCGTTCAGGTGTTTATAACTCTCATAATATTCGCTATCCGCAACCCCCATCAGGCGGCGAAACATCTCAAGCGGCCACCATCCGGTGCTGCCCGTGCGATGAAACCGATAGCAATTTTCATAGAGCGCCAGTGCGTGACCGCTGGTAAATTTGCGTTGAATGTTCAGGTTAATCAGCGCAAAAACCTTCGGGTCCGCCAGTTTCTCGGCAAGCGCGGGCGAATAGGCATACTCGCAAATCCCGTCCTTAAGTTTGGCATAACTCAACAGGCTCGATACGCCCCATTCCTGCTTGCCCGCCGCATCCAACATATCCCATTCCGCCACCGTTTCCGCCAACCCGCGCAGCGATTGTTTTAGCGTATCAAAGTCGTTGGAATTATATCCCACCAGCATACAGAGCGTGCGCGCATCAATTTGAAATACCTGCTGTTGGGTCAGAGTGTCATAGGCATTCAACAGCAAAACATTCGAGAGTTTGCGTTGCAAGAGCGTCAGTTTTCCCGACACATGAATCGCCGCCACGTGCTTTTTCACCGCCCCCCGTTTGAGCGCGCCGGTTAATTTATCCTTCGGTATGTCCTGCATTCTGTTGCCCTGTACGTGCAAAATTCGGCGCTCAATGGTATATCTCTTTGGATAGTTACCAGGACTTTACCTCAAAAGGAACCTCTTCACAATCCGGTTTGGGATACCTTAACAGGGAAGATTGTGGTCCCGTAGACGGGTTCCTTTCACGCTGATCCGTCCAGTCTCACACTGCCAAAGGTACCAATTTACAGGACAGGGGTACGCAACTACCTTCATTGATTCTCCCAAACAGGCTCTAACGCGACAATTAGATACTAAAACCGCGAATCGGTACCTTACATCCCGTATTCCAACACCTTTCGTCCCGTATCAGGGTCCCTTTGCGCCTGTAGTCGGGCACTCAAATCCATCTAACCAACTGTAATAAATATATTTATCTGAATTAAAGTCCTTAAAGATTCTATATATTCTTAAAGCAAAGGGGGCTGTGTTTCATCTATTTATCTGTATTCAGGAAAGATTGATTCCCAAACGGCCTGTCATGTGAGATAAAAACCGCAAAGACGCGTAATTTAGCAAACATCGGTGAATCAAGATGACATCCTCTGGTAAGTCTCCCCTGCCCCCCTACTTCGGCATCGATCCAGCCCGAGCAGAAGCATCTCTTTCTCAGCCTATAGATACCGCCCGATTCGCGAAAGCTGCAGCGTTCGCCTCGAAGGGGCGCGATGAACTGGCGAAAAACGGTCACGCTCCGGATGGTAAAAAGCGGCTTAGAAAGTTCTCCACATGGGAAGTCTGCCGCTATCTGATCCCCGTCGCCCCCGCCCATTTTCGCCGTGTCCTCAAGGCCCATCCAGACCTGCCCCAAGGTGCTGGCGAAAGCAATTCCAAATGGTTCTCCCTCTTGGATGTGATGGCCCTGCGCGAGCATTTCGCCACCGAAGGCGCGGCCAATCGCGAATACCGTCCCTATCGCCCCAAGGGACTTCCGGCCAAGATTATCGCGGTCGCGAACTTCAAAGGCGGTGTTGGCAAAACCTCCACCTGCGCACATCTCGCCATGAGTGCGGCTTTGGATGGCTACAAAGTCCTCGTCATTGATCTCGATAGCCAAGGCTCAATGACCTCGATTATGGGTGGCACCGTTCAAGATGAATGGAGCACCGCCTTCCCGATTATGGCCCGCGATTATGCCCGCCACGTTGAAGAAGAAAACAAAGTCCGAAAAGCAGGTGGACAGCCCGAACTCCCCCTTGACGAAACCTTAACGGAAGCGCTGCAGGTTTCGCCGCGAAACCTCATCCAAAGCACCCACTGGCCGAACATAGACTTGATAGGCGCTCAGCTCAATCTCTACTGGGCAGAGTTCCAAGTGCCCGTTTGGCGGATGCAATCGCGATCCTGGCCGCTTTGGGATGCCCTCACGAACGGCCTCGAAGAAGGCGGAATCCTTGACGAGTATGACATAATCCTCCTCGATACCCCCCCTGCCCTCGGCTATCTCACAATCAATGCCCTCGCGGCAGCTGACATCCTTCTGGTACCTCTAGGAGCATCGTTCCTTGAGTTCGATTCCACGGGTCGATTTTTCGACATGCTCTATTCGACATTTGCCAGCATCGAGGATGGTGAAAATAGCCAGCGGCGCAAGCTTGGGTTGGAGGATGTGAAGTTTGAATGGGATGCCGTGCGGACGTTGATAACGCGTTTTGATGCCGCTCAGCAGACTGATCTCGCGAATGTTATTCAGGCTTATTTCGGCGACTTCATGACCACGTTTCGGCAGGACTTGACCGCAATGGTTGGGCAGGCTGGCGAGCAGGTGAATGGGATTTATGAAGCGGATTATCGCGAGTTCAATCGCGATACCTATGTGCGCGGGCGAGAGACATTTGACCGAACGTGGGCCGAGGTGAAAGAGATCGTTCTTGCTGCGTGGTGGCGGGATGAGAAGATGGCAAAACAGGAGACGGACGATGGCCAAGCGACGTAAAGTTATTGCGCCAAGCGCGGATGAATTAGACAAGATTGAAGCAGAGTTTCGTCGCGAAACCCTTAATCGCCCGAACGCAGTGGTCGCGCCAATTTCACAAGTTGCGGCGGATGCCGCGCGCGAACATGCGGGAATTTCGGTTGAGGGGCGTTCAGAAATGGCGCGCGATAAGACGGATGCTAATGCGCATCGAGACGCCAAAGGGCAGGGGCGTTTGATCGAAGATATCGCGATCGAGAGCATCGCCGAAAACTCCATGGTGCGAGACCGGATGGTTTTAGATGCGGCGGAAATGGACGAGTTGAAGCTGTCCATTTCGGCGCACGGGTTGAGGCTCCCTGTGGAGATTTATGCGCAGGATGGTGCGGCGCAACCCTATGGGCTGATCTCTGGATTTCGACGCCTTCAGGCGGTGCGCGACCTCTACGCGTTAACCAAACAAGAAAAATACGCGACGATTAAGGCGTTGGTCCGTGAACCGGAGGCGCTTGGCGGAGCGGTCACGGCGATGGTTGAGGAGAACGAAATTCGCGCGTCGCTGTCGCATTTTGAGCGTGGGCGCATCGCGGTTATTTCGGCACAGCAAGGTGTTTTTGCCAGCACGGAGGCGGCCGTTGATGCGCTGTTTAGTGCGGCGTCGAAAGCGAAGCGTTCCAAGATTCGATCTTTCTCTCTGATCTTTGAGGAGCTCGGCGACCTGCTTGTGTTTCCAGAAATGCTGCGGGAAAAAGATGGGCTTCGGCTGGCGGCGGTTCTGCGCAATGGGGCAGAGGCGCGGTTGCGTGAAAATCTGGCCCTAGGGCAGGAGCGGGGGCAATGCCAGTCCGCAATCGAGGAATGGGCGCTTCTGGAAGAAGTTGTGCTGCAATACGAAAATGACGCACAACCAAAACCCAAGGGCGGGCGGCCAAAACGGGTGACGGGATGGGAAGGGGCGGATACGCTGCGCCTTTCGACAGGGGTTACCTTGCAGCGACAAAGTGATAGCCAAGGGCACCTTATTCGGATTAAAGGCGCACGTGTTGATAGTATTTTGGTGGAGGAAGCCATGCAATATCTTGCGCAGTTATTTGAAAAAGGTTAAATTTTTCAACGAGTTAAAATTTTTTAGACCAAAGTTAAGTAAGGGCAGACAGTGACAGATCGAAACAAAGATGGTGCCAAAACCGATTTTTCAAAATCCATGTCCTATGGCGACTATCTTGGACTGGATAAGCTGCTAACGGCGCAACATCCCCTGTCCAAGGCGCCAGATGAATTGTTGTTTATTATTCAGCATCAAACGTCTGAACTTTGGATGAAATTGATGCTACATGAATTGGATACAGCGCGCTCGGCAATTGCCACGGACAACCTTCAGGAGGCGTCCAAAATGTTGGCGCGGGTGTCGCGGATCATGGAGCAGCTTAACAATGCGTGGGATGTTTTGCGCACGATGACGCCCAGCGATTATACAACGTTTCGCGAATCCTTGGGGCATAGCTCGGGGTTTCAATCGGCACAATATCGGCTTGTTGAATTCATTTTGGGGAACCGAAATACGGACATGATGAAGCCCCATGCGCATGACCCGAAAGCGATGGAACGACTTGAATCCGAATTGCACAAAAAGAGCCTATATCAGGAAGTTTTGTGTCTAGCGGCGCGGCAGGGGATGGATATTCCGACCGAAACGATTGGCACGCCTTCGAGGACGCCGCATTGCGAAAACGATGCGGTGCGGGCCATGTGGGCGCAGGTATATCGCGATCCGAAAACCTATTGGTCGCTGTATGAGGTTGCCGAAAAACTGGTCGATCTGGAGGATTATTTCCGGCGCTGGCGGTTTAACCATGTCACCACTGTCGAGCGGGTGATTGGATTTAAGCGCGGAACGGGGGGCACGGCGGGCGTGGCGTATTTGACGAAAATGTTGGCGGTTGAGCTGTTTCCCGAGCTTTGGCGCGTTCGGACAGACCTTTGATCTCATGAGTTTGGTTCTCCTGCTTGAGCAGATATTAAATGGCCTCCAATTCGGCATCATGTTGTTTCTGATGGCCGCAGGATTAACGCTTGTTTTTGGCGTTATGGGGCTGATCAATTTGGCGCATGGCTCGCTTTATATGGTCGGGGCCTTTGCGGCGGCGGCGGTTGCCGGTTGGACGGGATCGTTTTTGCTGGCTTTGGTCGCGGCGCTTGCGGCCTCGGCGGCTGCGGGGGCATTGATGGAAATTGTGGTTTTGCGGCGATTATATGCGCGGGATCATTTGGATCAGGTGCTCGCGACATTCGCGTTGATTTTGATTTTCTCGGAGGCGACGCGGTGGGCCTTTGGCTCGTTCCCGCTTTTCCTCAATATCCCCGAGGCGCTTTCGGGGCCTGTGACCCTTCCTGGAGGGATGCAGTATCCACTGTATCGGCTGGTTTTGATCGGGATTGGCTTGGCTGTTGCGGCGGGGCTTTTCCTGTTGATTTCGCGCACACGGCTGGGCATTCAGATTAGGGCAGGGGAGAGCGACCGCGAAATGATTGCCGCCCTTGGTGTGGATATAAAAAGGCTCTATACCGTGGTATTTGCCATTGGCGCGGCGCTGGCAGGGTTTGCGGGGGCCTTGGTTGGGGCGATTCAGTCGGTTCAGGTTGGAATGGGCGAACCTGTGTTGATTTTGGCCTTCGTCGTGATCGTTATCGGCGGAATAGGGTCGATTAAGGGGGCGTTGATCGGGGCGATATTGGTGGGCTTGACGCAAACTTTGGGCGCGTTGTTCTTGCCGATGATTTTCGCGCTGTTTATGGATCCATCCGCGGCGGCCTCGATCGGGTCATCGCTCGCGTCTATGTCGATCTATATTTTAATGGCGGTGGTTTTGGTGATGCGGCCGACGGGCCTGCTTGGGGTGCGGGCATGACGCGGGAAAAGATGTTAAACGGAGCCGTTTTGGCCGGGCTTTTGGCTGTTCCACTGTGGGCCTATGGGGCGGATGAGCCGTTCGTGATCACACTTGCGACGAAAGTTGCGATTTTGGCATTGGCGGGGGTCGGGCTGAACATCGCGCTGGGGCTTGGCGGGCTTGTGAGTTTGGGGCACGCGGCGTTTTTTGGGATCGGTGGTTATGCCATGGGCATCCTTGCAAGTCATGCGCAGATTTATACGCCGATTTTTTCGGGCGCTGTGGTGATTGAGGGCACAAATGTGATGCCCGTTATTTGGCTGGTCGCGGTGATTGCGGCGGGGTTGGCGGCCTTGGTGATTGGGGCGATTTGTCTGCGGACGACGGGCGTTTACTTCATTATGATCACCCTCGCATTTGGCCAGATGTTTTACTATTTCGCCATAAGCTGGCCCGCGTATGGCGGTGAGGATGGGTTATCGATCTATGTGCGCAATGGCTTTCCGGGGTTGAATACTCTGGACCCAATCCAGTTTTTTGCCATCACTTTTGTTGTGCTCATCGCGGGGTTGATTGCGGCGTCGGCGATTGCCAAGTCGCAGTTCGGCTTGGCGCTGAATGCTGCGCGGCAATCGCCGATTAGGGTCGAAACCGTGGGGATTTCAAGATACCGCGTGCAACTGGTGGCTTTTGTGATCTCGGGGATGATGACCGGATTGGCGGGCGCGCTTTTTGCTGATCTCAACCGTTTTGTCAGCCCGACGATGTTTAGCTGGCAGACGAGTGGCGAGATCATGGTGTTTGTGATTTTGGGCGGAGTAGGGCGGCTTTTTGGGCCCGTGATTGGCGCGGCGTTGTTTATTGCGCTGGAGCATTTTCTTGGCGGGTTGAGCGAATTCTGGCACATCTATCTGGGGGTTATCTTGCTGGGGATTGTATTGTTTGCGCCGGGGGGCGTGACCGGGATTTTAGTCGGTCGGGAGAAGGCGCATGACTGACCCGGTTCTAAAAATAGATGGGATTAGCAAGAGTTTTGGGTCGCTGAAGGCGTCGAACGCTATTTGTTTGGACCTAAGGGCGGGGGAGATCCATGCACTTATTGGGCCAAATGGAGCGGGGAAATCGACCCTAATTAGGCAGATTGCGGGAGAAGTGGCTCCGGATTCTGGGCGGATAATGCTTGGGGGTGAGGATGTGACGGCGCTTTCTGTGGCGCATCGGGCCAATCGCGGGTTGGCGCGGACATTTCAGGTTTCGGCGTTGGCGATGGAAGATACTGTGCTTCAGAACGCACTGCTGGGGGCAGTTGGGGCGCATGGGCGGGCGTACTGGCCGTTTGGGGCCGTGTTGCGCCACAAGGGCTTGCGAGAGCGCGCTGAGGAGGCGTTGAAGCGCGTGGGATTGATGGAACACGCAGCGACACGTACGTCGGAGCTTTCGCATGGTCAAAGGCGCCAGCTTGAAGTTGCGGTGGCGTTGACCCTGAATCCGCGTGCATTTGTAATGGATGAACCCATGGCGGGGCTAGGGACGCAGGGGAGTCTTGCGTTGACGGAATTTCTTGACGGGTTGCGAAATGAAGCACCGATTTTAATGGTCGAACACGACATGGACGCGGTTTTTGCGCTAGCGGATCGGGTGAGTGTTTTGGTCTATGGCGAGATTATTGCCACGGGAACGGTAGCGGAAATACGCAGCGATAAAGCGGTGCAACGGGCCTATTTGGGAGAGGACGCATGACGTTGTTGTCTTTGGACCATTTGGCCGCGTCATATGGCGCGACGCAGGCCTTGTTTGATGTGTCTCTAACGCTGGGCGAAGGTGAAGTTTTGGCGCTTATGGGGCGCAACGGGATGGGGAAGACGACGACCGTAAAAACCATCTGTCGGATGCTGCCGATGACTGCGGGTCGTCTTTCATTTTCGGGACAGGATTTGCAGGGATTGGCATCGCATCAGGCGGCGCGTTTAGGGATTGGGCTTGTGCCAGAAGGGCGGCGGTGTTTTGGGAATTTGACTGTCTATGAGAACCTGATTGGAGCGGCGCGGAAGGGCGCGTGGGATTTTGAGGCTGTGGTGCGGTTATTTCCACAGTTGGAGGAACGAAAAACGCAACTTGCGGCGGTTTTATCGGGCGGCGAGCAGCAGATGTTGGCGATTGGGCGGGCGTTGATGACGAATCCGAAGTTGTTGATTTTGGATGAGGCGACGGAGGGGCTTGCGCCGTTGGTGCGACAAGAAATCTGGGCTTCGATTGCGCATTTGAAGGGGGAAACCGGACTGGCAATTCTGGTTGTGGATAAGTCGATCAAAGAACTGTCGGCGATTGCCGATAAAGCGGTGATTTTGGAGCGCGGCGCCAGTGTTTGGGCCGCATCAATGGCGGAATTGACGCCAGAAATCACAGCGCAATATCTGGGCGTTTAGAGGACCGAGGCGAGGAATTTGCGGGTGCGTTCGGATTTTGGTGCACCGAAAATTTGCGCGGGTGGGCCTTCTTCGATGATTTTGCCTGCGTCTAGAACGCATATGCGGTCGGCTGCTTCTTTAGCGAAACCCATCTCATGGGTGGCCAAAATCATCGTCATATGTTGGGATTTCAACACGCGCAAAACATCCAGAACTTCGGAGACAAGTTCGGGATCGAGGGCGGATGTAACCTCATCAAACAGCATGATTTCGGGGCGCATTGCGAGGGCGCGAGCGATGGCGACGCGCTGTTGTTGGCCGCCCGAAAGTTGATCGGGATAGGCGTGCATTCGATCACTTAGATTGAAGCTCTCGAAAAGGGCAGTGACCTCGGGCAGCAGTTCGGCGCGGGTTTTTTTAAACACACGGCGGGGTGCGAGGAGCACGTTTTCCAGCGCGGTCATATGGGGAAAAAGATTGAAGCTCTGAAAGACCAAACCGATTTTTTGACGAATGGGTTGAGGGGTGATTTGGGGGAGGGAAATATCGGTTTCGTTGAACCAAATTTCGCCATCCTCGATACTCTCAAGCAGGTTAATACAGCGTAATAGGGTCGATTTTCCCGATCCAGAGGCCCCGATCAGACAGATCATCTCGCCGCGCGAAATTTCGAGATCAATGCCGCGCAGAACCTCGGTTTCGCCGAAGGATTTTGTGACGTTGGAGAGGCGGAGAATCGACATTAACTGCGGGCCTTGTTTTGTTTTGCGATCAAGTGATCGGCGTAGCGGGTCACGGGGATTGTGACCGCCAGAAAGATCAGCGCGGCACCGACATAGGGGGTGAAATTGGCGAGGAGGGATTTGTAGACTCCCGCTTGGCGCAGGATTTCAACGGGGCCGATGAAGGATAGGAGGGCGACGTCTTTTTGTAGGGCGACGAGCATGTTCATATTGGCGGGAACGACGCGGCGGATGGCTTGGGGGAGGACGACGTCGCGCATCATGTCGCGGTGGCTCAGGCCAAGGGATTTGGCGGCGGAGCGTTGGCTGTCGTGGATGGATTCGATGCCCGCGCGGAAAATCTCGGCGACATAGGCGGAATAGGTCAGGATGAGGGCGAGGGAACCCCAGATATAGGGACTATTCCAAGGGCGCGGCAGCCCTAAGCCCGGAATACCGAAGCCGATGAGGAAGATGATAAGGATGACGGGGACGCCGCGAAAAATGTCGGTATAGAGGATGCCGAAGACGCGGAGAGGAAAGAGGGCAGGGGCGCGGGCGTCGCGCATGAGGGCGATGACGAGGCCAAGAATGGCGATGGCGGGCGCGCACCAGAGGAAAATCGTGATGTCCCAGAGGAAGGCGTTGAGCAAACCGGGGAAGGTTTCGATGAGGATTTCGCCGTTGAAAAAGCTTGATTTTACGCGGTCCCAACCAGGGGTGAGGGGGACGAGGAGTACAATTAGGCCGACCACAATGAGTGTGCTGAAGGTGGAAATCAGCAGCGATTTGCGGTGGGCTTTGCGCTCAAAAGTTCGGCGGGCCGTGAGGCCCGCGCGTGGATTTTTCATCGGAATTACTATTATTTAAGGACTGGCACGCCAGTGGTTTCGGCCAGCCATTTGGCCTCGATTGCGGCAAGGGTTCCGTCGCTTGTCATGGCGGCGAGAGCTTCGTTGACGCAGGGTTTAAGCGGGCTGCCTTCTTCCATCAGGAAGCCGAATTGATCGGGGTTTTCGCTGCGATCGGCGGGGAATTGACCCAAGAGGGCACCGTCATCGAGGACAACTGCGCTGAGGTAAAGGGCGGTTGGGAGGTCGAAGATTGCGGCGTCGATTTGGTTGGCTTTCATGGCTTCGACGACGTTGATGTTATCGTCGTACAGCAGGGGAGACTCGTCGGGCGCGATCACTTCGGTGACAGTGGAAAGTGCGGTGGTAGAGCCCATAACGCCCCACTTTAGGCTCTTGAGCGAGGCGATTTCGCCCGTTGCGCCCGCGTCGATTGTGGGTTGGCGCACGAGGACGGCCATGGCGGCGGAATAGTAGGGGTCGGAGAAATCGACAACTTTTTCACGGTCAGCGGTGATCGAAAATTGTTGCAGGTTGATGTCGAAGTTTTTCGCGCCAGGTTGGATGGATTGATCGAAGGTTGCGGAGGTCCAGACAACGGCGTCGCCTTCAAAGCCCATGCGTTTGGCGACCTCATAGGCGACGGCGGATTCAAAGCCTTCGCCGCTGGTTGGGTCGTTGTCCATCACCCACGGGAAATAGGCCGGATTTCCTGTGGCGACTGTCAAAACGCCATCGGTGAGGGTTTTTCCGGCGGCACAGGTGTCGGCGAAGCTTGCGGTGGAGGCCATGAAGGTTGTCATCAGGGCTGTTGTTAAAATGCGTTTCATATCCGTCCCTAGGTTTTTGAGTTTTGCTAAGTTTAGGCGGTAGCAGGGTTAAAGCAAGTCGCGTTTGGCGAGGTTGCGCATCAGGTGGCTGATGCCGAAGGTCCATTCGGTGCAGTCGGTGGAAAGGCGCACCGTGTTGGTGAGTGATCCGAGGCCTTTGGAAGAGATGGTCACGACGTCGCCGAGGTGGTGGGTGAAGCCCTCGCCGGGGGTGTCGCGGTCTTGTGTCGGGGCGAATAGGGTTCCGAGGAAGAGGACGATTCCGTCGGGGTATTGGTGGTGCCGTCCCAAGGTTTGGGCCACGAGGTCGGCGGGCGCACGGCTGATTTCCTTCATAGAGGAATGGCCGGACAGCACGTAGCCGTCTTCGCCGGTGACGGTGAGGTCGAGTTCGGCGGAGTGGACGTCGTCGATAGAATAATCCGCGTCAAATAGGCGGAACATTGGGCCGATGGCGCAAGAGGCGTTGTTGTCTTTGGCTTTAGAGAGCAAGAGGGCGGAGCGGCCTTCGATGTCGCGCAGATTGACGTCATTGCCGAGGGTTGCGCCGAGGATGCGGCCTTGGGAGCAGACGAGCAGGACGATTTCGGGCTCGGGATTGTTCCATTTTGAGATCGGGTGCAAGCCGACGTCAGCGTTGGGGCCCATGGAGGAGAGCACCTGTGCTTTGGAGAAAACCTCCGCATCAGGGCCGATTCCGACCTCAAGATATTGGCTCCAAAGACCCTCTTTTATCAGGGCTTGTTTGACGGCGGCGGCCTCGTCGGAGCCTGCTTTGATGTCGCGCAGGGAGTCGCCGATCAAGGCCCCGACGCGGGCGCGGATTTCTTCGGCGGCGGCGGGGTTACCCGCGGCGCGTTCTTCGATCACGCGTTCCACCATCGAGGAGGCGAACGTGACGCCACAAGCCTTGACGGATTGCAGGTCGCAGGGCGCAAGGAAATGGGTTTTGGAGAGGTCGCCCGCAGGGACGCAGGAAATTTCGGCGAAGGCTCCGAGATCGTTGCCGTGGGCTGCGCGCACATAGGCGGCGGGGTCGGGCATTTCGCAGATATCCCGCACCATTGGCGCGGCTTTCTGGGTGATGTCGATGACGCGGCCTGCGCGTAAAGTCACGACGCTTGGACCTTGAACCTTGGCGTTCCAGACGCGCCCGACAAAAAGTCCGGCTTGGTCGTTGTCAGAGAGAAATGGTGTCACGATACGCTCCCGAATTGATTAACACGGAGATAACGCGGAAACGGGGAGGGGGCAATGACTTGAATGCGCCGGTTTTCCAAGCGATGGAAATAGTGGTGGCGCAAGGGGGGGCGACAGGCTAGCCTTTGGCAACGGTTTTAATTGTCAGGAGAAGAATGGTGGGGAAGACAATCATC
>NZ_JBGFCF010000019.1:0-62391 GCF_041205445.1 Falsihalocynthiibacter sp. CO-5D18 | reverse complement strand
CTATGGACTTACAACAATGACCGCCCGAATATGGGCATAGGCGGCATGACCCCCGCCCAGAAACTGAAAATGGCCGCGTAAGTTCTACAGCCGCACCCCATTAGAAATGGGGGGATTACCCCCCCAATTATGAATGGACGATCAATTCAGTCGTTCATAGCAACACACGTGAAAGTTCACTAGACTTAGAGGCGTGCTTGAATGCAACTGCGTTCGCCTAAAGATGACCAGAAGTAGTCCGTGATTTCAAGTGAACCCTTGCAGTGTGGTCAGCATTAACGGCACCGAACTGAGAGGTAGCGCAATTCTGAAATGGCAGGAAGACCGCAAAGTCGAAGGGTATTAAATCGCCCATGGCAAACCAATGCAGAACGGATTTTTCCAAAGCTTCAATGGACGTATGACAGATGAATGCCCGAACGAGCACCTATTCGATAAACTGGGCCTGCCCGCAATCTAGTGGCGGCATAGTGCATCGCGACAACTAACACCGCCCGCATTCCAGCCTCGCTGGCATGTCACCAGCTGGATATGTTAACAGACCAAAGAAAGGCCAAACCTGAGCTGGACTAACTCACATTAGCGGCCACTTAGGGGAACAGGTCATTCAGTATACATGTGTATTTATGTTTATCGCATGATGCTACTTGGTTATGAATTTCCTGGGAACGGTTTTGACTCCCCACATAAGGATTCGCCTTTAGGGCAACCGATCATCAAGATTTTTTCTATTCCAAAAAGTCTGTGTTTTCTTCAAATTCATCGCTTGACCTTATCCAAACATTTACCTAAACAGCCATTCAGTATGGCGGAGTAGCTCAGTTGGTTAGAGCAGCGGAATCATAATCCGCGTGCCGGGGGTTCAAGTCCCTCCTCCGCTACCAAAACTTCAATAGTTTACCAAATAAAACCACCACCTTAATAGAAATGCGAATTGGCTTTGAACCCGCATTGTATCCAACAATGTGATTCATTTTTTCTTAAGCCACCCTGAGACAAACCTAATGATCTGAATTAAGGTCAAATCCTACATTGTAGAGGAGATTTTCCAGCGCGCTTACTTGACCGTTTGGAATTAGGGAAACACTACCTACGAATTGGCAATTGAAACGAATACTCCAAAAAAGATGACTGATCATTTGTGCATTCGTCCTGCTCCCACATTGGACTTAGGCAAATTGAAAGAAGGCCTGCTCTGTAAACGAAGTGGTTATCGAGTGGCAAAATATCAGAGGCCGGATTCGGAACTGCTTTCACTTGTACGCCATTTCTAAACACCATCAGGGCCGTTCTTCGCCATCACAAAATTGCTTCGCGGGCGACACTAACTACACTTAATTCATAGCAACATGAACGTCATCCAAAGAGCCATCTGAACCAAATTGTACGCCCATGGAAATGCCGTAAGCGCTCCACCATCCACTAAGCTGTTTTTGAAAAAAACTTTTCCGAGCGGTGAAACCTCTTTGTATAAAGACATCGTCGCGTTCAACGAATGGCCAATCCGGGGATGTCCGTCGTCAGTTTTTTTTGGAACCAAGAGCTACCTAAACTAAGAGGGAATTCGGCTCATCTGGTTGGTCTCATTATCCGGCGCGCTAGCGGTGATGCAAGCGCCGCGCTTCGAGCGATTTACGCTTGATCCTTTTACTTTGTTGTAGAATGTGTTTGTCGCGTCGGAAGTAGCCGTCGGCGGGTTAGACTTTGTTCAGACTCTCACCCCTCTCTAGTGATGCATGCGCCACCAGCTGGTCAAGGAGGATCGCTAGCGCGCGACAAAGGTTTCGATTTGAGCTTTGAGATCGCCGGGCAGGAAGTGATGCTCTAGCAGAATGCTATTCTTCAGATCTGATGCATCAGCACCCAATAATCACCACGCCCATCACTGATCCGCTGTGCAGTAATTCCGTAAGGAAACTTTGCGTTGACGCCCTCAGCGACCCAAGTGAAACGGACATACTGAGAGGGTACAGAAGTGTTGGACGGATGTCAGTCTGATAGCGTGAACAAGATTGACCCCAAAGCAAGAACGGGGAGCTTACATCGAGGATTTGCAAAAAAAAGATGGCGGCCGCATTCGCAACTAAACGGGAAAATCCCCTGGGCATTTCAACGAAGCGCGGCCTAACATGCGAGGGGAGACGGGATCCTTTGCACGACGAATCCAACCTTATTAATGGCTAGACGGGCGGTGCGTTGTAGGAACATGTGGCGCTTGCGTCACAGCTTTTGCACTGGCATAAAGAAGCCAATCGAACGAGACAAGTTTTCTGCTTGTTAAGAACAATCTCAGTTCCAATACCCTGACGAAGGGCACGTTATATATGACGACGACTGCAATCACCGGAGAGCCGTTTATAACGACGACACCCCCCGAAATCTCGGGGCCTCATTCGGGGTTTTACTTGTCCGGTGATGACATCAACCGGAACCATCGTCGTTTTGGATTGTACGATAAACAGCTTAACGCGCTTCCCAATAGTGACGTTATTTCAGCGCAACTCATGACCACATCTCAAGCCCAAGTCGATGTTCCTACCGACGTGAAAACGATATCTGATCCGGTCCTATTTGCTGGCCTTATTACCGAACAATTTGGTCATATTTTACTTAATTCGATAGGGCGACTTTGGGCCCTTAGTAATTTGCCTGAAAATACCAGGATTGTTTTTCTCCCCAAAAGGAAATCCAATCGAAAACTCTACCCACATATCCAACCTATCTTGGACGCCTTTGGCATAAAAAACGAATTTATCATCTCAAAGGGCCCCTTTTTCTTCGAGGAGATCTATACATCTGCGGATTTGTTTGGAGAGCGGTTTAGCGGGTATGGCACGAAACACTTCTTTGAATGGATCGATCAAAAGTTTCCGACAAAAGGGCCTGTGATCAAGGGTCGAAAAATCTATGTAACCCGCTCTAATTTCGGCCCGAAATACGGACGCTTTGCTTGTGAAGAGCACCTTGAAAAACTACTCCAAGCACAGGGGTATGAAGTTTTTGCACCTGAACAACACAGCATAACTAAGCAGGTACAAACCTTTCAAAGTGCAGAGAAATTAATCTTTGCAGAATCTTCGTCGCTGCATTTGTACTCGCTGATATGCAGAAGGTTTCAACAGGTTGCGATCATCAACAGACGCGAGAAATTACCTGATTTGATAAGCAACCAACTTTACTCCCGCCCCGGCCCTAGAATCTCGATCATCAACTCCATATCGGATATTTATTGGCCCCCAATCCGGTCTGACCATTTGTCTGTGTCCCTGTTGGATTTTAACACGCTTCAAGAAAGACTGGTGGCAGAAGCCCTCATTGATCCGAAAATCGCATGGGCTTCCCCCTCACAGGAGGAACAGGAGCGATCGTTACGTGCCGGAGTTTTACCGGACCAAAAAATGCTAAACGCTGACGAACGTTCCGAGTTTCTTGCAGAAATTCGACGAAATCGAAAAAAAGCTTAGGGCGATACAAATTCTGGTTTGGCGACCGAATCTACAGAAAGTCGCACCTTATCAAATATCCCGTACCCGCCGTCGACAAAGCTTTCACATGGTGTGTATGAGAAGGTTTCATTGAATTTGGAGACGCCATATTCTTCCAGAGTAAGATCCTGCCACTCCGAAACGATTTCATCATATTTTGAATGCAATACTTTGGATTCTGGGTTCAGATTATGCACAAAAACGAGGCCGGTTGGTTTGCATCCCATCACGGTAATTTTGAGGTCAGGTCTATGCTTTTTGAGGATCGGAATAAGTTTCCAAACATCCCCAGTCCATGCATCTCGTGGTGCATTCTCGACATCTCTCGTTGTCATTTCAAATGAGAACGGACAGCAATCATGAAGTGCAATAACGCCACCCGGCAATGAGTTTTTTTCTGTGTTCATGAAATCCCGCAGGAGAAATTCCATCAAATGCATCCCGTCCAAAAAACTAAAACTTAGCTTCACGCCAATGGATTCCAATAGTCCGCTAGCAAAAAAATCGTCACTTTTTTTCTGAAGCAGGAGCAGGGCTGGTTTTTCTGAAATTACATCATTTTTAATTCTAAAAAATGGGTCAACGGCGATCGTTTTGCCCCGTACCGCGGCAAAACTTCGACCAGTTCGACACCCGACCTCCATGTACCATTCAAATGTCATGCTTTGATGCAGACGAGCCAAAAAGCGCGTATAGGGTACGTCGGTCGAAATATTGAACATGTATATTCCTAGATTTGAAGGAAAGGGCGTCGTCGCCCCTTTTACCGCAAGTGCACCTTCACTTCCACTGACTTTAAGTGTTGTATTTCCAGTATCTTTTCCGGACTAGAAGAGATCATCCCAAACGATGGATTTCGGTGATAAAGACGTAACCACCGACTGTGATGTGTTGGCTTAGTTTTTCTGATCTCGATCGATAGTGTTCAGGTCAAACGCAGCCAAGCTTGCGCGTATACTGTGAGGCTATCCACTTGTTTTGACGGCGCGACTACATCCGGCGAAGGTATCGCATTAGAGGCCCCGCACAAAAGCGCGGCCCCAATGCTCGTGCCAGTCGCCGAATGACTTCGAAAGATCGGGCGGCCCGTTGCGGCACCCAACATGTCGAGGAAATATGGGTTACGCGCGAAGGGGCCCTCAACAATAGTTGGCCCTTTGGCCCCCGTGAGGCCAAGGCAGGTTTGCGTCATGAGGGCTAGATAATAGGACAGTGCAATCGCCCGCACCCCTGAACCTTCAGCGGGTTCACCGCCATGCCACTGCATTTCATGCCCTTGATACGGCCCGCTTTGGATTTCAACGGCCGGCAGCAACTTGATCCCGCCTGACAACACGGTTTGCTCGTCGCTTTCGGACGCCTCGAAGGGGTGCCCGTTCTGAATTAGTTCGAATTCTCGCCCCCCCATGAAGCGCGCAGAAGGTACCATATCTCCGAGAGCATTCACATTGATCAGGGTGTCGCGGCTGGGATCATTGGCAAAACTCCCCCCCCCGACGGACATCGCAATCACCCATGTGCCCGTTGAAACAACCGAAAATGGGGCCTTTTGCGTTAGTAAATGCGGATACAAAGAAGCATTTGAATCGTGAATGCCACAGACCACGGGGGTGCTGGCTGGTAGGCCAGTGACCATCGCGATTTCAGGCAGAAGCGTGCCCAGAACGTCGCCGGATTTATGCACGGGCGCAATTTTTTGTTCGATACCAAGTCGCTGTGGGAGGTCAGAAAACTGCGATTCATGCGGGTTCCATAGGTCCGTGTGGCAGCCGATGGACGTCACATCATTCGCCACGACACCAGTAAGCCGATGTCCCCAATATTGTGGATACCCAACGATATGCGCCGTACGCGCGTTTAAATCTAGGTCCTGAGAAAACTGATAAAGGAGTTGCGCGCCAACGTTCAGCCCGTGAGCCAAGCGCGGCGATCCAGTTTGCGAGAAGGGGGGGCGCAAGGCATCATACCGCGCCGAAATTTCCGCAGGGATCGGATGTTCGTAATCAAGAATGGGTGCTGCCAAGGCGCCCTGAGCATCGAGCAATGCGGCACACGCCCCGTGGGTTGTGACCGAAATCGCGCCCACACCGTGTTCACGATGAAACGACTTGAGCGCGGCCAGCAGGAATTCCCAATGCCCTTCGGTATCAAAATGCGCCCAAGGCGGCCCCGCCAGAACGGTATTGGGGCGGGTGACAACAGCAATTTCTTTTAGGGTCGAAAGATCAACAAGCGCCAGTTTCGCGTTGGTCTTGCCAATATCGATAACGGCTATGTGGCGCGGTTTCGTCATTGCATGTGAAACAACATTGGGAGGGGCGTGGCAACTGGTGCGCCGCCCTGCTCTGTCTCCATTATATCCGCCATATGCGCCCACCATTTTTGCATCACGGGATGGTCCGCAAGCGCGCCCATTCCATGCCCGTCGGAGCGAAGGAGTATTCCAATCAACAGGTTGGTTTCCGCATCAAAATGGATGCTATAGTCGCTCACCCCTGCCTCGTGCAAAAGCGCGACAAGCTCGGGCCAAATGGCATCGTGGCGGCGCTGATACTCGTTCGCCATTCCCACGTTTAGACGCATCCGAAAAACATACCGTTCGCTCATCGTTTCTTCGCCCTTGCGGCCATAGTCCATAGCCGCGGCAATGCAATTACACCGATCAGAAGCAGGCCGATGAATATCGACATGACGATGCCTGGCACATTCAACAGGCCCAGCCCAAAGGTGACAAGCCCCATGACGAAAGCCGCAATAACAACACCGGGAATGGAGCCAGACCCACCAAGGATATTGACACCGCCAAGAACAACCATGGTGACCACCTCAAGCTCCATCCCCTGCGCGATACTTGGGCGGGTAGACCCAAGGCGGGACGTGAGGCAAATCGCGGCCACGCCCGACATCAATCCCGTAAGCAGGAACAGGATGAACTTCACCCGTTGCACGCGAATGCCGCTAAAGAGTGCGCCAGTAGGATTGTTACCAATGGCATAAACCGAGCGACCAAAGCTGGTTTTATGCAGCAACACGCCATAGATCACCGCAATGATAACGAAGAACAGCATCTCGACCGTGAAGACCCAATATATATACCCCTGCCCAAACCATGCGAAGCTTGTGGGGTAGCCGCGAAAGGCGTCGTCGCCCAAAATAATATAGCTGATCCCGCGAAACAGGCTCATGGTGCCGATGGTCACAACAATCGACGGAAGGCCCAAAACGGTAACAAAAACCGCGTTGAACGCCCCGCACAAAAGCCCGACCGTCAAGCCAATCGCCACCAGTTCAGGCGTTCCAGCCCCGTGTTGAACCGCCAAGCCCATTGCCGTACTTGCAAGGGCAATGATGGAGGCCACCGAAAGATCAATCTCCCCTGCGATAATCAACAGGGCCATTGCAAAAGCGATCATCGCCTTTTCGGTGAAATTGAACGTTGCATCGCTCAGGTTCCAAGCGTTCAGAAAATAGGGCGAGGTAAAGCTGTTGACCACAAAAATGGCGACTGCAACGGCAAGCAGGAGGCTTTCCCAACTCCGGAACGTGCGAAAAGCGCGGCTGTTCAGGCGGTCGGGGATATTGCGCAGGGGCGCTAACGTATCACTCATGTGGATTTCTCCGCTGATTTGAGGATGATGCGGCCTTTGGTGCGGCCCGCACTGGCGTTGAAGGCCACGGCGATCAGGATGGCGCTACCGGAAATGGCCAACTGCCAGAACGGAGAGATATTGACGACAGGAAGCGCGTTTTTCACGACCCCCAAAAAGAGGGCTCCCAAAACGGCACCGCCGACCGAGCCGATCCCACCCGCAATCGAAATGCCGCCGATCACGCAAGCGGCCACAACTTCGAGTTCAAACCCACCGGCGATATCCACATAGGCCACGGCATAACGCGCCACCCAAAGATACCCAGTGAGGCCAGCCAGTGCGCCGGAGATCACAAAGGCAAAAAACTGCGTTTTGCCCACGTTGATGCCAGTGTAAACGGCCGCGTGTGGATTCCCCCCCACGGCATAGATCGACCGACCTAAAGGCGTGCGCGACATCACCACAGCAAAGATCACGACGGCCACAATTGCAGCCCAAGAGAGGATTGGCAATCCAAGAATTTCAGCGCGCGGGAAGCCGGTAAAAGAGGCGCTCATCTCATGGGAATTGACCCATTTTCCGTCGGAAATCAAAAAAATCATGCCCCTAAAGATTGTCATTGTACCCAGTGTCACCACGATGGGCGGGATCGACAGTTTCCACACCAAGATACCGTTAATCGCCCCCATCAGCCCGCCAAGAAGGATGGCAATCGCAATGATCACTGGAATGGGCAGGTCGGGAAAAGCCACGTTGATCATTGCCACGGCCATACCTGTGAGCGCAAGATTTGCCGCGACCGAGAGGTCGATGCAACGGGTCAAGATAACGACCATTTGGCCCAAGGCCAGTATGATCAACGGGGCGGTGTCATTGAAGACATTGGCAAGATTTGCAGGGGCGACAAAGCCACTAAATCGCGATGCGGCCAAGATAAGCAAGAGGCCAATGGCACCCGCTAGGATAGTTTCGCGCACGGGAATTTTACGAGATAGCATAGCCCTATGCCTCCTGATTTTGGGGTGCCGGAGAGATGCCAGCGGCATGACGTACGAGTGTTTCAGGGCGCAAGTCATCACCAGAAAGTTCCGTCGCAATCAGCCCGTCGCGCATTACGATCACACGGTCGGACATGCCAATCACTTCTGGGATTTCGGAACTGACCAAAATAACGGAAAGTCCCTGCGAGGCCAATTCCGCCATGAATTCATGCACCGCCGCTTTTGACCCGATGTCGATACCTTTGGTGGGTTCATCAAGGATGATGACCTGTGGCTGAGTGGCGAGCCATTTCGCAATGACCACCTTTTGTTGGTTCCCGCCAGAGAGATTACCCACGTCTTGATCCAGTGAGGCCGCCCGCAGATCGAGCCGTTCTGCATATTCACGTGCCAGTTTGAATTCCTCGGCGAGTTGCAAAAAGCCATTTCGTGAAGTGCGTTTGAGCGACGGTAACGTGATGTTTTGGAAAATTGGCAGGCCGATCACTGCGCCCTGTTTGCCGCGATCTTCGGGCACATAAACGATCCCGTTGGCGACCGCATCCGCAGGCGAGCGGATGACGCGAATTTTGCCATTGATTTTGCACACACCCTTGGTGGGTTTTGTAATACCGAACAGCGACTGCATAAACTCCGAGCGCCCTGCCCCCACAAGCCCGTAGAACCCAAGAATTTCGCCACGCTTGAGGGAGAAACCGATATCGTCAAATTCCGTTGGATGCGCATATCCAACCACCTGCAAAACTTCCTCGCCGACATCGTGTTTGCGGTCAGGAAAAATCTGTTCCACAGGGCGACCAACCATCATTTTGACCAGCGCATTTTCGTCGATGTCAGAGATCAGTCCGTCGCCCACAAATGTCCCGTCACGAAACACGGTATAACGGTCGGCAATGCGGAAAATTTCATCAAATTTGTGGCTGATAAACAGGATCGCTTTACCTTGGGATTTGAGCGTTTCAACCAGCTCATACAACTCCTCAATCTCTTTATGAGAGAGGGCCGCTGTGGGTTCGTCCATAATCACAACACGCGCGTCAACAGAAAGAGCACGGGCGATGGCCACAAGGTGTTTGCTCGCAATTCCGAGGTCGCGGAGCTGTGCATTGGTGCTGAAAAGTGCGCCGATTTCGTCGAGGAGTATTTGCGCCGCACGTTGCATTTCGGCCTTGTCGATCAGGCCAAATTTTGTGCGCGGTGCGTGGCCGATGAAGATGTTTTCAGCCACCGACAACTCATCAAACAACACGGTTTCTTGGTGGATCGCCGTAATGCCAGCGTCGGACGCCGCATTTGGGCTGCTGAAGGTAATCGGTTCGCCGTTGATGCGGATTGTGCCGCCATCCGGTTGATAAATACCTGTCAAAATCTTGACGGTCGTGGATTTTCCAGCGCCGTTTTCCCCAACAAGAGCCGTCACTTGACCCGGATAAAGATCAAGGGTGACCTGATCCAATGCTTTCACGCCCGGAAAGGTTTTGGTGATGGCATCCATTGAGACAACGGGCGTATTGGCTGGTGCTGCACGCTCTGTCATGTCGGCACTCTTTCGGAAATGAAGGGGGTTTTTGAAAGGGTCTGGCGCAGGACACCCGCACCAGACCAGATTATGCAAGCAATCTTAGAAGATCGACTTGAAGGCTTCGATGTTGCTGGCGTCGTAAACAAACGGATCAGCCATCGCGCCTTCGTTGGCGTCATCAAGTGTCAAATTGCCCATGCGGCCCATGGGGATTTCCGCGCCGGGAGCAGCGACAACGCCATTTTGGCTCAACTCATAGGCCAACATTGTTGCGGAATAGCCCAGATCGATTGGGTTCCAAATCGCGAAGGATTGCGACGCGCCGCTTTCGATGGCTCCGGCCATTTCCGACGGCAAGCCAAGGCCGGTTACGTTCACTTGGCCAACTTTTCCTGCGTCAACCACAGCTTGTGCGGCTGCAACGATGCCAACAGATGTTGGCGCAATGATTGCGTCGAGGTCAGGATAGGATTGCATAAGGCCTGTGGCCTCGCGGTAGGATTTATCAGCAAGGTCATCGCCGTAAACCGTAGCAACAACTTCGATGCCCGTATAGTCGCCCATAACTTTGTTCATCTCTTCCATCCAGATATTTTGGTTGGTCGATGTTGTCGTAGCCGAAAGCAGTGCAACTTCACCGCCATCAGGCAAGTGATCTGCAGCTAGCTTGATGATCATATTGCCGATCAAAGGGTTCGAGGATGGGTTGAGGTGCAATTGACGCCCCTCTGCTGCCACGCCGGAATCCCAGCTGATGACGGTGATTCCACGGTCCATGGCGCGCTTTAATGCAGGCACAAGGGCGTCGGTATCATTCGCGGAGATTGCAATCGCGTCGACATTCTGCGCGATCAACGCATTAATGACCTCAATTTGGCCTTCGGCTGTTGTGTCTGTTGGGCCCGTATAGATGATCTCGACATTGCCAAGCTCGTCGGCGGCCTCTTGAGCGCCTTCTGCGGCAGCTTCGAAAAAGCCGATACCGAGCGCCTTGACGACCAGTGCGATTCGAACATTTTCCGCAGCCATTACGGGGCTTGCGAACATTGCTGAGACAATAACCGCCGAAGCAGCTAGTTTCTTAAGTACACTCATGGTTTCCTCCCTTAAGAGTGGTTAAATTGGGCAAGCTATGAAGCCACCCCTTCTTTTTGCGCCGTCCCCGAGGGCACGACGATTAGTGTCACATCCGCCGCCTCCAACATCGCCGCCGTGCGGTCGTCGATGCCGTCGTCTGTGATGAGAGTATCGATCCGTTTCAGCGGGCAAAGCACAAGGCTGGAACGGTTTGCGAATTTGGAACTATCGACCAGAACGATCAATTCGTCCGCCTGTCCGATCAGTTTTTGTTCAGCTTGGATAAGCAAGGGGTCTTGCTCCATCAAACCGAGTGGGCCGATGCCCTGCGCCCCCATAAACATACGGCGCGCATAAAAATTACGTGTCACGTCGTTGTCAAAAGGCGACAAAACGATATTTTGCTCACGGTAGATTATTCCCCCCGAAAGCATCACCGTATTGCGCGAATTCTTTAGCAAATGTTCCGCAATGGAGAAGGAGTTAGTAAAGACCTGCATCCGCCGTGACGCTAACGGATGCACCATCTGAAACGTGGTTGTTCCCCCGTTAATGATGATCGGCTCTCCGTCTTCGCAAAGGTCCACCGCCGCTGCCGCGATTGCTTGTTTGGCCGCGTTGTTCATCGTTTCATTCACGGAATAGGGGCGACCGGAAAGGCCCACAAAGGGAGCCGCCGTTAGAGCTTCGGCCCCGCCCCGTACACGGCGCAAACGCTTTTGTTCATCGAGTGTATTGATGTCCCGACGCACGGTTGCCTCAGAGGCTCCCGTCAAGGCGCACAGATCAACAACGGTCAGCAATGACCGATCTTGAACGGCGGATAGGATAACGCGGTGACGGTCTTTCTCGTGCATACTTCTTCCCCTTTGGGTTGCTCTAACGTTCGGCGAGTCGCGACTAATTGTCAATCATTAATTATCATAATCAATCATTCTGCACTGCAGCATGATTGATTATGACTGAAAGTGATTGACCTGAGTGCTACTTCCCGTCAGATTACCCTCAAGTAATCAACTCTTTTCCTGTCGTCCATGGAGACAACAATGACCAAAAGCACCGACCTTCAACGCCTTGAAAACAAATGGGATGCAGAGCACGCCGCAAAAATGAGCGAGCCAGAAAAACTGCTCTATCGCTCCAATCTTTTGGGGTCGGACAAAAGAATCACCAATTACGGTGGCGGCAATACTTCCGCGAAAGTTATGCAAAAAGATCCGCTCACAGGCGATATGGCCGAGGTGCTTTGGGTCAAGGGCTCTGGGGGCGATGTTGGCTCAATCAAGATGGATGGGTTTTCGACCCTCTATATGGAAAAGCTGAATGCATTGCGTGGTATCTATCGCGGCGTGGAGTTTGAGGATGAAATGGTCGGTCTCCTGCCCCATTGCACGTTCAACCTGAACCCGCGCGCGGCCAGCATCGACACACCGTTGCATGCGTATGTCCCAGCTAAACACGTCGATCACATGCACCCCGATGCAATCATCGCGATTGCCGCGGCCAAAGACAGCAAAGCACTGACACAGAAGGTTTTTGGGGATAGCATCGGCTGGTTGCCATGGAAAAAACCTGGGTATGAATTGGGCCTTTGGCTCTCGGATTTCTGCGCCAAAAACCCTGATGCAAAGGGCGTGATTCTAGAGAGTCACGGGCTGTTCACATGGGCGGATGACGCTCGGGATTGCTACGATCTAACTCTTGAGATCATTCAAGCCGCGATGGATTGGTTCGCCAAGGAAACCGCGGGCAAGGCAGCCTTTGGGGGCGAAAAACACCGGAGCCTCAAGGCGGATCAACGCCGCGCAACAGCGGCGCGTTTGATGCCAGCCATTCGCGGCATGGTATCGGGCCAGCAGCATATGGTCGGCCATTTCACCGATAATGATGCGGTTTTGGAATTTGTAAACGCCATCGATATGGAGCGTTTGGCCGCCCTTGGAACCTCCTGCCCCGACCATTTCTTGCGCACAAAAATCTGCCCGCTTGTGGTCAACTTTGATCCAGCAAATCCCGATATCAACAGAACATTGGCTGGCTTGGAAGCTGCCGTGACAGAATACCGCGAGGGTTACAAAGCCTATTACGAACGGTGCAAACACGACAACAGCCCTGATCTGCGCGATCCAAATGCCGTGGTCTATCTTGTGCCCGGCGTTGGCATGATCACCTTCGCCAAAGACAAAGCAACGGCGCGGATTTCTGGCGAATTCTACGTCAATGCAATCAACGTAATGCGCGGCGCGGACGCGGTTTCTGAGTACCAAGGCCTACCCGAGCAAGAGGCCTTCGACATCGAGTATTGGCTGCTCGAAGAAGCCAAACTACAACGCATGCCTACACCGAAATCGCTGGCAGGACGGGTCGCCCTTGTAACGGGTGGCGCGGGGGGCATCGGATCAGCCACGGCGGAGCGGTATTTGCGCGAAGGCGCTTGCGTGATGCTGGCGGATATCGACGACGCAGCCTTAGCGGAAACCGCCGAGATCCTCACAGAGCGATACTCAAAAGATGTCGTGCGCACGGTCAATATGAACGTGACCGACGAGGCCGCAGTGATTGACGCCTATTCCACGATTGCGGCAGAATTTGGCGGCGTGGATATTCTGGTGTCAAACGCGGGAATCGCAAGTTCGGCCCCAATTGAGGAAACCACGCTCGAGCTTTGGAACAAGAACATGTCGATCCTTTCGACGGGGTATTTTCTTGTGAGCCGTGAAGCGTTCAACGTGTTCAACGTGCAGAAAATGGGGGGCGCGATTGTCTTTGTCGCCTCCAAGAACGGCTTGGCCGCTTCGCCCAATGCCTCGGCCTATTGCACCGCCAAAGCGTCCGAAATTCACCTCGCCCGCTGCTTGGCACTGGAAGGCGCGCCAAGCGGCATTCGAGTAAATGTTGTCAATCCAGACGCGGTTCTGAAAGGGTCCAAAATCTGGCAAGGCGATTGGCTCGATCAACGCGCAGACACTTACGGCACCGACAAAAGCGGGCTTGAGGAAATGTATCGCGAGCGTTCCATGCTCAAACGCTCAGTATTGCCTGAGGATATCGCCGAAGCCGCGTATTTCCTTGCCTCCGACCTTTCGTCCAAATCGACGGGCAATATCATCAATGTGGATGCTGGCAATGTCCAAGCCTTCACCCGCTAAAGGAGCAAATTTATGATCAAATCTGATATCATCGCCCAAGCAAACGATGCTGCAAACGAAAAACTCAAGGCAGATTACGACGCCCTTGGCGAAGCCCTTGATCGGCGCGGAATTGACATCGCAGCGATCAAATCCAAGGTTGCGAAATACGGCGTGGCCGTCCCGAGCTGGGGCGTTGGCACCGGCGGCACTCGCTTTGCGCGCTTTCCTGGAACGGGCGAGCCACGCGATATTTTCGACAAGCTTGATGATTGTGGCGTCATCCACCAACTTACCCGCGCCACCCCTTCTGTCTCGCTGCATTTCCCGTGGGATGCGCAGCCTGCGGCGGACCTCAATAGCAAGGCTGAGGAAGTTGGCCTGACGTTTGACGCAATGAATTCCAACACCTTTCAGGATCAGGAAAACCAACAGCATAGCTATAAGTTTGGTTCGCTTTCGCACACCGATGCTGCCACCCGTCAACAAGCCGTTGACCATAACATCGCCTGTATCGCCTTGGGACGTGAAATCGGGTCCAAAGCCCTGACGATCTGGGTTGGCGATGGTTCAAACTTCCCCGGCCAGACGAATTTCACCCGTCAATTTGAGCGCTACCTTGAGGCCACACGTCAGGTCTATAACGCGCTGCCCGAAGACTGGACCTTGCTGACCGAGCATAAAATGTACGAACCCGCGTTTTACTCGACGGTGGTACAGGATTGGGGCACGAACCTTTTGATCGCGCAACAGATGGGCGACAAAGCAAAATGCCTCGTTGATCTTGGCCACCACGCGCCGAACGTGAACATCGAAATGATTGTCGCGCGGTTGACGCAATTTGACAAACTTGGCGGCTTTCACTTCAACGACAGCAAATACGGCGATGACGATCTCGATACGGGAAGCATTGATCCTTACCGTTTGTTCCTTGTGTTCAACGAGTTGGTCGAAGCGGAAAACAATCCCGACTTCAACCCGATGCATATGCTCGATCAAAGCCATAATGTGACGGACCCAATTGAAAGCCTTATGGTTTCTGCCACCGAAGTTCAGCGCGCCTATGCGCAGGCGCTCTTGGTGGATCGGGCGGCGCTTGAGGGCTTCCAAGAAAGCAATGACGCGCTGATGGCAACCACAACTCTTAAGCATGGTTTCCGCACCGACGTAGAGCCAATTCTTGCAATGGCCCGTCTTGAAGCCGGAGGCGCAATCGATCCCGTTGCCGCCTACCGCGCCTCAAACTACCGCGCGCAAGTCTCGGCAATACGTCCACAAGTGAGTGGTGCAGGAGGCGGTATCGTCTAGAGAGAAGCGATCACATTGGGGAGGCATTGAAGGTAAACAATGTCTCGCCATTGATGGTGTAGCCATCGATCAACATTTTTGCATGCTCCCCCGTGAGCCACCCTTCCAATGTTTCCACCATGTCGGATTTAACGTGCGGATGCAATTCGGGGTTCACAGGGATATAGGCGTATTGATTGAATAAAGCGGGGTCGCCCGCGAACAGAAGTTCAAGATCCGCTTTGTTGCCAAAATTCAACCAGCTCGCGCGATCTGACATAACATAGGCGTCCATTCCCGCCGCAGTATTTAGCGTGGCCCCCATGCCAGACCCAAGCTCGCGGTACCAATCGCCGCCAGCCTTTAGGTCGACACCCGCACTCTCCCACAGGGATTGTTCCTTTTTATGG
Organism: Falsihalocynthiibacter sp. CO-5D18; assembly: GCF_041205445.1. Lineage (NCBI taxonomy): Bacteria > Pseudomonadati > Pseudomonadota > Alphaproteobacteria > Rhodobacterales > Roseobacteraceae > Falsihalocynthiibacter > Falsihalocynthiibacter sp. CO-5D18. Next base: position 46,891 of record NZ_JBGFCF010000019.1, on the reverse strand, counting down.
GTACCACTGTCGTCGCCTCGGCTCACAAAAATGTCCTCAGATGTCGCAATATTTTCGAGAACTGAGGTTGCGTCTTTTGCTTCTGCAATTTTGGCAGGGTCTGCCTTGGGACCAATAAAAACGAAGTCGTTGTACATGATTTCGCGGCGGTGTGTGCCATAGCCTTGCTCAAGGAATTTCTCCTCGGCACTGCGGGAGTGCACAAGGATCGCATCCACGTCTCCCGCCTCGCCCAAACGCAAGGCTTGCCCTGTTCCAACCACGAGTAATTCTACGTCAAAGCCAAGGTCTTCTTTGATCGCTGGCAGCAAAATATCGGACAGGCCGGAGTTGTGAAATGACGTCGTAACAGCCATCTTCATGCTGTCTGAAAATGCGGCGCTGGTTGTCAGTAAGAGGACAAGTCCCGAAGAAACGATGGGTTTCATTCTACAATATCTCCGTTTAAAAACATTTTGGTTTCAGTGTGTTTTGGTGTCGCATAAAACTGCGCGGCTGGGCCTGTTTCGTGAATCCGCCCCGACAACATGAATACAACATCCGTTGCTAGACGGCGTGACTGTCCCAAGTCATGGGTCGCCATCAGAATACGCGTGCCGGATGCGGCCGTGTCCAGAAGGATTTTTTCAATTTCGCGTGTCGCATGCCCATCTAGGCTGGCACAGGGTTCATCCAAAAAGAGCACTTCTGGACGCCGAATAAGCGCACGGGCAAGGGCCAGCTTTTGTTTTTCCCCGCCAGATAGGCGCGGCGCCTGTTGATCCAGTTTCGCGAGTAATCCAATGCGCGAGGCCCATTCTCGTGCGCGCTCCTTGGCCTCCGTTTTCGGAGTTTTGCACAGATCGAGAGGATACATAAGATTCTGCTCAACACTGCGACGCAGCATGATCGGGCTTTGGAAGACGAAGGACTGGGAATTTTCAGCGATCTCCACAGGTTGCGCCCAATTCACGCTCCCCTGTGATACGCGCTCAACGCCATGCATCAAGCGCAAAAACGTCGTTTTTCCAGCGCCATTTGGCCCCAATACTATCGTGATCCCATGGCCAGAAACTTCATGTGTCACGGGACCAATGAGGCGTTTTCCCTTACGCGAAACCACGGCCTCGTTAAGGTTTAACGGTAAAATAGACGTCACCATCGCCCCTCCCTTTCGGTGCGGGTCAGCCCGTGGATGGCAAGGTTTACCACCACAGCCAATCCGATCAAAACAAATCCAAGCCCCATTGCGAGCGCAAAATCGCCTTTCCCCGTTTCCAAAGCAATTGCCGTCGTGAGAACCCGCGTGACGTGGTCGATATTCCCGCCAACAATGATGATCGCACCGACTTCGCCAATGGCACGCCCAAATCCGGCAAGAGAGGCCGTCAACAAGGCGCGCCGGCCATCCCACAAAAGTGTCGCTATGCGCTGGCGTGGGGATGTGTTCATCGAGATCAGAAGATCGTGATATTCCGCCCAGAGTTCGCGCATGCTTTGATGCGCAATGGAGGCAATAAGGGGCGCGATGATAATCACTTGGGCGATGATCATCACCGTGGGCGTAAAGAGCAATCCGAGCACCCCAAGCGGCCCCGAACGTGAGAACAGCAAGTAGACAAACAGGCCGACCACGACGGGCGGGAGCCCCATAAGCGCGTTCAACATTGCGATCGCCGTGCGCCGCAATCGAAACCGACGAATTGCAAGCCACGTGCCAAAAGGCAAGGCAATAAGGGAGGCAATAAGCGTCGCGCTAAGCGAAACTTGAAGCGAGCGCAGAGTGATATCGACTAGGTCTTTGTCAAAGGTGATGAGCAAAAGCAAAGCCGCCTTCAACCCTTCAAAAATCTCCGTCATGCGTCACTACAACCTTACTACTCCCCAAAATACTGGGGGTTTTTCAACGTTGTCGCCCATTCAATGACAGTTTCAAAGCGATATCCACCCTTGGGCAGGAAAATTATCCGCCCAAAGGGAATTTTCTTTAGACTGAACGTGTGAGCCCACCATCAATCCGGAAATTTTGTCCAGTCGTATAGGCAGAGTCGTCGGACGCAAGATAGGCGATGAGGGCCGAGACTTCCTTGACCGAACCATAGCGACCCATTGGGATGCGCGCGCGGCGATCTTGGGTTTCGGGAAGGCTGTCGATGAAGCCTGGAAGTACATTATTCATCCGAACCTGATCGCCCGCATATTTGTCGGAAAATAACTTGGTGAAGGCCGCGAGGCCCGCACGAAAAACCCCAGAGGTCGGGAAAAGCGGATCGGGTTCGAACGCCGCGTAGGTTGAGATATTAATGATTGAGCCAGTTTTCTGGGACTGCATGATCGGCGTCACAAGACGTGTTGGACGGATCACATTCATCAAATACGCCTCCATCCCGAGGTGCCATTCATCGTCGCTGATATCCAAAATAGGTCCCTTTGGGCCGTGCCCCGCGGAATTAATGAGCACATCGATGCGGTCCCATTTAGCCATCGCTTGATCCACTAAGGATTGAAGCGCATCGCCGTCAAGATTGGAGCCTGTGACACCGACTCCGCCGAGTTCATTCGCCAAGGCTTCGCCTTTTCCCGAGGAGGACAGGATGCCGACGTGAAATCCCTGTTGGGACAAATGGCGCGCGGCGCCTGCTCCGATGCCGCTGCCGCCTGCTGTGATCAAGGCTACTTTTGAGTGTGTCATGGGGTAAGTCCTATTTGTTGGTTTGGACCGAGTATCGCGCGAGAAACACCCCTTGACCAATCATGTCTTGTCGCGCCAGACTGTAGGAAATCTACTGCGTATGCCGGAGCTACAGTGCGAAACATCAACCTCAACACCCTTCAAATGTTTGACGCCGCTGCGCGCCATCAGAACTTCCGCCTTGCAGCTGAAGAGTTAAATCTGACGCAAGGGGCCGTCGCACAACGGATTCGGCAATTGGAAACGGATCTGGGGCAACCGCTTTTTGAACGCTTGCCGCGCGGTTTAAAACTCACCAAACAAGGCCAAACCTATCACAGATCAATCCACCAAGCGCTGGCGATCATTACCAAAGCTACGGCCGTTTTCAAACCAGACGGGCGACGCATAACCCTGAGTGTTCCGCCATCGTTTGCGACAAAATGGTTGGTGCCTCGCCTGCCTGATTTTGAGCGGGCGCACCCAGAAATAGAGCTGCAAATTCGCGCCGAGGAAGGCCTCGCTGATTTTAAGAACGACGGAATTGATTTGGCGATCCGTCAAGGCGCGCCGCCCTTTGCCGAAAACCTCAACTGGGCCCTTTTTGCCCCGTTAAACCTTGTCGCAATAGGGCACCATGATCTGCCGATTACCCGCGTATCAGACTTCGCCCGCTACACCCTCATTCAGGACAGCCACAAACACTGGGATTCCCTGATTAACGCCGAAGAAATCGCCCCAGAGCGCCGTTTTCTTCAGTTCAACCAGACCGCGCTCGCGATGGATGCCGCTCAAAACGGCCAAGGGATTGCGCTTATCCCGCATATTTTCGTCAACTTGACTGACAAAGCCCAGCAAGTGCTGTGGTCCCTCCCCGCCAGCGATAACATTGGGTTTTACCTCGTGTGGCCAAAAGACGCTGCGCAGAAAACTGCGAGCATTGCAGTGCGCGACTGGCTTTTGGGCGCTCTGCCGCCCCGCTAGAATTTGGGGCGGCTAGCCATAGTTTTATCCGAGCCGTCGGAGGAGATCTAACGACGGCTCGCCCGTCATCGACAAGCCAGCGCTGCGTTGATAATCCCGAATTGCGTCGCGGGATTTGGGACCAATGACGCCATCACTTCCGCCCGTGTCAAACCCTCGTGCAGTCAAGCGTTCCTGTAGTTTGCGACGATCATCAATCGTCATGCCGTTGCTGTCAGGCGGGAAGCTTGTCACCAACGGGCCTGCGCCGGCAATCCGATCCGACAAATACCCAACGCCGATGCCATAATTCACCGAGTTATTATAGCGTAGGATGACATCGAAGTTTTGGAACACAAGAAAGGCCGGTCCCGTGGAACCTGCGGGCAGCAAGAGCGCGGCCCCGCCGTGATTTGGGATCGATCCACGCGCAGCTTTGACGCCAAGCGCGCCCCATTCTGATGCTGACTTCCGCTTTCCACGCCCTGCGAGGGATGTATTGAAACCTAATGGCAAAATGACCTCAAGGCCCCAGATTTGCCCCCGTTTCCAACCAGATGCCGAAAGATATGCCGCCGCAGAAGCAAGGGCATCGGTGGGGTCGTCAGACCAAATGTCGCGCCGTCCGTCGCCCTCAAAATCTACAGCATAGGCGGCGAATGTTGTGGGGATAAATTGTGTGTGCCCCATCGCGCCCGCCCAGCTTCCGACCAGATTATCGGGGGCGACATCGCCGCGCTGAAGGATTTGCAAAGCCGCGATAAGTTGCTTCTCAAAAAAGACACCCCTGCGACCGTCATAGGCCAAGGTCGACGTTGCCGAGACGACCGAAATGTCGCCACGGCGCGCGCCATAGTTACTTTCCATTCCCCAAATCGCGTCCGTAGTTTGTCCGGGCACGCCGTAGCGCGCTTCAATTTCCGAGAAGAGCTTTGCACGCTGCTGAAGCTTGGAGCGCCCCTCTATGACTTTGTCATTGGAGGCAACAATGGCCAAATAATCTTCGAGTGAGCGGGAAAATTCCGTTTGGTTTCCATCCCGTTCAACCACCCCAGGCAGGAAGCCTGCATTGCGAAACGCACCGTTGAGAGTAGCTTGCGAGATTCCCTGCGCCTGTGCCCGCGAGCGAAAGGAAGCGACCCATGCGTCGTACCCTGCGTTGGCCTGAGGACGCAGCCCCGGATCCTCAACAAGGCCGCCAACGTCGCGACGCCCACCGCCCGATGAGCAGCCCGCCAAAAACGCGGCCAAACCCGCGTTCACAATCCATCTGCGTGTCATGTTCATTCGAGGGTCCTTCCGAAATGTCCTTGAGAAATAAATTCTCACTCAGGTTCAGCAGAGAATACTGCCGCGCCTCTGTGTGTTAAACGCGAACCTACTGTGGCTCAATCGGAAACATTCCAAAACGCCTTTCAGGCAATCAACCGCGGATACCGCCCTTGTGATCTTGTTTGAATGGAATATAATTTCCCGAAAGCGACACTCTGGGAACCGACCCTAGGCGCAGGCCAAATTTTGACCAATGAAGTGGGGAACAGAAAATGCGTATTCTATTTACAGGGGGTTCAGGTAAGGCTGGTCGGCATGTGTGCAGATATTTGCGCGATCAAGGGCATCGGGTGGTCAACGTCGATCTTACGCCCCTAAACGAAGCGGGTATCGACAACCTCCTAGCCGACATCACCGACTCAGGCTCCATGTTCAACGTGATGACAAGCTATGCAAATTTTGACGAAATGGAAGCGGGAACGGGCGTGCCAAAGTTCGATGCCGTCGTGCATTTCGCTGCCGTCCCCCGCATTCTGATCAAGCCAGATCACGAGACTTTTCGGATCAATACCGTGGGCACCTACAACGTGATCGAAGCCGCAGTGAAGATGGGAATTCCCAAAGTTATTTTTGCATCTTCAGAAACCACCTATGGGGTTTGCTTCTCGGATGGTACTGTCAATCCGCATTATTTACCCGTCGATGAAGACTATGATGTCGACCCGATGGACAGCTACGGTTTGAGCAAAGTCGTCAACGAAAAAACGGGCCGCGCCTTTCAAAGACGTTCCGGCATAGACATATACGGACTTCGGATCGGCAATGTCATTGAACCCGACGAATACGAGAATTTTCCTGCGTTTTTCGCGGACCCCGGCGTTCGTCGCCGTAATATTTTTTGCTATATTGACGCGCGGGACCTTGGTCAAATTGTGGACCTATGCCTCAAGAAAGACGGCCTCGGCTATCAGATTTTCAATGCGGGAAATGACACCAATTCAGTTAATATTCCAAACTCCGAAATTCTCGAGCGCTTCTTTCCAGGCGTGCAACTCAACAGAGAACTGGCGGACAACGAAGCATTGTTCTCGAACTTAAAGATCCGAGAAGTGCTAGGATTTAAAGAGCAGCACAATTGGCGCCAATACGTAAACGCGGAATGACCTGAGCAAGATAACGGCCGGATTACGGAGCATCGGGTGGCGCAGAAAGCCGACATACGGCCTGCGCCACCTCGCTGCCAAACGAAGGACTGACAAGCTACCTAAGCAGCGATCTACTGTCCGCGATTAATCATTTAATGATTGGTGCATTTTTATGTTTACTTCGATGCAATGAGGACGGACGCATCGTTGGTCATACTGCCTTATTGCAGGCATTTCCTCGCAGTGGCCGCCTAACAAATGAACGAATACAGCAGATTGCGGACTTGCTGTTTCTAGTGCAACTGCGCGCGTACCAGATAGCCTTCGACCTTATCCTCACCTAGTGCCCTCAGCGCCTCTAGGCGATGATACCCCTCGATCAAAACGAAACCTGTTTTTCCAGTCCGCAGTCTGATTGGGGTCGTCTGACCATTTTCAAGCATATCCTCCGCAATCGCCTGCAATTTGCCGAGATCAAGTGTCTTTTTGCGCTTGGCTGGAACGCGGATCTCCGAAATTAAAAAGCTCTCTTTAGTCAACATATCCCGACACTGCATCGGTTTTCCCAAATTAGCCAGCCCAATGAGAGGATTGGCCGTAAGATTGGCTGAATAGAAAATAGAGAATAATCGAAGGAGGCGCTGAAACGCCTGAATAATCCTCTCAAGACGTCTTTGAAGACCAATTCGGTTTCCCCTGTCCGACATCTATAATCAACTGTCTAGGCCCCCAGGTTTTAGAGGGCGATTCATTGGATTTCCAGCGAATGATCGTATTTACATTTCCAATCGAGTGACATCGATCCACACGTTACTTCTCGGTGTAGAAAATGACCAACGAGTCAGGATGCGAAACTCAAAGAGGCCCCAAGGTAAGGTTGAAAACCTTTCGAAACGTGCATCCACCGCAGGCCTGCGGAAAAAAATGGAATTCAAACAGGGGGACCCTAAACACGGCGATGCAGGTCCGGGTAATTCCAATATTTTTGCAAGTCGTCAAAGTTGTTTCGACGGCCTTTTGACCTTGCGTGCGAAGACGCGAGCATTCAAATCAACCGTCAAATACCTTGTGAATGGTCATTGGTCGAGGCAGGTGACAACGCGCTTCGGTTCATAGTTTTTCACATCTTTCTGCGGTCCCCGATACCAAATTGAAGAATACAGTTAGAACTCACCTCCGAACGTCAATTAACAGCATAGTTCGACTCGTCCTCGAAGAGGCATCAGCCAACGACCAAGACCTTTCCACACCCAAATTAATGAGAACCGAGATCGGAAGCATGGTTCTACTTTCCGCACCTCAAGGTCCAGCTTCAAAAACCTGATAATACTGAAATTGCCCCAACAAATCACGCGCTCTGGAACTAATTTGACTTTTACGTTCCTACTCAATCAAACTTGGGCTGTCGGTGCAAAAAGGAAATTTTTCTACTTAATACAGCTCAGTCCTCGAATTTTAATTTTTCCCGATCGCATAATACAACAGTACTTCAGTTCCAAAAGGTCTTTCAATGACCACCTTCAGTTTTTCAAAAGCCGTTCCACTTCTTGCATTGATTGCAGCCTGTGCGAACTCTGGCTCTTATTATTAACCTGTAATTAGAGCCAGTTGGGCCTAACTATAGAAATGACTTGGCCCAATGCCAGAATCTAGCAGCTCCGCAAGGTGCATTTCAAAGCAACACAGCCGCCATCACGGTAGTCTTTCAGAATGAAGGCATCAACGTCCGCGATGCCGCGGCACTTGGTGCTTTGGCTGGAATTACACCTTCGAGATCAGACAAAGGTGACAACTAATATTCATCATTACCAGAACAAGCCACTTTCAAGAATTGATCACAGATACGCCATGCGGTGATAATGGTGTCCTGCCCTTTGGACATCTTCTTCTACCGTGTCGAAACACCCCATAATTGAATATTCCGTTGCCTTGAGAAGGGATGGGAATATGGCCAAGCGATTAAAATCCGGGCTGCGTATTTCCGCTAAACTACTGATTTAGAAAAAACAAAACCCCCGTCGACGAGGCGCGGGGGTTTTAAGAAACGGGTTACCCCGCCAATTTCATGAAATCGATTAGAAAGGAGTGCCTAAAGGCCGTTCTCACGTTCCCGACTCTTGCGAGCCAATTTACGCGAACGACTAATGCCTTCGGCTTTCTCACGAGCTTTCTTCTCAGAGGGTTTCTCGAAATGTTGCTTGAGCTTCATTTCACGAAAAACACCCTCACGCTGAAGTTTCTTTTTCAGCGCACGAAGAGCTTGATCGACGTTGTTATCACGAACAGATACCTGCATGTGGTTTTCACCACCTTCCTAAGTTTAAAATTTGCAAAAAATTGCAGGACATGGTCCTTTAGCAAGCAACGAGCAAAATGTCTACAGGGTACATTGCTGAACCTAACTGAATCGCCACAAACAGTGACAAAAGTTTTCACGTAGCTTCGGCCCGCAACGAACTTTAGTGGCTTTTTCCATAAATAACTAGTCCCGTGGGCAAGAGGATGCGTTGTCAATGGCAACCAAATACACGCGTGATGCGGTCCGCATCGCAACCACTAGCGGCCTGGCGCGGCTACAGGTTGCATCAGATTTAGGCGTGGGTTTGTCGACACTGAACAAGTGGGTTCAGAAGCACACAAGTAGGTTGACCTTATGTCTGGGCCTCATCAAGATATCGAGAAAGAGAACAGCGCCTTCGGAAGGAAGTTTTTCTGCTTCGCGAGGAGAAGGCAGCGGGTAGCAATCGCATGAAGCGAAATCTGGCAATACGCGCGTGGGCTATGACCGTGGCATTACGGCGGCTACCCCGTTTACCATACGGATCGTGGCTCGCAATTCTGATCGCATGATTACCAGAAATGCCTGATAAAACGCGGCTTCAAAGTATCCATGAGCGGCAAAGGGAATTGCTCCTCCTCTCGGGATCACGCTGCGTATAGCTCTGCCGGGCAATGGACAATTCCATGATGGAAACATTTTTCAAATCCATCACGGCAGAATTAATTTGGAGAAACCGATGGGAGACGCGGCGGCAGGCTGAAGGCGCAACATTCCAGTACATCAATGGATTTTGTAATCTACGCCGCCGACATTCATCGCGGGGAGGCAAAAGCCCCTTGGCATCTGAACGAAGGGCCGCAAAAACGAGCTGAGAGACAGGAAATGAACCGTCACAAGACCAGCTCCTCCTGAATATTTCATGCGGTGTAAATTCAAGGGAGATGGGCCAAGCGGGCAGGAAAGTCTTTGAGGCTGAATTGAAAGTTCTAAGAAGGAACGATTAACCCCGCGGAAAGGACTTAGGCACTCGCAGCAGCGAACAGCTAGAAAACCAGTGGCAATGGTCGTTCTAGATCAAAACCGCGTCATATGATTGACTATGAGATGGTCCGACGAATTTTCGACAACGCACGCTTCCGCCCAAATGAAAGTGATTGGGGGCATCTAATTGCCAAACATGAAGACCGCCATCCACGTCGGGGTTAGTACCGTTCGAAAGTAAAGAGATATGGGCACGCTTGATAAAGCCAGCCTGAAAAGACGGAAGTAAAATCTATGCGCGGTGTGTCAACTGTCTTATTTTGACAGAAACGGCTTTAAGGGACAGCCAACCAAATCCGAAAGAACTTGGCTGAATAGGCTCCTTTGATCAGGACGCAAACACCTTACTCAAATCTGCAAAGCCTTTCACCTCAATAGGGTTTTCAGACGGATCCCGAAAAAACATCGTTGCCTGCTCGCCGGGTTCACCCTCAAAACGCAGGCTAGGCGCGATCAAAAAATCGACACGTTTCTCTTTCAAGCGTTCCGCAAGCACCTTCCAATCCTCAATCAGAAGGACAACCCCCAAATGCGGCATGGGAACCATATGTTCGCCAACTTTCCCCGTCGAACGCGTTTCAAATGGCGCTCCCAAATGCAGCGATATTTGGTGGCCGAAGAATGAATAGTCTACCCACGTCTCCGTCGAGCGCCCTTCAATGCAGCCAAGCACATCGCCATAAAAAGCGCGCGCTTTATCAAGGTCCGTCACATTGTACGCCAGGTGGAAGGGAGTGAGCATCGTCGTTTTCCTTTTTTTGATATGTCTACAACATCTTCCTAGCAAAAGCACCTAATCGCGCCATTGGTGCCAAAAACCCTGACGACGGACTGCTCAGCGATAGCAGAATCTGACATCCGCGGTGCCTCCAAACAAAGGGTTGTCCTCTAATGTCGCAACGTTTTATTACGCTACTCTTGGCCATTTTTGTGCCAATATTGTCAGGCTGCCTACACGCGCTTAATGTGACAGTTTTTCGAGACCTAATTTGTGCGTCGTCAGTGTTTATGGGGCCAAGAGCTACTTAATTTGAGCGAGAGGTTGGCTCATCTGGTTGGTTGTATTATGCGGCGCGTTGCCTGTGATGCAAGCGGCACGTTTCCGGTGTCTTGCATTTGATCCTTTCTCGTTGTCGTAGAATGGCTTTGTCGCGCCCGAAGTAGGCGTCGGCGGGCGTGACGTTGTTGAGGCTCTCGTGATAGCGCTGATGGTTGTTATGATTGACGAAAGCTTCGATTTGGGCTTCGAGATCGCATGGCAGGAAATAGTGTTCCAGCAATATCCGGTTCTTCAGGGCTTGGTGCCAACGCTCCACTGCCCGGCAGTCGCCGCTTGCAGTGATGAGAGGGATCTTGCCTTGGGTCTGAGGGTGATACGGCGCTCCGCGTGAGTGCTTCATGCCTTTGTCCTGCAACCGCTCGGCCAACTCTCCAGAGACCTAGCTGGAGCCGTTATACATTGCTCGGCAGTTGATACGCAGTATCAATCAGAGAGGCTTAGTAGTCGTGGTTTGTGAACAATGTGGACGTGGTCACAGCCAGAGGTTTCCAAGGCCAAATCCAACGTATCGGTCACGTCTTCTGTCCGCCTGTTTGTACAGAGCTTCCACGAGATAATGTAGCGGCTGTAATCGTCCAAAATAGTGCTGAGATAGAACCACCTCTAGCCCAGAACATTGCGGTAAGTGGAGTCCCTTTGCCAAAGCGGGTTGATCGCCGTGGTTTTGTCTTTGAACTCTTTGGCGGCTTTTATAGGCACGATCGATTTGCAATCAATGGCGTGAGATGAAGGCCGGACTGGTGATTTGGTCGTGCGCTTTTAGGACACGGTAGACTGAAGCCTCGGATACAAAGTAACTTTCCTTGTCTGTGAAAGTCACGGCCAGTTCTCGCGGGGACAGTTCTGTCTCCTTCAAGGCGAGCTTGACAACTTTCCGCCGCACCTCGTCAGCCCCTCTCGTTGATATTGCGTATCAACTGCCGGACAATGGACGGCACAGTACGGCATTCGACCACTGTCCTCGGACCAATGGCGGACAAGGTCTCATTGTCTTCATCGCGTAGCCCGTCCAAAACGATCTTGATCTTCTCCTCAGAGGAATACTGTTTGCGGGTGGCCCGCTTGATATCCTTGACGATTTTCTCGCCAGGACTTTTTCGTGTTCCATTTGTTTGTCTCATGTCCCACTCCTCAGTGCTTACGATGAGCCAAAAACTATCTCTTATCAAACCACCCTATTTGGATCCAATGGCGCTGACGTCAGGCATTGTGGGGTAGTATTTGCCGTCCCTTGTTGTCAGCAAAACTGCATGTCGCACGATCCTTTACGTAAATCTGACTCCCGGTCAGTTGGTAGCGATTCATGCGCTAATGCTTTCTAAACCCATTTTAAATTTAGCGCTCGTGTTTCACTTCGATGAGTATCGCATTGTTGAGCAACGATTGGCTGTTTATTCCGGAAGACGGAATCGCCTTATTCGTCCCCGCGAGCGTCGGCCGACCACAGGCCATCGCAGTGGTATTCGAAAGAATTGGCAGGCAGACCACCAGCCCAGAATGCCCTAACAATCTAATCATGATTAGATTCCCATTTTCTGATCCGCTCGATGGAAGTATAAAAAGGTGAAGATCTTTGGACAAAAATAAGAAAAGCGCCTAAAATCTTAGGGGCCAACTTCTCAACAACCGCTCATTTTCCCAAAACAACGGGTTGTACCGCGCCCAATTGGCAAACCTTCGAAAAGGAAGTTTCTTAAGCAAGACTCCCATGGATACCGCTCTAAAGCATCGAGATACAAAGGCACAAAACAGGTTCGGTGTGAAAAGGTGGAAAGGTGGAAAGGTGGAAAGGTGGAAACGGCAATCGCGCCTCTCCGTGAAGTGTCAAGACGTTGGTCAAATATGCGTGACAGACCTTGCTCGGCAGCAATAAATGTAAAATGTATTTTGTGAAACGGAAATAGAGTTGATCCAATGTGAGGCGAGCTACGTATATTTAGTTATTAAACGCCATTTGGGTGAAATTTAACAACAGGGAGAAACACATGCTTTCGAGAAGAAATTTCATTGGCTCCGCCGCGGCCGCCGCCGGGTCAATTTCCGTTCTACCACAACTCGCTTTTGCTAATGGCCATGGTATGATTTTCGGGAATGGAGCCGTTAAAATTATTCCAATCGCACATGCTTCTCTCATTATTGAGACACCTATGGGTGTGATTTATGCTGATCCAGTTGGAGATTTAGCCCTGTATGAAGGTATGCCCGCCGCGGATCTCGTTATGGTAACTCATCAGCACGGCGATCATCTAAACAACGATACGCTCGCAGGCGTCATGGGGGAAAACACTACCCTCATTTCAAACAAAGGCGCTCAAGAGCAAATGACTGAAGAGTTGGCTGCACGCGCTGAGGTGATTGGGAATGCAGAGACAACAGCCTTTGGTGATATCGGGATTGAAGCAATTGCGGCTTACAATACCACAGAAGACCGTATGAAATACCATCCCAAGGGGCGCGACAACGGGTACGTTTTGAATATCGGCGGCACGCGCGTGTACCTTTCCTCAGATACTGAAGACATCCCCGAAATGAGGGCGCTTCAAAATATCGACGTAGCGCTGTTGTGTATGAATTTACCATTCACAATGGATATTAATGCTGCTGCAAGCGCTGTAGCAGAGTTCAAACCATCTGTTGTCATTCCTTATCATTACCGTGGAAGTGACGGCGGCACACAAGATCCAAAAGAATTCGCCAAACTTCTAGATAGTGCAATAAAAGTAGACCAAGGGGATTGGTACGGAACGGGTGCTGGAAACGCTTAAGTCGTAGATAATCAATTAAGACGAAGCGCTCAGACAGAAACGTCTGGGCGTTTCTTTTCATTCCATGCCTCCCAATTGGTGAAGAACCGTTTTCAAGGCGGGGAGGTCTTTGAAAGTTGCGATGACTTTAACATTAAACGACTGGGAGACATCTTAGCGCGGCATGCCATGGAAAATTCGACTTGGCTGACTGCTGGCTCAATCGGCTTGCTATCACCCGTCAACCGCTGATCAAATTCTAACGCCTATACTTATCGAATTCGTTCGCTGCCGAGCCGAAGTGATAAGCCAATACGCATTTGGGTGCGCTCGCCAAATTTTGGCGTTGCCCTCAAAGAGCGCGACGACGCGCTGTTGATTCTTCGCATGTTAAATCTCGAACGTTACGATCTCAGTGATCATCCCCCTCTAGGGAAAAAAGACACGCGCCTTGGTTGATTACCGGCCGCGAGGCGATGCAATGTCCGGTCTGGTGGGGTGCCATCCGTTCTATTTACGAGCTTCATTCACATACAAAGATCGCTGACTTTTTTTGATGTAAGTCCAAGCAATAAAACGACTTGTTTTTTTCCCCTGTGCCATTTCGACTACTTTGAAATCAGCAACCTTTGCTTTTCCTAAAATTTTGTAGAGTGGCTGGAGGTTATCTTTTTTCGACACCAATGAGCTAAACCACAGGCACTGCTCGGCGAACTCCATACTCTGTTCAACCATGCGGGCGATAAAATTTATCTCGCCACCCGGACACCAAAGTTCAGCGTTTTGACCGCCAAAGTTGAGTTTATTTGAATGCCCCTTGCCAAGGTTACGCCATTTACGTTGGGTGCCCTTATTAGCTTGTTCGATGGATGCATGGAAAGGCGGGTTGCACATGGTGATGTGAAAAGAATCATGGGGTTCAATCACGCCTCTAAAGATATTCTCAGGTTTATTTTGTTGTCTGAGGTCTACTTTTAGATTGTTGAAATGGCATATCTGCTGTGCCGATTTGATAGCGGCGGGGTCTATATCGACGCCAGTGAAGTGCCAGCCGTATTCACTCTGGCCGGTAAGGGGGTACACCAAGCTAGCACCAGTGCCTATGTCCAACGCTTTGACATTCCGCCCACGCGGAATTTCTTGATTGTTGCTGCAAGCAAGCAAATCCGCCAAATAGTGGATGTAGTCGACACGACCGGGAATCGGAGGGCATAGGTAATTGGCTGGGATATCCCAAAAATTGATATTGTAATAAGTCTTTAGCAACGCCCGATTAAGCATACGGACCGCCGACACGTCTTGAAAATCAATAGTCGTCTGACCGACAGGGTTGCTGATCGTGAATGCCTCAAGTTCAGGTGAATGCGCGACTAAACGCACAAAATCGTAACCTTCTCTGTGTTGATTACGGGGGTGCAACTTAGTTTTGGTGGCCATGGGGGAGCCTTCATTAAGGGTGGTGGAAGTAACTAGCCAAACCGTGTGTTGATCCTGAGCAGCCTCACTTGGGTGGTCCAAGTTGAAAGTTAGTGCATGATTAGCCTTAGGGCCATTCGTGTCGCGAGCAAAAGGGCCTTCGCGGCACAGTGCAGCAAGTACTGAAGTGCGGCATTCGCGAAAATTTATAAATGCATTTTTCCGAATGGTGCCCAGGGGCGGAATCGAACCACCGACACGAGGATTTTCAATCCACTGCTCTACCCCTGAGCTACCCGGGCACGGGGAACGAATAAACGTTCGGGTTGCGGTGTTCTAGACGCGGTGAGGCATGGTGTCTAGGGGCAAAGTGCGAAAAAACTAATGCAGGTGCGAATTAGGCTTTTCCAACTCCGACTGAGCATCCGCAAGGTCCTCAATTTCCTCGGCTGGAGTGGTATATGTGCCGTTAAACCAACGCCCTAAATCAATATCCGCGCATTTTTTGCAGCAAAAGGGGCGGTACTTAGGATCGCTTTTACCATTACAGATCGGGCACGACATTTAGAGACCATCCTTTAAGGGCAGACGCTCGCGTTTGCGCTGCAATTCAAAATGGCCAAGCGGCGTCCACCCAGCCATAGAGGTGTCTATAGAGTCACTTTTGAAGGCAATACGAATAATGCTTTCGAGGGTTTGACGGTCTTTCTTGGGCATGGGCGCCAGATCCAATGTGATTTGCCCGCCAAGGCCTCGCACGCGTAATTGTCGCGGCAGGTCTCGTACCGCAGCAATATTGGCTTTGAGGCCAGCCGCAGGAGAGGTATCGCCGCCTGTGTTCACATCGACCGCAACGAGTGCACGCGTTGGTTCAACATACATACTCGCCCCTCCCGAGAGAGGCACAAAAGACGACAAGGCCTGATCAATCAACTCATCGACTTCGAAGGTCACAAAGGCCCCTGCTTCGTCCGACATTGTGTCCGGTGTTGGCCAATCTCGCCACGCAAGAAGGTGAGCGTTAGGGCCATCAAGCAGCAACTCGGGCGCATTCCCTTCGGCCCCCAAAACGCCCTCGGCCTCACCCAGCATATGGGCGACATCCTCAGCAATTTCTTCTGGATCTGATGTTTCACAAATCGAACGTAAAATGAGGCCAAATTTGCTTTCCCCCATTACAGAATGAGCAATTCCCAACAATTCGTCGCGTTTATCGTCATCCCGAATACCGCGACTGATGTTGAAACCTGGCGCATTGGGGGTGACAATTGCGTAGCGACTTTTGAACAGGATTTTTGCCGTAACAGGCACGGCCTTTCCCTCTTCCGCAAAGCCGGTCACTTGCACCAGAATGGGTTGACCGGGAGCAAGTCCCCGTCCCTCACGCAAAAATCCAGTCACGCCAGGAAGACGTACCATCATTCCGCCCTGCCCCTTCATAGGCCGGTCACAAAATGCACGGTAAATAGCCCCAGGAATGGGAACATTCTTATCGGCGGGGTCGATCAAAAAATCGGAGAGTTTCCCATTATCAAGGAGTGCTGCGGCAGCACGTCCTTTATAGGTATCCAAGACTACAGTGCGACCCTTCATGAGACCTCCAGCGGGTAACCCGCGCTTTCAAGCAATTGTGCCGTTTCCGTCAACGGAAGGCCAACGACGCCCGTATATGAACCATTAATCCAAGGAATAAATCGTGCGGCATAGCCTTGGATGCCATAGCCCCCCGCCTTGCCCTGCCATTCATTCGTCGCAATATAGGCTTCGATATCTTTGTCAGTGAGGAGCTTCATCCGCAGAATGGTAACGGTTTCTTTTTCCGTAATTTTATCGCCTTGGCGCAGAGCGACCGCCGTGACCACACGGTGCCGCCGGCCAGATAGACGCCGCAAGAATTCGCGGGCTTCATCCGCATGCGCGGGCTTTCCAAGAATGCGGCGACCAATCGCCACAATCGTATCCGCCGCCAGAACGATCTCATCGTCAGCGGCTTCAACGGCTAGCGCTTTTTCACGGGCAAGACGTTGGCAATAGGGGCGAGGGTATTCGCCGCTTTTTGGCGTCTCGTCAATATCGGCAGGGCGCACGGCAAAAGGCTCCACGCCAATCTGCGCCAAAAGTTCAGCGCGACGTGGGCTTGCGGAGCCTAAAACGAGCAGCATAGCTTACTTAAAGCGATAGTTAATGCGACCTTTGGTAAGGTCGTACGGGGTCATCGCGACTTGAACTTTGTCTCCAGCAAGGACACGAATGCGGTTCTTGCGCATTTTTCCTGCCATATGTGCGATGATCTCATGGCCGTTTTCCAGCTCGACTCGAAACGTCGCATTTGGCAAAAGCTCTCTAACGACGCCCGGAAATTCGAGCTCTTCTTCTTTGGCCATGTTTTCTCCAATTGGTTGCTTGCCGCGGTATCTCCGCGAGCGTGTACTAAATGCGCGTCCTTGGGCGGACTTTCAAGAACTACTTCACCAAATTGCGGGGTAATTTCCGATTTAGAGAGAATTTTCGGGTATTCCGAAACGTTCTAGCAACTGATCGCGGATTTGATCCCGTGTTTGGCGATAACTTAGCAGGCGATCCTCGCGCCCTTCGCCAAGGCCAGTCGGATCTAGAATCGGCCAATATTCAATCTCGATATGATATATGCGGGTCAAATCCAGTACCCGACGTTGGCTTGCGGGTGACAATGCGACGACCAAATCATAGCTCGAAAGGTCGTCGCCCCACTCTTGCATTTCGTCAAACGAACGACTTCGGTGCCGTGAAAGTTCGACCCCGATTTCCTTGCAAACCGCAATTGCGAACCCATCAATCTCCAGATCGTTTTTAACACCCGCCGACTGGATATAAATGGATGTTCCGTAGAGCGCCTTCATAATGCCCTCCGCCATTGGCGAACGCACGGCGTTATGATCGCAACAAAACAGAACTGACGTCGGACGCGACTTCGCCATCTACCCTCCGAAATGCAGAACGCAAATAAGGGTAAAAAGCCGACGGGATGTTGCGTGATCCAACGTGGCTTTGCCCTCAAGACGTTCCTGAAGGACGCGTGCGCCTTCGTCGTGAATACCGCGCCGCGCCATATCAATCGCTTCGATTTGTCCGGGTGGCAGGTTTTTAACCGCTGCGAAGTAGCTTTCACAAATTTGGAAATAATCGCGCACAACCTGACGGAACGGGCCCAGCGCCAGATGAAATTCTGCCGCAAGCCCCTCTTTAAGGTCAGATATTTCAAACACCAAACGCCGCTCACGAATGGCAAGCTTCAGGTGATATGGGCCAACGGGGGGTACTCGATCATCGCGCGGAGGAAGGGCGAAACTGTTCTCCTCCAACAGATCAAAAATCGCCACGCGGCGTTCTTGTTCAATTTGCGGAGTCGGAGGTGCAAGCCCACCATCATCAATATCAATTTCTGCAATTCGATCGGTGGTCATATAAAATGCTACTCGTTTAAGCTGTCGAGCCGCAAGCGGATAGACAGGCCGTGGGCCTCAAGGCTCTCGGATTTGGCCAATCGCTCTGCTGACGGGCCGATTGCGCGCAGGGCCTCTGGCGTCATTTTTGAGAGGGTGGTGCGCTTGAGAAAATCCATGACTGAGAGGCCAGAAGAAAAACGCGCTGAACGTGCGGTCGGCAATACGTGATTTGGGCCGCCGATATAATCGCCAATGGCTTCGGGCGTAAATGCGCCAATGAAGATCGCACCTGCGTGTTTGATTTTTGCGGCCATTGCATCGGCATCCTGAACGCAAATTTCGAGGTGCTCGGGGGCAATTCGATCAGACAGCGTTACGGCATCATCGAGGGTCGCGACCGTAATGACCGCTCCGAAATCGCGCCAACTTGGCCCCGCGATCTTCGCCCGCTCAAGCGTTTCTAAGCGCTTTTCAACGGCTTGAACAACTTGAAGGCCAAAATCAGCATCATCGGTGATGAGGATGCTTTGGGCACTTTCGTCATGCTCGGCTTGGCTCAATAAATCCACGGCAATCCAATCTGGATTGTTGTGCTTATCCGCGATCACCAGAATTTCACTGGGTCCCGCGATCATATCAATACCGACTTTGCCAAAAACACGCCGCTTCGCCGCCGCCACAAACGCGTTGCCCGGTCCGGTAATTTTATCAACGGGGGCGATACTCGCCGTCCCATATGCAAGGGCTGCAATCGCTTGCGCCCCGCCAATCCGATAAACTGTATCAACGCCCGCAAGCCGCGCCGCAAAAAGCACGAGTGGGTTGCAAACGCCATCAGGTGTCGGCACGCAAATTGCCAAGCGCTCAACCCCTGCCACCTTGGCTGGAACCGCGTTCATCAGTACTGAACTTGGGTAGCTGGCAAGGCCTCCGGGAACATAAAGTCCCGCCGCAGAGACCGCACTCCAACGCCAACCAAGTGTGGCACCAACATCATCTGTAAAGCTGGCATCTTCGGGCATTTGGCGCAGGTGATAGGCCCGAATACGCTCCGCCGCCATCTCAAGTGCTGCGGCGTCCTCGACGCTTACTTTCGCACACTCCGCATCGATTTCGCTTTTCGAAAAGGCGATCGTTTCTGCCGTAACCTCAAACCGATCAAACTTGCGCGTCAACTCAATCACAGCCTCGTCGCCCCGCGCCCGCACGTCGGCAATAATTTCAGCCACGACCGCATCTACATCAGGGCTGTCTTCGCGCTTTGTCCCAAGGAACGCTGCGAAATCCGCCTCGAAATTGGCGTCTTGGGCGTTCAGGAAAAGAGGCATCTATTTACTCCGGATGGTGAGGAATGTGTTTTGATGGAGCAATATAAGGTCGCGTCACATCCTGCAATGAGACATTAATACATTCCACATCAAGCCCAATGGCCCCGTCCCCCGCAAGGGTCAAAACAAGGCGTCCCGCGCCATCCTCAGTCGGCTCAAAATGCACCGTCAGGACAGACAGAACCGTGTCTTTTTGCTGCGGATCGATACCTTGGCTCAAGACCTTGGTTACGTCCTCAAAGGCAAGGATTGACCGCACGCGCTCGACAGGGCGGTTGCGTGCCTTGGCTTGCGCAACATCTTCCCAACGGAACCGATTGCACAAAATCGCAAAACGGCGTTGCGCGGGAAGCCATGTCATTTCCGAGCCAAGGAAAACAGCGTCCTGCACAAGGCCCGAGATGACCCCTAGATCGGTCGCATCAACGGCCACCAATTGGATTGGCTTCTCTGCTCCGTCTTCAAAGCTGGCGTCCTGTGTCATTCTTTCACCCGTTCAATTTGTGCGCCGATTCCGGCAAATTTGGCGACCACATGTTCATAACCGCGATCCACATGGTATACCCGCGAAACGACGGTTTCACCCTTAGCGGCAAGGCCAGCCAAAATGAGCGACACAGAGGCCCTCAAATCGGTCGCCATAACGCGCGCACCCTTGAGACGCTTCACGCCTTTAACGGTTGCAACACCGCCCTGAACGTCAATATTCGCCCCCATACGGATAAGCTCCGGCGCGTGCATAAACCTGTTTTCAAAGATTTTCTCTTCCAAAACGCTGGTGCCATCAGCCGTACACATAAGCGCCATCATTTGGGCTTGGAGGTCTGTCGGGAACCCAGGATAAACTTCGGTAACCACATCCACCGAATGAATTAAGTCGCCTTTGCGTGCAACCATCAGGCCTTTTTCGGTCTCAGTGACACTTACGCCAGCGGCATCCAGTTTCTCACAGAAAGCGGCTAGCAAATTGATCCGCCCACCAAGCAATTCAACTTCGCCGCCAGCGATCGCAGGGGCAAGCATATAGCTGCCCAATTCAATGCGATCAGTCACAACGGGATGGGTTGCGCCGTTCAAGCGATCAACGCCTTGAATCGTGATCGTCGAGGTGCCTTCGCCTTCGATTTGCGCGCCCATTTTGCGCAGGCAATGGACCAAATCGACGATTTCAGGCTCGCGTGCTGCGTTCTTGAGAACGGTCGTTCCCTTCGCCAAGGTTGCGGCCATCACGGTATTTTCCGTAGCCCCAACAGATGCAAACCGAAGTTCGTGAACCGCGCCCTTCAATCCGCCGCGTGCAATCGCATGCAAATACCCCTCTTTGAGTTCGATTTCCGCGCCCATCGCCTCAAGCGCCGCAATATGGAGGTCCATCGGACGCGCCCCAATCGCGCAACCTCCGGGCAGGGAAACAATAGCGTGCCCTAAGCGGGCCAACATCGGACCAAGCACCAAATTCGATGCCCGCATTTTGCGCACGATTTCATAGTCGGCCACGTGGTTGTCGATGTTATGTGACGACAGCGCCAACACTTTACCATCCTGAAGGCTCGAAACCTCGGCCCCCAGCGACTCCAGAAGGGCAGACATCGTTTTGATGTCAGATAAGCGCGGCGCATTCGTGAGCGTCAACGGCTCCTCTGACAACAACGTCGCAGGCATGAGCGTCAGGCAGGCATTTTTCGCGCCAGCAATCGGGATTTGCCCTTTGAGCGGGCCATTTCCCTTAACAACAATTGAATCCATTTTTTGCCCTACTCTGCCTGATTATCTTGATCATTCACGGCGCTCCGCGCACGTGCTTGGGTTTTACGTTTGGCCATATTCGCCTTCAACGCCGACTTTAATCGGTCGTCACGGGTTTTCCCCGTTTTTTGCGCTGGCTTGGCCGCAACTCGGGAAGCTGGGGCCTTTGCACTTTTCTCTACTGGTTCTTGGCTCATGTTTGACTGTCTATCCTAGCAAAGGGAGGCCGTCCAGTAACCGAGACCCCATCCAAATCTATTCCGCGAGATTTGAGCCTACATGGTAAAAAAACAGCCGGATTTTCCGCACACCGGATATGGTCACCCGTAATTGGGCGAAAAGACCCTTGCCTCGCGTCCGAATTGCGTCTAATCAGCCGCCAAGCCTCGTGCAAACGGGCTGCTGTAGCTCAGTGGTAGAGCGCGTCATTGGTAAGGGGTGGGTCCTTGAGAAAATGTTGTGTTAAACCCTTGCGTTAGCAGGTTGAGGAAAATACTAGTAGGGTATTAGTAGGGCGTATGTCCAAAGGCCCAAAGTTTATAGGCTGCTGTAGCTCAGTGGTAGAGCGCGTCATTGGTAATGACGAGGTCGGGAGTTCAATTCTCCCCAGCAGCACCATGTTTTATACATGTGCGCTATCTCGGCAAAAACAGACAGCCAGCCTAGCTTAATTCTAGAGAACCTATGGCAGCGGTTAATTGCTTTGAGCTAAGCCGAAGAAATGAACGTAACACTCTTACGTTTGTCTTTTCTCCCTCGGCTACCTACCTTGACTTCGACCGTCACCAAGCTCACCCATTTCGTAAAGTCTGAAACGGGCCTTCAACTATATTAGGGTTGTTGCGTCGATTTTTTTTACAAACAAGTTATCTAACGCGGGAATTTAACAGGAGATTTTCATATGCAACACCATGAGGTTCTGTTTCAACCGCTTGAATTGCCCTGTGGCGCGGTCTTGAAAAACCGCATCGCAAAATCGGCAATGTCGGACTCATTGGGTGATGGCGCGGGCCATCCAACGCCCGCGCAAAACAGGCTGTATCAGCGCTGGGCAGAAGGTGGGTTGGCCGTATCGATTATCGGCGAAGTGCAATCCATGCCTAATTATGCTGAAAAGCCGGGCAATCTGGTGCTCAATAGAAGTTCTGACGTGGATAAGTTTCGTGATCTTGCCGCACATGGTGGGGAAAACGGGACCCAGCTCTGGTTGCAACTCGGTAACGCGGGTGCGCTTGCCTATGCGCCCATTAGCACACCCAAGGGGCCAAGCGCGCTTGATTTTCCCGGCCTTCGTTGTGAGGGAATGACCCTCGATGAAATCCAGCAGGTCCCCTTGGAGTTCGCAAAGACGGCTAAGTTGGCACAGCAGGCTGGTTTTGGCGGGGTACAGATACATGCAGCACACGGATTTTTGCTGAGTCAGTTTCTGTCACCGTTGTTCAACAAGCGCAGCGATGCGTATGGTGGGCCTATCGCCAACCGTATGAAATTATTACTTGAATCCATTAAGGCTACACGCGCGACCGTCGGTTCCAACTTCCCTATTGCTGTGAAACTCAATTCCTCAGATCAGCTAGAAGGTGGATTTAACGAAGACGACGCACTTCAGGTTGTGGCTGCTTTGGACAAGTCATCCGTGGACATTATCGACATTAGCGGAGGGACGTATTTCCCAGGCGCTAAGTCCGCTTCTGACGGCGCGGGACGTGGGCCCTACTTCATTGCATTTGCCAAACGCGCCCGAACGGTGACATCCAAGCCCTTGATGTTAACAGGCGGCTTCAAAACGCGAGCGCAAGCGGAAGAAGCCGTTTTGAGCGGTGCAGTCGATGTAATTGGCCTAGCCCGTGCGTTGGTCCTTGAACCAACCCTCCCCAATCTTTGGTCGGCAGGCCAAATGCCTGAACCAATTTTCCCAAGGTTCACAGATGCACCGGAAGGCGGGATAACGGCCTGGTACACCATGCGCCTAACCGAAATCGCTACCGACAAAGAGACAGACGAAGTCGGCGACCTTGAAAAAGCAATTGACGACTATGAAGCGCGAGATAGAATCCGAACTGAAATCTGGAAACGCCACTTCAATCGTGACGACGTTTGATGGGATCGCATTGAGTAACCCGAAATGAAGCCTCATTCGGGGCTTAAGTCATTCTTTTTATAGATAACAAATGGGGCAATAAACACGTAAGATTGACCAGAAAAGACCCTTGGCGCAAGCCGCCAGTTAGCTTCCTTGTCCTTCTCTGGCGACTCGTTCTGAATGTAGAAAATTATTCCACTATCGGCTTCCTTAACTGACTGCGGTAGCATCGGTGGTTTCAGAAGGTAGCGATTGATTGGATTTTCGACGAGCAAGCTTGCGGGTAGGTCATACATGGTCAGTGACCAAAATGAGTTAACCGGAGGAAGCTGGCCCGCTGGAAAATGCACTGTATAGCGGTTGGTTGTACGTTGCTTATGGTCCGAATTTGCCCCCTGTGGTTAAAACATTTTTGACGAAGCGAGTGAGTGCGCTGGATGCATTTTTTTCGTTTGGACCGCTTAACAAAATGTTTACCCACTCCGGTCCCAAACTAGGTGTGCTAGGGGCAGGACACATTGATTAATCCAGATGATGACAATTGTGGCGATGCAAATTGCGGAAAAGAGCGTGTGTGCTCATCGATCGAAACGCACGTCGGTAAATTGCAACTCCGTGCATCCTACATCAATTGACATAGATCAATTTTGGAGAGCTTCCTCAAGTTATGCTTTAAATGCCTGTCTTCTTGTAGCTCCATCTTCGAGTCAGGCTTTATTGCGTTTTTTGGAGTAGGGAGTTTAAAATGATGCACCGTTTAATTTCACTTTCCGCGATATCTGCACTTTTGATTGGGTCCGCAGCTCTTGCTGGGCAGCCTGACGATCCTGGTGTGCACGGAGGAATTGTCTCCGAAGCAACCAAGGACCACAAGGCTAACGGAACTAACCTCGGACAGGCGATCAAGGATTACAGAGAAGACTTTGATCCGGATTACAAACTTGGAGAACAGGTACAGTCCCTTAAGGAAGGATTGGGCGGCGCACCGAACCCTGACAATGATAATGGCAGTGGCAACGACTGAAACTAAGGTAACTCAAATCCTTTTCTTGAAATAAAATATGGCCCGTCCTTTTTTGGGCGGGCTATGTCTTTTCCAAGAACCACCTCCACCAAGCATAGGAATTACCCATAAAGCGCCACAGCTAAAGTTGCTGGACCAACTTTGCATAGGGTAGACTTCGGGTTTAGTTGGTGAATGTTTCTAGCAACTGCCTAGGCTTGGAGTGTTTCTCTTGCACTCTAAAACCTACAGCCTATGTCTAGATGTATATAAGTACCAATTCTTGGGACGCGCAATTGTCAAATTATCGGCTATGCGTACCAATTTTTGGGACACTTCCCTCTATTTTAGGCTTGTTACCGCCGCCACTGTTCTCGAATGTCGTATTGCAGAACTTACCGCTCATCAGTTTCCGAACGATCAGACTAGTCTTAACTGGAAATTTTTCGCGCGGAGTGTGCCGTCATCACCGAACCGGCGATCACGGGTATAAGCACCGTGTACGAGACTTCCCCGCTCATCAAAGCTGCGCCGCCGCGAGAAAGGCTTCAGCTTCTCAGAGCGCGTCTTTTTCTAACATATTGAAATTATTCATTAGTTTCGCCATGATCGCTCCCATTGCTCTAGCGCTTTGAAAAGAGAGTTCGAGTTCTCTCTCGTTAGGCGCTTCACTTCTCCCGTAGTTTTATATCCGCGAAAAGCTTTGGTTGTCCGCCTCCTAAATCAACCCGATTTGCGTTGCCCCAAGTAGGAGAGTCGGCGCGATTACGTGACCAAGAGCGCGAACTTCTGGGGATGGTTGCAAAATATCTGGAATCTGCACCACCCGTGCTCCAGAGGCAACTGCCGCGCGGGTTCCGGGATCGGAATCCTCAAAGGCAGCGCAATCCGTCGCCTTCAGACCAAGCGATTTTGCAGCACGCAGATAGATGTCGGGTGCAGGTTTAGGGGAAACCACCTGATCTCCGCCCGTCACTGTTTCAAAAAAACCAAGAAGGCCAGAGACTTCAAGATGGTGACGCGCTTTTTCCGTTTGGGTTGAGGTGGCAACAGCACAAGGAAGTCCCTTTGCTTTCAGGGCCTTGAGCAATTCGACGACTCCCGCCTTAATGGGAATGTCCTCAATTTTAATCGCCGCGGAATTGGCGGTACTTTTCTCTAGAAACGCCTCAAAGATCGCCAAATCGTCGATTCTTGCGCGCAAAATGTCTTCTGATTCCTTGCGCCGAACCCCGATGAGACCCAACAGAACCGGCTCGAAATCAATCAAGCCAACGTCATCGGCAGCGCGTTGATAGCACAGGATGGTGAGGCGCTCCGTGTCCAAAAGGAGGCCGTCCATATCGAAAATCGCGCCGCGTAAACTCATGTTATATCCCATTTTATGACCGACCTAGACCTGCCCGCCCGCTTGAAACCTTTGCGCCCCTCAAACCACACCCCACGCACAATGGGAATACCCGACCGCAGCGCGCAACGGGCGACATTGTGGGCAATATAATCGCATATTTTTTTGCAAAAAGGCCGCAAATCCGCTCATTTAGGCAGGATAATCTGCACAAGTTCGCGTATCAATGGAGGTGTCATATTTGAAAAATCCCAAAGGAGCCTCCCCATTGTTGTTTAATCGATACAGCATTTTCATGACACCTGAGGCGGGTATGTTTGCCGATTCTGGCGCTGCTTGGCTTGGGTGGGATTTGGAAAAGGGTTGCGCCGTGCCACACCCAAAAGCCTCCGAAACCGCCCTGCGTATTGCAACCCAAGCTCCAAGGAAATACGGCTTTCATGGAACAATCAAACCTCCCTTTCACCTTGCAAAAGGCACAACATATGAGAGTCTTTTGTCTCAAACCAAGGCGCTTTGTGCTGTCCATGCTCCTGTTGAAATTGAAGCCCTAAGCCTCACAATAGATAAGTCGACTTTGGCGCTTACTCCGGAAGGGAACATCGACCATCTTGCCAGTCTCGCCGCCGCCGTTCTGCAAAAACTGGACCGTTTTCGCGCCCCTCTCAGCGAGACGGAATTGGCCGGACGCCGCAAGGCCAACCTAACGCCCCTGCAGGAAACCAACTTGAAAAATTGGGGGTATCCGTATGTTTTGGACGCGTTCAAATTTCACATCACTTTGAGTGGTCATTTGCCGCCCAAAGACTTGGAACATTTAGAAGCTTTGGCCCGTACACACTTCGCCCATAACTTGGGGCGCCCCATGCCATTCTGTTCGTTAATTCTGGCTGGCGAAGCGGGGGACGGACGTTTTCACGCACTTCACCGGCTCCCTCTTTCTGGAAAGAAAGTGCCCTAAAGTCTTCCCCCAAGAGCATGGGTAACCACCGGCCAATTTGTGGCCTCTTGGCCGCGCCGTGAAATAGGGTACACTCGCAAAAAAACAAAACGCCCAAGGAGACTCCAAGTGAATGACCTAATCATGATCGCCCCCATGCCCCCTAAAGTCATGGCGGACCTCTCGGAGTCCTTCACCATCCTGAAATACTGGGAAGCCGTTGATAAAAAAACGTTTCTGAGCAACTGCGCGCATGTGAAATTCATGGCGACGAACGGTCATGTTGGCTGTGACGACGCAATGATGGACGCCTTTCCCAACCTCAAAGTCATCTCAAGTTTTGGCGTTGGCTATGATGGTATCGACGTCACTGCCGCGCGCAAACGGGGTATTTCCGTCACCAACACACCCGACGTTTTAAGCGATGCCGTCGCGGAACTTGCGCTTGGATTGATGCTGTCTCTTTGCCGCAGAATCGTCGATGCGGATTCCTTCACGCGGCAGGGCAAATGGCTCGAAGGCGGGTATCCGCTGACGGGCGAACTTACGGGGGCAACGGTTGGAATATTGGGGCTAGGACGGATCGGCAAAGAAATTGCCCGCCGCGCACAAGCCTTCAAAATGCAGGTGGTTTATCATGGCCGCAACCCACAGGCCTATGAACCCTTTCCGTACTATGCCTCGCTTGAGGAAATGGCGGCGGCATCCGATTGGATTGTGGCCGTTGTTCCCGACAATGTAGCCACGCGAAAGTTGGTGGATCGCAAGGTTCTCACGGCATTGGGCCCAAAGGGAGCGATCGTGAATTTGGGGCGAGGAACGCTCATTGACGAACCTGTTATGGTCGAAATGTTGCAGTCTGGAGCCTTGGGCGGCGCGGCGCTCGATGTGTTTGAGCTAGAGCCAAAAATGTCACCGGATCTTTGGAAGCTGCCGAACGTTGTGCTGTCGCCACACCAAGGTAGCGCCACCGAGAAAACACGCATCGCGATGGGCGACCTAGTGGTGCAAAACTTGCTTCGCGCCAAAGAGGGCCGCCCTTTGGTTTCCCCTGTGGGCTAATCCCCCAGCACTGGATTTTCTAACATTCAACGACCCAAGAGTTACATTACCGCGCCGATTTGCCATGGAACGAATTCATAATCGCCAAGCCCTTGCGCTTCGGATTTCGAAGGGGTTCCAGAGGCCACGTCCAAGAACATCTGGTAAATCCGCTGCCCCGCCGCCTCAATCGTTTCGCCATCTGTGAGAATCGACCCCGCGTTCAAATCCATATCTTCTTCCATCCGCGTGAACATCTGGGTGTTCGTCGCAATTTTTATCGACGGCGTTGGCTTGGCCCCAAAGGCGGACCCGCGCCCCGTGGTAAAGGCGATCAAATTGCATCCACTGGCGATTTGCCCTGTCACAGACGCGGGGTCATATCCGGGGCTGTCCATGAAGACGAACCCTTTGCTGCGGATTGTTTCACCGTATTTGAAAACGCCCGTTAGGGGCGAAGTTCCCCCTTTGGCCGCAGCCCCGAGTGATTTTTCAAGGATGGTTGTAAGCCCGCCTTTTTTGTTCCCCGGAGACGGGTTATTGTCCATCGACCCCTTGTTGCGGGCGGCGTATTCTTCCCACCATTTGATGAGGCCGATGAGTTTTTCACCCACCTCTGGCGTTGCTGCGCGGCGCGTCAACAAATGCTCCGCACCATAAATTTCTGGCGTCTCGGCCAATACGCCCGTGCCTCCTTGCGCGACCAACAAATCACAGGCGAAACCCAACGCGGGATTGGCCGTCACACCAGACCACGCATCCGATCCACCACATTGCAAACCGACCATCAACTCCGAGGCGGGACAAGCTTCGCGGCGTGCTTCATTGGCCAATGGCAGCATGGCTTCGACCTTTTGAATGCCAATCTCGATCGTTTTCCGCAGGCCAGCCACGTCTTGAATATTCATCGCCTGAAACTTTGGCCCCGGCTTAAGGCCCCATGCCTCGACTAACCAATCAATCTGGTTAATCTCGCAGCCTAAGCCCACCATCAAAACAGCCGCAACATTTGGGTGCGCCGCATAGCCCCACATTACCCGTTGAAGCGCCTCAAAACCGTCGCCATCCCCCGCCATGCCACAGCCCGTGCCATGCACGAAAGCAACAACTCCATCGACGTTTTCATACTTCGCCATAACCTCTGGCGTAAAGTGGTTTGCAATCATCCGCGCCGCCGTTGCCGAGCAATTCACTGACGTCAAAACCGCAACATAATTGCGTGTGCCAACTTTGCCGTTTTCACGCCGGTACCCCATAAAGGTATCCACAGTCGTGGCGGGGGCAACGGGCCGAATATCGGTTGAGAATTCATAGGTTTGATCGACAGCCCGAAACTCAAGATTGTGCGTGTGCACATGATCCCCCGCGGTAATATCTTCTTTCGCATAGCCAATGACTTGCGCGTATTTCAATACCGCCGCCCCCTTCTCAATCGCTTGCGTAGCCATTTTATGCCCGCGCGGAATTTGCTGTTTTGGCGATATTCCATTGACGTCCTCATCGGGATTGAGGGTTTCAATCGCGCTAACGACATTATCATTCGGGGCAAGGCGGACGGTTTTTGACATAGGATTTCCATTGCGAAAACGAGGGGGGTTAGGCGTTATTGTACATTTTGCAAAAAAATACGAAAGATGCAAATGTGATTACTTTTAATTCCGGCAGAAAACAGTTGCGCCTTGCGCTATAATTCCTTAATTCACGAATTATGGAATTTAAACTTCTAGACCGCCTCGCCACTCTCAGTCACCCACAGCGGATGGCCATTTTCCGACTGCTGATCCGGCGGTATCCGGACGCGCTGCCTGTTGCTGAAATCCTTACGGTTCTAGATCTCAAACCAAGCACGACGTCTGTCTATCTCTCAGCATTAAAATCGGCTGGACTTGTACACCAGCGCCGCCTTGGCACAAGCCTCCTTTATAGTGCGAATATTGCGGCCTCACAGGAAATCGTTTCGGGATTATTTAGCGACTGTTGTGGCGGGCGCGCCGATTTATGCCTTCCAACCGACCCGTTAAAACCAGCGACACAACCCAGCGTATTGTTCCTATGTACTGGAAACTCGGCGCGCTCCATTATGGCCGAAACGATCCTGCGCGATTGGCAAGGTCGCACTTTCACTGTGGCGTCCGCAGGGACAGAACCGCGCGCAGGCGTCCACGCCATAGCCCGCGATGTTTTGCTATCCAAAGGCCACAACATTCAAAACCTGCACTCCAAAAACATCACCACCGTTTTGGGCGAAACGACATCCGACTTCGATTTCGTATTCACCGTTTGTGACAACGCAGCAAACCAAGACAGCGGCGCGCTTCATGGTACCCCCATCGGCAGCCATTGGGGCATCGAAGACCCCGTCCCAGCAGCCAACTCCTTGGACAAAGCATCCCGAGACCGCTTTGAAAACACCTATGAAATGCTAAACACACGCATCTCGCGTTTTGCCACCCTCCCTTTTGAAACAGCCAGCCGTGCCGACCTCCAAAAATCGGTCGACGATATCGCGCGTAATTAATCAGAAAGCCTTTTGACATGACAACATTTGCCATCAATGGCCTTGGCCGCATCGGAAAACTCGCCCTGCGTCCCCTCCTAGAGCGCGGCGCAAAAATCGCCTTTATTAATGATGCTGTGGGAGACCCCAAAATGCACGCGCATTTGCTGGAGTTTGACTCGATTCACGGGCGTTGGCCCGCGAACTTCGAGGCCGACAACAACAGCATCACAATCGACGGAACGCATATTCCTGTGACCTCCACGCGCAATCTCGATGAGTTGCCGCTCGAAGGAGTCGACGTTGTGATCGACTGTACAGGAGCGTTCAAAACCGAAACTAAACTGGCCCCCTATTTTGCAGCAGGCGTCAAAAAAATCGTCGTATCGGCCCCCGTAAAGGGCGGCCCAACCGCCAATATTGTCTATGGCGTCAACGACTATATTTATGATCCCGAAACCCACAAAATCATCACCGCCGCAAGTTGCACGACCAATTGCCTCGCGCCGGTGGTCAAAGTTCTGCTCGAAGGGATCGGCATTCGCCATGGCTCAATCACCACCATCCACGACGTCACTAACACCCAAACAATCGTCGACCGCCCCGCCTCTGATTTGCGGCGCGCACGCTCGGCCCTGACCAATTTGATCCCCACGACAACGGGGTCGGCCACGGCAATCACGCTCATCTATCCAGAGTTAAAAGGCAAACTTAACGGCCACGCCGTGCGCGTTCCCTTGCTCAACGGCTCGCTCACGGATTGCGTTTTTGAAATGGAACGCGAGACGAGTGTTGAAGAAGTGAACGAGCTTTTCCGCGTGGCCTCCGTTGGTTCCCTCAAGGGCATCTTGGGTTATGAAACACGGCCGCTTGTGTCCTCGGATTACACAAATGACCCTCGCAGTTGCATCATAGACGCGCTTTCAACCATGGTCGTGAACGGTACCCAACTCAAGGTTTACGCGTGGTACGACAACGAATGGGGCTATACAAACCGACTGGTCGACGTGGCCTTTATGGTTGGCGATTCCCTGTGACACAAACGCGGGGATTCTCGGCCTATATCGCTGTAACGGCCGCCTATTGGGCCTTCATGCTGACGGACGGCGCGCTGCGCATGTTGGTGCTTTTGCACTTCCATACCCTCGGATTTTCACCGGTTCAGCTCGCATATCTCTTTGTGCTTTATGAAGTTGCGGGGATTGTGACCAATCTTTCAGCAGGTTGGATTGCCGCACGCTTTGGGCTGACCTCGACGCTTTATGCGGGATTGGCGCTCCAAGTTTTGGCCCTACTCGCGCTATCCCTACTTGATCCAAACTGGAGCATCGGGGCCTCGGTCGTGTTCGTCATGCTCGTGCAAGGCGCATCTGGCGTTGCCAAAGACCTCGCAAAAATGAGCTCAAAAAGTGCGGTCAAAATCTTGGCACCCAAGGCCAAAGGCGGCCTGTTTAAGTGGGTCGCGATTTTGACTGGCTCCAAGAATGCGGTCAAAGGCTTGGGCTTTCTCCTTGGCGCCGCGCTTTTGGCGACCCTTGGTTTTGTGCCTGCAGTCTTGGCGATGGCGGGCGTGTTGGGACTTGTTCTGATTGCCGTGCTTGTGGGAATGCCCTCAGGCCTTCCCACAGGGCGAAAAGACGCCAAGTTCAAAGAGGTTTTCTCTAAAAACCGTAACATCAACTGGCTCAGCGCTGCGCGTGTTTTTCTATTCGGGGGGCGAGATGTTTGGTTTGTTGTGGGGATTCCCATTTATTTTTACGCCGTCCTCTCGGATGGCTCGGAGGAGTCCAACCGCGCCGCGTTCTTTTTGATCGGGAGTTTTATGGCGGTCTGGACGATTCTCTATGGGATGGTGCAAGCCAGCGCGCCAAAGCTCTTGCGCGCGCACCAACGCGGCGAACATGAATACGCTGTTTTGGCACAGAAATGGGCACTCGGTCTCGCAGTGGTTCCTGTTGTCCTAACCGCAATCCTCCTTCTGGCACCCGGCACATCTCCGATGCTCACTGGAACCATCGTCGCCGGCCTCCTTATATTCGGGGCAATTTTTGCGGTAAACTCGTCGCTCCACTCCTACCTCATCTTGGCGATGACGGATGAAAAACGGGTCACCATGGACGTGGGATTTTACTACATGGCGAATGCAGTTGGGCGCTTGACTGGGACGCTCCTCTCGGGGGTATCCTATCAAATCGGAGGGCTCGCTCTCTGCCTTGGAACGGCCGCGGGAATGATCCTTCTGAGTTGGGCATGCACACGAAGACTCGGGAATTAGCGCAAACAGGCGTACCTTCACGCAGGCAAATTTTCCTGTCAAATTCCGCGCTTTGCGGATTTCACGTCTTGACGCTCCAATACAGCTGAAATACTACTCTCAAACGACGCGGGTATGGTGAAATGGTATCATACGAGTTTTCCAAACTTAAGGCGAGGGTTCGATTCCCTCTACCCGCTCCACATTCCCCCAATTTGCCGAAATAGCTTCCAAAAACCATTCTGCGGCGTTTGAGCGCTTGTTGCTTCCGATACAGGCCATTATGTGGGTTGGGACGCAAACAAACGGGGGGCTCCATGGCCCAATTAGATGAAGACCGCGAAAAATCCAAACAAATGGGCGCTTTGCGCGGACTTGTTCCTTTTGTGCGTCCCTATGGCGGGCTTGTCCTCGCCGCCTGTCTCGCGCTTGTTCTAACGGCGGCAACCTCGCTCATTCTGCCCATTGCAGTGCGTCGTGTTGTGGACGGCTTTACGGCCTCCAACGGAGCACTCATCGACAGCTACTTTGGCGCAGCCCTCGCAATTGCAGCGATTCTCGCGCTTGGCACGGGTTTGCGGTACTACCTCGTGACCCGCCTTGGCGAGCGTATCGTCACCGACATTCGCAAAGCTGTTTTTGACCGCGTTATACGCATGAGCCCCGCGTTTTATGAAAAGATCATGACCGGAGAAGTTCTAAGTCGGATCACGACCGATACGACGCTTATCCTGTCGGTCATCGGCTCCTCCGTTTCAATCGCTTTGCGCAATGCGCTGATTTTCGTTGGCGGCATGGCCCTAATGCTTTTGACCAGCGCAAAACTGGCCGCGATGGTGTTGTTTATCGTTCCTGCCGTTATCGTTCCCATTATTGTTCTTGGTCGCCGTTTGCGGATTTTGAGTCGCGAAAACCAAGACTGGATCGCAAAATCCTCCGGCAGCGCAAGCGAAGACCTTTCCTCGGTGCAAACCGTTCAAGCCTTCACACACGAAGCCCTTTCCTCCAAGAATTTCGCCGATGTAACGGAGCAATCCTATGTCGTCGCAATGAAGCGGATAACCACACGCGCCCTGATGACTGTGGTTGTTATTTTCCTTATTTTCTCGGGTGTCGTCGGTGTTCTTTGGATGGGCGCACATGACGTCAACCAAGGCAGTCTGAGCATCGGTGCCCTCGTTCAATTCGTGATCTATGCGGTTATGGTCGCGGGATCGGTTGCCGCTCTCTCCGAGATTTGGGGTGAACTTCAACGCGCAGCTGGCGCAACCGAGCGCCTTGTTGAACTGCTCAACACCGAAGATGCGATCAAAAACCCTGCTAATCCGAGAACGCTCGCGAAACCCGTGCGCGGCGAAATCGTCTTTGACAACGTCACCTTCCACTATCCTGCGCGACCCGAAATTGCAGCCCTTTCTGGCACCAATCTTGCGATCAAACCGGGCGAAACGGTTGCGCTTGTGGGGCCATCTGGTGCGGGAAAATCGACCGTCATTCAGTTGCTCCAGCGTTTCTACGATCCCACCAGCGGCGTCGTTTCCATTGATGGGCTCAACCTGCGCGACTTGACCCGAACCGATTTTCGAGAACAGATCGCGCTTGTGCCCCAAGACCCGATTATTTTTGCGACCACCGCTCTTGAGAACATTCGTTTCGGCCGCCCCGACGCCACGGATGCCGAGGTCTTTGAGGCCGCAAAAGCTGCTGCCGCACATGATTTCCTTATGGCGTTACCCGAGAAATACGAAAGCCAAGTTGGCGAGCGCGGTGTTATGCTCTCAGGCGGGCAAAAGCAACGTATCGCCATTGCCCGTGCCATTTTGCGCGACGCGCCTATCCTTTTGCTCGATGAAGCGACAAGTGCTTTAGACGCCGAAAGCGAACGTGCGGTTCAAAACGCGGTCGATGAAATGGCCCAAGGGCGCACGACCCTGATTGTGGCCCACCGTTTGGCAACCGTGAAAAAAGCCGATCGCATCCTTGTGTTTGATGGCGGAAAAATCATTGCCGACGGCACACATGAATCCCTTGTCGCCGAGGACGGCCTCTATGCGCGTCTGGCGCGGTTGCAGTTTACGGACGGAAATGGCGTAGCGTAACTTTCTCCTTACGTTCCGTCGTTTGGACTTTCCCTTGCGAAAATAGTCGTTTGCAATCATCCTCCTTGGGGAGAAGAGCACGTGGGGACGTGCCCAATGGGAGAGAGTGTGATGAACAAATTTTCATCAATTGACGACCGCAATGCTATTGAAGCAGAAGCGCGATGGGAGGATCGTGATCTTCCCAAAACTATGTATGAATTTGTCGCCGCCACCGCGAAAAAATACGGGGAGCGGCCCGCCATTTCGTTTCAGATCACGTCGGGCCCCAAAGATCGCGCCGAAACTCTCACTTGGAATGAGTTGTTCGGAAAAACAACGCAAACCGCCAATTTTTTCCGTTCTCTAGGTATTGGGGAAACAGACGTTGTTGCCTATCTTCTGCCCAATGCAAACGAAACCGTCCTAACACTTCTTGGTGGGTCAATTGCGGGGATCGTCAGCCCGATCAACCCCCTCCTTGAAGCGAGCCAAATCGCGTCGATCCTGCGTGAAACAGGAGCTAAAGTTCTGGTGACT
Organism: Falsihalocynthiibacter sp. CO-5D18; assembly: GCF_041205445.1. Classification (NCBI taxonomy): domain Bacteria; kingdom Pseudomonadati; phylum Pseudomonadota; class Alphaproteobacteria; order Rhodobacterales; family Roseobacteraceae; genus Falsihalocynthiibacter; species Falsihalocynthiibacter sp. CO-5D18. Next base: position 12,036 of record NZ_JBGFCF010000019.1, on the reverse strand, counting down.
TTGCGCGCCTTCCCCAAGTCGGATGTCGCTCAAAAGGCAGCCGAGGCCGTTGCGATGGTGCCGAGTATCGAGACGGTTGTTGAGGTTGATTTGCTGCGGTATCTTTCCCCGCCAAAGAGTTGGATAGTTCCGCTTATCCGTCCGAAAAACCCCGCCACCCACAAGGCGCGCGTGCTGAATTTCAACGCCGAAATCGCCAAGCATTCGAGCGAAAAACTCGACTTTTCAGATTCTGCTGGCGACCGAGTTGGGGCATATTTTCACACCGGCGGCACAACGGGCATGCCCAAAGTGGCCCAGCACAAATACTCTGGTATGATTTACAACGGCTGGCTTGGGCACCGCTTGCTGTTTAGCCACGATGACGTGGTGATTTGCCCCCTGCCCCTGTTCCACGTGTTCGCCTGTCACCCGATAATGATGTCGATGATTGCTTCGGGTGCGCATGTCGTCTTTCCGACGCCTGCGGGTTACCGTGGCGAAGGTGTGCTGGATAACTTCTGGAAACTTATCGAGCGTTGGAACGTGACGTTTATGATCACCGTTCCGACCGCCATTTCTGCGCTGATGCAGCGGCCAGTTGACGCAGATGTATCGTCGCTTCGCACGGCGATGTCTGGATCCGCCCCCCTTCCGATTGAGCTTTTCCGTCGCTTCGAAGAAGCCACGGGCGTCACGATTACCGAGGGCTACGGCCTAACCGAGGCGACGTGCCTCGTGTCGTGCAATCCCACGAGCGGCAAGAAAAAAAAGGGCTCCGTTGGTGTGCCCTTTCCCCATACCGACGTAAAAATCCTGCGCCAAACACCTGATGGCCCTGTCGAGGCCCCCGTCGATGAAGTCGGAGAAATCTGTATCGATAATCCGGGAGTCATTCCCGGATCAACCTATACCGAGGTCGACAAAAACCACGATCTTTTCCACCACGACATCTACCTTCGCACGGGCGACTTAGGGCGCGTCGACACGGACGGATATCTTTGGATTACAGGGCGCGCCAAGGACTTGATCATCCGTGGCGGTCACAACATCGACCCCGCGGAAATCGAAGAAGTTTTGGCGGGGCATCCCGCAGTTGGATTTGCGGGTGCGATTGGCCAACCGGATGCACACTCAGGCGAAATTCCCTGCGCCTATGTCGAGCCAGTACAAGATGCCGAAGTGACGGTCCAAGAGCTTATGGAGTTTTGTAAAAAGGGAATCCCAGAGCGCGCGGCCCATCCCAAATACATCGAAATTTTGGATGAATTGCCGAAAACAGCAGTGGGCAAAGTCTTCAAACCCGACTTGCGCAAACGCGCCATTACGCGGGTGTACAATGCGGCCTTGGAAAAAGCGGGCTTGCAGGTGAGCGTGTGTTCGGTGATCGAAAGCAGACGACGCGGACTCGTTGCGCAAATTGAGATGTCCGAAGTCGTGAGCACGATTGAAATCACCCAAGTTCTTGGGGCCTTCACAATCCCATGGGAATGGCTTCCAGAACAGCCTTCTTAGGCGGTTAGTACCCAGAATTATCAGCATCCAAGGAACGGATAAGCTGCGCCCCTGAGGCCCGATTGGAATTGACCTCGGGGGAAACACGCCACGCAGCAAAGCGATCTTCGGGCGCGGGTTGCATCAAGAGTGCGGCCCCCTTCCCCTGCTCCCCAAGCCAACTAGCCCATTGATCCGGCGCAAGGGAAACGGGCATCCGTTTGTGGATTTTCGACATCGTTTTGTTTGCCGCAACTGTCACAATAGCGGCTGTTCTCGTGCGCACCCCGTCGTACTCCCAATCCTGCCAAATACCTGCGAACACGGCGGCCTCTTCGTGGCGCGGCGTGATATACCACGGTAGACGCGCGCCCTCAGGCGTTTTGGTCCATTCATAGAAGCCGCTCACAGGGATGAGGCACCGCCGTTCCCGACACGCTTTAGCAAACGCGGGTTTCTGCGCAATCGTTTCCGCCCGCGCGTTGATCAAAAGCGGGCCGTCATTGGGCTTTTTGTACCAATTGGGAATAAAACCCCACCGCATGGCCCGTAATTGGCGGCCATGATCTGTGGCCATAATTGCGTGGATTTGGGTCGTCGGACAAACGTTATAATTCGGAACGTTCGGTAAATCATTGGCGGGGGCCGCCGCAAAAAGCTGGGCCATGGCCTCCACGGGCAAAGTGATCGCAAATCGTCCGCACATTCTCTCGCTCCTCGCCAACACCTTGTTACAAAAAAGGCGCGCCGTGGCTGGCGCGCCTTAGGTTCAGTCAGCGTAAACCAAACTTATTTCACGGTGATGCGGCCATCAAGGTAGGGCTCGTAGCCGCCTGCTGCCGCAAGGTATTCAGAGACAACATCCGCAAGATCAGGGCCGAAATCATAGGCATTCATCGCGTCGCGGAACATGCTGTAGCCATCGCCGCCGCCACGCACGTAGTTGTTCGAAACAACGCCGTAAACTTTGGCTGGATCAAGCGCTTCATAGCCCGCGCCCGTATCAATCATAACCTCGGAAATACGATTGCCAAAGGCCTCGGAACCCGTGATGGTGAACGTCATCCCCGCAACCTGCGCGAAGCGACCGTTTTTGGTCTCATCGTCATATTGCAGCACCGCGTTTTCGAGCGCGTCCTTAAGCGTTGCCCCATTCACTTGGAACGTTGCCAGCGTGTTTTGGAACGGAAGAACCGTGTAAACATCACCCATCGTAACTTCGCCAGCTTCTAAACCTGCACGAAGTCCGCCGCCATTTGCCAACGCGACTTGGATGCCTTGATCTTTGACGCGCGCAAGCATCGCATCGGCAACAAGGTTCCCCATTTCGCATTCTTTGGCGCGGCAATTGTCACGCGATCCATCAATCGCTGCCCCAGTGGTCGCCACAATTTTGCTGCGAATTTCTTCGAGGGGGGCTGCGGCTTCTGCAATACGTGCAACCGTCGCGGCATCCTCAGCAACCGAGGCGTCCGTGATGATAGGCTCGCCAGTGGCAGAGATGACTTCGCCAGCGTCGTTAAACGTGACGTTCAATTCGCCAAGGAATTTACCATAAGCATAGGCCGAAACGATGGCCGTTGAGCCAACCATTGTTGGGTATGGGCCTTCGGCACGCTCGTTGGTGTTGGACAACAATGTGTTGGTATGGCCACCAACGATCACGTCTACACCCGTGGTTTCGGCGGCAACTTTTTGGTCAACGCTATAGCCCGAGTGCGACAAAACGATAATTTTATTCACGCCCTCGGCGGTCAGTTTGTCGACCTCACCTTGCACGGCACCAACAGGATCGGTAAAAATCACCAAGTCACCGGGGCTGGCCAATTCATCGGTATCTTGTGGCGTCAATCCGATTAGGCCGATTTTCTCGCCACCCCGTTCGATGATCGCGGATTTAGCAAGTTTACCAGCCAAAGCAGGCTCTTGGGACACGTCCGCGTTGGACATCAGAATAGGAAAGTTGATCGTATCCATGAAGCCTGCGAGAACTTCTGGGCCGTCGTCAAACTCGTGATTGCCAACGGTCATGCCGTCGTAGCCGAGCTTGTTCATCATTTCGGCGGCGAGTTTACCCTTGTAGTAAGTATAAAACAGCGTGCCTTGGAACTGGTCTCCGCCATCCACCAAAATTGAGTTATTTGAACGCGCACGGGCGTCGGCAACGGCCGTCACCAAACGTGCAGAGCCACCAAAGCATTCGCCAGCGGCGTTGTCTTCGGCGCTACAGCCAGCGTCATATTTGCTGATGGGCTCAAACCGTGCGTGGAAATCGTTTGTGTGTAAAACGGTGAGTGAGTAGTCGGCGGCGGCAGCACCTGCCGTGAGGGCCAAAACGGCCGCGGATGTGAAAAGACGGGCGAACATATTAATACTCCCTATTATTGTTCTAGAGCGATAGATTGACCAAATGCAGCTTCAGAGTCAAAGGCTGCGTTTGTAAAATATGTATATTCAGGGTGTTACGGACATATGACAACGGCTTCTGTCTTTTTGTGGATATTGGGCTGTTCAGGGGTATATTCGCTATTTTGGGCTATTTCGCAGTTTTTCGCTATAAATGGCTACCCATTACGCTACCCATTCTTGTTCGGTTATGAACAAAAGGCGGCAAGCGAACGTTCGCATTTGCATCTTCTGAAGGAGGCTAATGGCAGGATCGAGGTTTCGTGGCGCTAGTGTCCGACAACCATCCAATCGAGCTTTTCTCAATAGCTCTAGTGCATTGCTTACTTCGATGAGACTACTTGGAGAAGATCCGTCGATCCCAATCTGAGAGCAGCGTTGACAAGTGAAGCGCTCTTCATATATGAAACCTGAAGAACATAATTGCAGATCTTTGGGAGGGGAAACGCAAGTGCAGGTATTGGGAACCCCAAGTGCGTCAACACGGTCTGAGTCGGACTTCGTGTTTGAACTCGACAGCATCGGAAAAACCTATTCAGGAATTCCTGTTCTCTCAGATGTAAAACTGGCGATTCACGGCGGTGAGATTCATACCCTTATGGGCGAGAATGGCGCAGGGAAATCAACTCTGGTCAAGATCATCAGTGGTGTAATTGAGCCCAGTTTTGGCACGATGACAATCGATGGCAAACCCGTTTCTTTTCGCAATCCGCGCGAGGCGGAGGAGCAAGGCGTTATCATCATGCATCAGGAACTTAGCCTGATCCCAGAGATGTCAGTTGCACAGAACGTCGTCTTGGGGCGCGAGCCGATGAAGGGCGGGTTGTTCCTTGACCAAAAGAAAGCACGCACGATCGCCCAAGACGCCCTGTCGCGGTTTGGTTTCACCTTGGATGTCGACACTAAGGTCAAAGATCTTAGGGTGGGCGAGCAACAACTAGTTGAAATTACCCGCGCACTTTTGATGGATGCGCGCCTTCTTATCATGGATGAGCCGACCTCCGCCCTATCGCAGATCGAAGCGGATATCCTAATGGAAGTCATTCGCGACCTCGCGGCGCAGGGTGTGGCCATTCTATATATTTCCCACCGCATGGACGAAGTTTTCGAGATTTCCGACCGCATTACCGTTTTGCGTGATGGTTTGATGATCGGCACGACGATGGCCAGAGATGCTACGCCCGCAGATCTGGTGGAGATGATGGTGGGTCGTCGGATTGAGGTCGAGAAAATCAGACGCAAAACCAAACCATCGGACGAATTGGCGCTCCAAGTGTCCGGCTTAAATGCCGAGGCGCAAGGCCGTCGTGTTCTGAGCAATGTAAGCTTTGGGCTGCGGCGTGGCGAAATTCTGGGGGTTGGGGGCTTACTTGGGGCGGGGCGGACCGAACTCCTTGAAACCATATTTGGGGCGCGTGGTCCCGTGATGGAAGGCGAAGTTCAGATCGACGGGCATCCCGTCAATTTACATAATCCGGCGGGCGGTATCGAACACGGCTTGGCCCTGATTACCGAAGACCGCAAATCAACGGGACTCATCCTCAACCACTCTATTTCTGACAATATTATCTTGCCGCAATTGCATGGGCTTGATCAGTTTGGCATTGGCATGGGGCCATTCCAAACCCAACAGGCGCTCACTGCGATCAAACGGTTGCGCATTGCCGCAAGGGGCGTTGATCACGTGGTTGGCAATCTGAGTGGGGGCAACCAGCAGAAAGTAGTCCTCGGAAAATGGTTGGGGATGGAGCCGCAGATCCTGCTGCTCGATGAACCAACCCGTGGCATCGATATCGGCGCAAAAGACGAAATCTATGACCTGATTGGCGAGTTGGCCGATTCAGGAATTTCCGTCCTGCTCGCCAGCTCCGAAATACCCGAACTTCTGGCCATTTGTGACCGGGTGATGGTGCTATGCGAAGGGCGGATTTCGGGCATTTTAGGTCCAGACGAAATGAACCTTGATACGATCAAACAACTCGCCATGCAGTTCGAGTGACGGGGAAGCGTGAAAACATGAGCTTGGGAAATGACATGACAGCGAAGCAAAAATCGGTCGCAGAAATTGACAAAACCAGATCGTTGCGGGCCAAAGGGCTTCAAATGATCATGCAAACAAAACTGTACTGGGGTTTAGGTTTTCTGTTGGTTTTCGGGGCCTTATCCTCCCCTGTAACCTCTAAGGGCGTAAACATTTTCACATCTCTTGGCAATATGACCGATGTTCTTCGCCAAGTTTCCGTGACGGGGATTGTTGCCGTTGGTATGACGCTCGTTATTCTCATTGCGGGGATTGATCTCTCTGTTGGTTCCATCCTCGCTTTGGGCACCGTCATTTGCGCTATGCTGCTCACCCAAGAAGGCTGGACGACCGCGAGTTACATTGGTGTACCTGCGGTCGGGGCCGTGGTTTTCATCCTTTGCTGGGCCGCCATCAGTGTTTTGCGCGGCATCACCAATAGTGGCGGCACAGCACGCGAAGCGCAAACAAGCCCCAAGACCCTCACTATGACTGCTTTGATCAGCGGCGCTGTTTCGATGGGCTTAATGATCTGGCTGATCGGGCAAGTCCCAACAAAATTTGGTGTACTGGCTGTTTTGATTGCGGTTCCGAGTGTCTGTGCGGTGTTTGGGGCCATGAATGGGGCCTTGATTGTCTATGGCCGCCTGCAACCCTTTATTGTCACCCTCGCGATGATGGTGGGCGCTCTGGGAATGGCGCGGTTGATTGCGGGTCAAGATACAGCCGTCTATCCCGTTTACACTGGCACCAACGCGACCGAAAACTTTGAGATTCTGCGCACTTTGCTTTGGGGAGTCGTTCCCGCACCGGGGCTGATTTTCCTGTTCGTCCTAGTCGTATTTTTCATCCTGACACGGTTCACGACCTATGGTGCCTATCTTTTGGCCATTGGCGGTAACGAGCAGGCTTCCCGCCTCGCGGGGCTAAACGTCAATCGCACCAAAATCGTGACCTATGCCATATCAAGCGCGCTGGCTGGACTCGCGGGCATCCTTTATGTTGCACAATTTCGGCAGGGAAAACCCGACGCAGGAATGGGCTTAGAGTTGGATGCCATTGCGGCCGTTGTCATCGGCGGCACTAGCCTGATGGGCGGCAGAGGCACCGTCGCAGGCACTATGGTCGGCGTGCTGATCTTTGGTTTTCTCGGCAATATTCTGCAACTCAACAACATCGACAGCAATACTCAACTGGTCCTGAAGGGCGTCATTATTGTGGCCGCCGTGCTCATTCAGGAAGGTCAGTTGACCCAGATCTTTTCGAAACTCAAGCGAAACTGAGCCCGAAAAGTAAATGCTCTAGCTTCGGATTGTGGAAAATACGCGAAGCTAGAGCGAACAAAAAAGGGCACAAGAGTGCCGTCCATTGAACAAGGAGACTGTTATGAAAAGACGTGAGTTTAGCAAGGGGTTATCCCTCCTGTCGGCCGCATTTGTGGTCGGTTTGCCCATGAGTGCGATGGCGCAGGACAAAGATTATACAATTGGTTTTTCGCAGGTCACGACTGTCGAGCCTTGGCGCGTGCAGTTTAATAAGGACCTGCGGGCCGAAGCGGAATTGCATGAGAACGTGAACCTCCTTTGGGCCGACGCAAATGACCGCACTGAAGAGCAGGTTGCCCAAGTTGAAAACTTCATTCAGCAGGGTGTTGACGCCATCTTGATTTCTCCCAAAGAAGCGGCGGGTCTTACTGGTGTTGTTGAAAAAGCAACCGATGCAGGCATTCCTGTTTTTGTTCTAGATCGCAATGTTGATACCGACAAATTCGTACAGTGGGTCGGCGGCGACAACGTCCTTATCGGCGAAGCGGCTGGCGAGTTCATCCTCGAGGCTCTCGGTGGTGCTGGCAATGCACAAGGCACCATTGTTGAAATCTATGGTGGCCTCGGAATTCAGGCTACTTTTGATCGTTCGGACCCTGTTCACGCAGCCGTTGCCGATGAGGCAGGTGTAACCTTCCTTCTTGATCGCCAATCGGGCGACTGGAAGCAAGACCAAGCCTATGACATCATGGCAACTGCCCTGCGCAACTACGAAGATATCACCCTTGTCTACGGCCACAACGACCCAATGGCCTATGGAGCATACCTCGCTGCAAAAGACGCGGGACGTGACAAAGACATCATCTTTGTTGGCGTCGATGGCTTACCGGGTGAAGGTGTGACTTGGGTTGCCAATGGCGAACTTGCCGCAACTTTTCTTTACCCAACTCCAGGTGCTGAAGGATTGCGCCAAGCCCTTCGTTACCTTGACGGCGAGCAAGTTGAAAAATCAGTTGTGATGGGAACCGAGGCAATCACAAGTGCGAATGCCGATGAGATCCTTGTGCGCAACGGGTTGAAATAAGGCGTATAAAAACGGATCAAAATTGACAAACTCCCGTCAACTATGATCCAAGGCGCAAGGGGTAAATGGCTCCCTTGCGCCAAATTTTCTCTGGTGCTAGTTCGCAATAGTGAAATAATCATCCCGCGCTAACCGGAAATGCAGAAAACGAGTCATGGCGTCCAGCAATCTCACGAAGCTTCAGAAGTATTCAGCGCCAGCGCTGGAAAAAGGCCTCGATATTCTTGAGTTGCTCTCACTGTCAGACAAGGAACTGTCGTTGTCGCAAATTGCAGCAGGTGTCGGGCGTTCCAAAAACGAGATTTTCCGCATGATGATTGTTCTCGAAGAGCGGCAATTCATCTCCCGTGCTGCTGATGATCACTATGTTCTTACTGATCGCCTTTCTGTACTTGGTTCCAATCGTTCCATAAATAATCGGATCGCTGAAGTTGCCATGCCAGTGTTGGCGGAACTGTCCGAACAAGTCTCGCTTTCCTGTCATTTGTCCGTTCTGGACGACGATGCGGTCCTTGTTGTCGCGCAGGCCGAGGCGACCAAAGGCTACTCCATTTCTGTCCAAGTCGGGCACCGCAGCAAGGTGGCCGATAGTTCGGCAAGAGTCTGCATCTTAACGGCATCCCAAAACACGGATGCGACACATTCTTTGTCGAAATTAACTGAGGCCCCTAACCCAGAATTTCCAGGAATTACAGAGCTTTCCGCCCCCGTCATGGGTGGGCAAGGAGACGTTGTAATCGCAGCAATTACGATCCCCTATATGTCGGCGATGATTTCCGAGAGTGACAAAGAATCGAGCAAATCTCACCTTCTGGTAGCGGTCGAATTATTGCAGCAACGCGTCAAAATTTATTTGCCGCAATTATAATTTATCGAGATTTCTCCGAAAATACTGCCGCTTCGCTGTCAAATACTCGCCAATCGCTCCAAGGTCGTTTCAAAAACTATTTTGGGCAAGATTGTCAACTTGTCTAAGAATAAATTTACCGTCGTCGTATGGAATTAGCCATCACAACGAATAGTAGGTTTCCGCCCTAAATGTCAACGACGGCCCTTTTGGAGTGATCACGCATCGAAGGTCCTCTTTGGCGCAAAGTCTATCAGAGTTCTCACCTGTAGCGATTGTCGCCTTCCCGCCCATAGCACCAAACACTGCACTCCTGACCGATGTCGCCTCTGGTCTCATCTCTGCCATTTTTGTTTAATTAAAGACTACTTAGCCACCCGCAGCTTCGGCTTCGCCACCCTATACCGCAAGGCGTCCAACACCTGTGCCTCCGCTTCGAAATTATCGAGAACCCAGCTATAGAGCGACGCTGTAATTTGGGGGGAGGAATGCCCCATCATCTTTGATACCGCCGGAAGGGGAACGCCATTTCGCAAAAGATGCGACGCGAAATAGTGACGCGACGCATGCCAACCCGTCGCCACTCCCAACTCCTCGGCTGGACCGCTAATCACCTTACTACAAACGCTGTGCGATAATGGGCCGCCTCTAAATGCAGGAAAGAGAAGATTGTGTTCTGCTGTGGTATTAACACGTGGTGTAAAAACGCGGATCAGTTCTTCGCTTAAGGGCAGGTATCGGTTGCCCGCTTTCGATTTGGGGGCGTTTTGAACTGTCACGCCCCCTTTCTCGTAAGCAACCGTTTTAGCAATATGGAGGCGCTTTGTATCGAGGTCGATATCGGCTGGCGTTAGAGCCGCTATTTCGCCCCAACGAACGCCTGTAAAGGCCGCGACCAACAGCATGTCCGCTGCGGTTGGGTTAGCGGCCCGTACCCTGCTTGCTAGAAGTTCTGTTTCCTCTATCGAACGGATGGGCGGTTGCTTTCGTGGGTTCTTCACCATTTTTACGGTCGACAACATCGGCCCTAGCGTCGGAGGTAAAATATCCCATGCCATGGCATCCCGCACGATTCGCTTTAGAATTTTCGTGAAGAGTTGAATGGTGTAGGGCTGAAAGCCTCTTTCCTTCGCCTTACGGCCCAAGGATACGAAGGTCAGGGCGTTTATTTTATTGAGGGGTAAGTCCCCAAACCATTCGATTAAGACGCGTTCCTGCCAAGCGTATTGCATAAGAGTGGAATTGCTCAGGCCTTCGGAGGCGTAAGGCATCCAAACCTTGAGGAATGCCGCCAGCGGTTGTGCCCCGTCACCATAATCCCCAGCTTGGGACATTTCGGCTTCGATGCGCCGAGCCTCTAGGAGTGCGGTTTTCTTATCAGTGCCGTCGAACATCTTGGTTTTTATCTTCGTCTTGCCTGTCTTTTGGTCTTTGACGCCCCAGTGCATCTTCCAGCATTTTCCGGACTTTCTTAGTCTTTTAATCAGAAAAGCCATCCGTCCTGCTTCCGTTTCTGTTGTCGTTACTTCGTAACAATTGAGTCGACGATACTGAAACGCCTTTGTGGGCGGTACAACTTTCGTTTGAATTCCGTTGAGGATTTTCTCTTCCCCAGTTCGGCGACACCGCTGTCAGTGATTCGCTTCAATTTGCCTCAAACTTTGGAAATACATACTTTTCTTTTTTTGGCTTGGTGCTAGCGGCTTTCGAATAATTAGTTTTCTGAACCGGCTAAAAGTAAAACTCTCGTAGGTCACTTCTCAGAAATGACTATTTTACTATTTGTAAGTAAACGCTTTTTCTACAAGTAGATATTTTGATAAAGTAAACCACACATGTTTTACTTTTATTAAATAATAATAATGGCTTGCGTGATATCAGAAGTTGTAGGTAAGTCGTATTACAACAGAAATTACATCCTGAACCCAGACAATGCTCAAGCGCTAATTTCGTTAAAAGATAGCATGATGGCTTCAAAAATATCGCATCAAAGCGAACTCATACGAGAAAGCAAAGAGACGATGATCCTGACAGATCAATCTTATCGGCTTTCTCCCTATATAGAAAGTATGAATCAAGATGAATATCTCCGAAAAAATCCCGACAGATCACCAGATTGTCGTAAGGGGGGTCTCTTAGCCTCAGTTCGGCTGCTGTCAGGAGCGCAGTGCTTTGTATGTGGCTGGGCCGATGTCGGCAAATCTTCTTTTTTCTAAATTCGCCGACAGTCCCACGATCTCAGCTTGATAAGCTTATTTCATCTTACAGGTACTCTTGCCAAGAATTCTGTAAAGTGGGCAGAAGTTAAGAAATGCCGTTCCAATTAAAATTAGACCCAACCAGCCCCAGACACCAATCGTCCCCATGAGCGTGAGGACTACGAGAATTGCGCCGACGGCTAGTCTTATCATGCGATCTGTTGATCCAACGTTTTTTGTAAGTTCCATAGTATTTTTCCTTTGCTAAACTTGTTGCTCGATTACTCAAACTCCATCTTCTCATAAACTCAACCCGCGTTCTTGGTCGCGGGTTCTTCAAATGTATCAAGGCGCGTGTAGGACGATTGGTCAATATAAAAAGCGTAGGTCAAATCGCCGCTTTCGTCTATATGCTCTCCGATTTTGGTGCGAAGATACACGAGATAATCGTGGATGAAACGTTGCACTTGATCCATGTTTTCTGGATGACCATGGCTGAGGATGACATATGCAGCTTCCAATGCCTCAACTGATCATCCCGAGTTTCAATCCAATCAAGCGTATATGGGACGGAAGCAGATTGCATGTTCAGGTGCAGCATTGGTCACTATGCGCGGCGGGATCAACTGATCGACGCAACACACTGGGCGAACTTCTCAGCTGGGGTTTGATATTGCAAGGTCTTGCGGGGGCGTTCGTTCAACTGTCTGGCAATAGCGCTGAGTTTGGCTTGCGAATGAACC
>NZ_JBGFCF010000018.1:0-63057 GCF_041205445.1 Falsihalocynthiibacter sp. CO-5D18 | reverse complement strand
TATGGACTTACAACAATGACCGCCCGAATATGGGCATAGGCGGCATGACCCCCGCCCAGAAACTGAAAATGGCCGCGTAAGTTCTACAGCCGCACCCCATTAGAAATGGGGGGATTACCGGGGGATTACCGCAATATTATTCCGAAAAGAAAACCGCATCAATTATCTCCTAAAGGGCCCCCAAATTTAACTAGAAGTTCGGTTGCGACTCTCCTAACGTTACGAATTTCATTCAGTTTTCCCCTCAATGAAGCAAGTTTGATATCTTCGACCTTATTCTCCACGGAAGTTTTATCTTGAACATCAAGTAGCGTTGCAGCCGCACTCAAGTCTGAAGATGATTGCCTAGAAATGGCCGCAAGGTCTCGACCTCTCCATTGAGCTTCAATGGCTGCGTCATCATTGCCAAGCTTAGCTTCCTCAAAAGCTCTAAGCTTATTGTCTTTTAACAAAACTGCGGCTCTAATTCGGATTCGTGTAGCTGTCTCATTGTTGGGGTAATTTGCTGTCAACTCTACAGCCATGTGCGGCTCGTTTCTATTGTTGGCAGCGGCGGCAAATATCAAAGCGTCACCTTCTTCGTCCTGCTCTTGAATTCCTAAAATTTTTACCGGAAAACTTGACAACCCATTGTCAACTAGTCGCTTGGCCAAGCGTTGTTTCAAAGAACGTGAAAGGTCCAGCGCAACAATCAATTCTTCGTTAGTGTAGACAAACTCAAGAAATTTCGCAGTGTCCATATTCTCATATGCCCCAATCAGAGTTTGAGAAAACAAGCTCAAGCTGATTTCTGGTGTCAAAACGTTCGTTTCAGATGACGCTGCCAAGATGTCCCACGCCTTCTGAAGACTGTTGTTTTTCACTATGGCTGCTACTAACGTTGGTATGATTTTGGCTTCTATTTCAGTACCTCGCAATTCAAACGTCAAAGCTTCGAGTTCCAGAATTCTAGATTTTAAAATGGGTTTTTTATTTAGAATTTCATTTTGAACAATTTCAAGTAGAGCTTCGATTGAGGTTTCCGAGCCACCTCCAGCAATCGTTGACAATGAATCTATTGCCTTAATCGAGTAGCCTTGAGAAATTTCTAATTTGGCATCCGCTAAGGTGAATTCGTCGCCGTGTTGCCCTTCCGCCCTACTAACTGCATTCCTAATTTCTACTGCAGTTTTGCGATCGCTTGCTTGTAAAAACTTTTCCACCAATCGTGGGCCCAAATAGCGGCGCAGATGTAGTGGCAGTTCAGAAAACGATTTCTTCACGAAAGGTAGGTTAATGGAATGGTTTTTCGGAATCTCATTGCCTGAGAGAATTGCCCACATGGCACCCGCAGTGGCGCAGTTAAGCTGTTCAGACAGGACACCCTCCTGAATTCCGCTGCCATACTCAAGTGTCCAAGCAATTTCAAAAAGCAAATTATGGTTACTAAGCTGAGTACTTTGTGTTCTAATTACTTGCATTGCCTCACTACCGAAAGTAGCGTAAATATACGCCATTGCGAGGCTTTCGGCCGCCTCATTTGATGCTGCGTCGAATTCACTAAACAGCCGAATGCGAGCGTTAGAAATTCCCGAGAATATCGCCCCCTCGGTTCCCCAATTCTCAACACTAAATGCCTCCTTCGGTAGACATTCGTTCTTTAGCCCATTCGTTCGAAGTGGACCGCTGTTGGCAAACGCATCAATCACGCCTTGATCAATGCTGGTTGTTGCTTGAATGCGGATATGTGGAGCTTTTCTGTTGGGAACCTCGGCAGTCGGGCCAACACTTCCTGAGGCAAGCGGTTCATTCAGAATGATCGGTTGAGGTGGAAAGGTCGGCCTTTCCAGCAAATTTGGTTCTAGAAGACCTTGGGTGGAGGCGCGCCCAATTTGGTTGGCCAACCTCGATTCCATTCCTGTTATTTTGCCACTAGAAATTTCTGCAATGGCGGTGTTAGCGGGTTCGTTCAAAAGCCTAGGAAATGTATCGAACAACAATGAAACACCGCGTTCTGAAGCTGGCAGTGGTTTTAAAGCAAAATCTAGCGCATGATTTTTTGCTTTGTCAATTTCTGACTTACTAACATCATTGTCTTTCTTTTCTTGAAGAGGCGCATTGGTATCAAGTAATCGAATAATAGGTTGAGCCGCGATCACAGTTCTGTCGTCTGGCCCCTCATCTTCTATACTCCTTAGAGCGTTTTCAAACAGAGAGCCCGAGATTGGTTGGCCATCTAAAACGTCCAAAACCAGCTTCCCTTCTTTGAAATCGAAGGCATTTGCATGGCAGGTGCAATTCACAAACAGCCTAATTTCGTTTTTCTGCGATGCAAACTCGAGATCGGAAATCCGCGTTCTCGGTATTAGCCGATACACATTTGAAAAATCGATTTCATCAATTGGCGTTTCAAATCGTACAATGTATCCACCATCAAACCGCCCCATTTCCCAGGTCACCGCATTTTGAAAAGGCAAAACAATACGAGAAAAGTTTTCATGTTCCCCAGATCTAGCGATAATTGTTTGGGAGTATGCTGGAAAAGAAACCAACAACAATAAGACTATTTGAACGATCCGTTTCATGCGGCCTCGGTTTTCACGTCTTTTAGAGCTTCTTCCAGTTCGCTAAAACTTGGGCGACTATGACTTGGCGTATTCTGCCTGCCGACTTCTATACAAATGTTTGTCGAATGATTATGTAGATTTGCCACTAAGACTACTCGAATTAGGCCATAAAAGTGTGAATCCTCCTCTACAACAGACTGTACTTTTGCAGCGAATGGACCCATCAATCCATAAGCTAAAAATACACCCAAAAAGGTACCAACGAGAGCGCCGCCGATTAGTTTCCCAAGAACTTCTGGCGGCTGGTCGATGGACGCCATTGTTTTTATAACGCCAAGAACCGCGGCAACAATTCCAAGTGCAGGAAGGCCATCCGCAAGTGATTGCATAGCGTGGCTTCCGTGCATCGCATGGTGGAAATTGGCCTCCATGCGCTTCTCAAGCACTTCTTCTACTTGATGCGGGTCATCATAATTCATCGATGCCGAGCGAAGGGTATCACAAATGAGTGCAACAGCCTCTTTGTCCGACAGGATTTTCGGGTATCTTGTGAAAATTGACGATGTTTCTGGCGCTTCTATGTGCTCCTCAAGCCCAACGGGGTTCTGACGAGCCAAACGAATAAGTTCAAAAAGCAGGCAAAGCATATCTCGATAGTCTGAGTGCTTCCACTTAACGCCTTTGAAGACCTTTCCAAGATCTTTGATTGTAGATTTCGCGCCGGCTCCATCGTTAGAGATCAAAAATGCGCCAGTACCTGCGCCACCAATCATCATAAACTCGAAAGGAAGAGACTTCAGGATAATTGACATCTTACCGCCAGCGGCGAGATATCCCCCAAATACCATAACAAATATGACTATGATTCCAATAATTCCCAGCATAGCGTAAATCGATCCATTTCAGTTTTGTTGCACTCACTATGGCAAAAGGGTGTTAAGAATGTTTTTCGATTATAGGCCTTCTCGAGGAACATTGGCATTTCGGCCCGCCAGAATGACACTAATCGCATAAGCGGTTTCTGGTTTGAGCCCCGCCAGAATATCCGCCGCGGCATCTGGCTTCATTCGCACGAGGAAACCCGATGAAAAGTTTGGATCCATTTCTTCGAAAAGCGCGGCGGCATCTTTTGACTTCATGTTTTCATACATCGCGGTTAACTGGCCTAAATCCGATTCTGATGCGGAGTCCGCTCGTACTATAGTGGCGTCCAGCGCCAATTCCGCCTCGATGAGTTCGGCCAAACTCTCAGAATATTTTTTCTCTGCCAACTCGAGAGCGACCATACGATTCTCAAGCGCGAGTTCTCTGTTCATGACGCGTTCTTCTCGTGAACTTAGGTCAGAAAGCAAATTTGCAATACCAGCACTTGGTTCGCACAAAGCTGATTCCCCATCACTCTCATTTGCACGAAGCGCTTCAATTTCCTTAGCTATGGCGATGCCGGTTCCACCACCGAGCCTTAATACTCCCGACATTACAAAAAGCGCCGAAACAATGAAAAGAGCGTAACGGCCTTGCCTCGCCTTCCTTTTTTTCGGAGTTGAACGCTTGCTCGCAGTCATGCGGTAGTCTCCTCTTTTGGTTTTTGACTGTGCCTCAAAAACTGAAGATCCTCATACTCAACGACTTTCTCATCATCCTTCGGGCGCAACTCAGGCTCAGACGCTTTTGGTAAGTCGTGCAAGGAAGCAACGAGAAGTTCCAAATGTTGCGCGGATTTTTCAGCACGCGTCGTTAACTCTAATAGTGAAGAAGTGGAAGAAATTGCGGCGTTTTGGGCCTTGGATAGAGTTTTGGTCATATCGTCAACTTGGGTCGACATCAAAGCCACGGCACCACCCACTCCATGCTCCAAATCATTGAATTTTTTGAGTCGGCGGGAAAGTACGATGCAGTAGATAGCGGAACCAAGGGCGCCAGCGATGAGTAATATGTCGGCAATAAGTGTCATAGGAACCTCCTAATTTAAAACAAATTCCATGATGAGAAGATCCCGGACGTGTCCCTCGCCAGTTACCATTTGAATACGACGCAGCATCTGCGCGCGTAGCTTAATAAGCGAGGACGGGCTCTCAAGTTCGGTGATATCAACTGCCCGAAGATAACTATTTAGGACGTCAACAATGCGCGGAACCAATCGCGTAACGTCCGCAACGCTTTTTGGCTCAACTTCGATCTGAGCCGTAAAGCGAAGATGCTTTGATCTGCCCGGACCACCCAGTGAAATGAGCAACGGATCTAGAGGAACAAACTCAACATTTGGAAGCGCATCTATTTCCACATGTTCAATTTCCGGATCATCGCTTGGCTGGCCAAAAATCATCCCTGTTTTTACGGCAGCAAAGCCACCGCCTCCCCCCAGAAGCAATAGGACCAAACCTATGACCATAGGTTTCTTGGAGGACTTTTTCTGTTCGTTCTCGCCAGTAGGCTGCTCTTTGTCGGCCATGTCATCACCATTAAGTTTCAACATGTTCTTTATAGGCAGACGAAAACTAACCGATTGTTAAGGCTGTTCGCAGAAAGTCATTTTTGAAGAAGTGGCAGAAGCCCTGAATAAAGGAATATCAATTTGCAACAGCTCCTGTCTGTTTGGTTTTCTCTCAACCCGCGCCGCCGAATAATGGTCGTCGTCTCTACTGTGGCCATGTTCGCGGCGATTCTGGGGCTCTCTCGCATTGCCGCAAATCCCGGAATGGCCCTCTTGTATGCAGGCGTCGAAGCAAATGCGGCAGGGGATGTAGTCGAAAGCCTTGAGCAGCGCAATGTAGACTACGAAGTCCGAGGGGAATCGATTTATGTCGATTCGAGCCGCCGCGATGAGTTGCGCATGACGCTTGCGGCAGAAGGGCTTCCTGCCAATAGTACTAAGGGTTACGAGCTCCTTGATACGCTGTCCGGATTTGGAACAACGTCGCAAATGTTCGATGCTGCTTATTGGCGCGCAAAAGAAGGGGAATTAGCGCGGACAATTCTGGTCAGCCCGAATATTCGAGCCGCGAGAGTTCACCTTTCAAACTCATCATCACAACCTTTCCGACGCGACACGAGCCTTTCAGCATCTGTGACGGTTTCCAGTCAAGGCGCGGGTGTGGACGGCGCACAAGCGCGGGCGTTAAGAAATTTAGTGGCATCAGCCGTTGCGGGCCTCACGCCGGAAAATGTGTCAATTATCGATGCGCGCGCCGGAGTGATTATCGGAGCCGATGATTCGCTGTCTGGCGGAAGTTCCTCGGACGATAAAGCCCTTGAAATGCGCCGAAGTGTGGAGCGCATTATTGAGGCACGCGTTGGGGTCGGAAAGGCTATTGTAGAAGTAAGCGTCGAGACGGAAACCGACAGTGAATCCATTTTCGAGCGGACTTTCGATCCTGACTCTCGGGTCGCAATCAGCACCGACACAGAAGAACGCTCCACAAATTCAAATGAAAGTGGATCCGGTAGTGTTACTGTTGCGAGCAATCTTCCCGCAGGAGATGCGGAAGGTGGTGGCGATACCAGCACCAGTCAAAACAGTGAAATCCGGGAGCGCACAAATTACGAAGTTTCAGAAGTTAAGCGGGAAATCCTAAAGGTTCCTGGAGCAATAAAGCGCTTAAGTGTCGCTGTATTGGTAGATGGATTGCGAACTATTGAAACAGATGGAAGCGAGAACTTCCAACCCCGTAGCGACGAAGAAATTGCATCCCTGAGAGACCTTGTCGCATCAACCGTGGGCTTCAACGAATCGCGCGGGGACACCATAACAATCAAATCTATGGCCTTTGAGCCGCTTGCCGACGTTGGCACCGAGGCCACAATTTCAACGATTACATCCTTGGGTGTCAACGTTATGACGGTTATTCAACTGGTGGTCCTTGGCCTTGTTGCAATTATTTTAGGGTTGTTTGTCGTAAGGCCAATTTTAACCAGCGGCACCCTTGAAATCGCCAGTAGTGCGCCGCAGCCAGTTATCGCACCGCCAATTCCCCCAATGCCCAGTTTTGACCTTTCGGTACCACCCGCCTTAAACGGAGAGATCGACGATAACAGCTTCTCTTCTCCCGCGATGTCGACCGTTACTGATTTTGACCTGCCCGATTTAGGAGGGCTCCCTAGTCTCCCGATGGCCTCCGGCTTCGCGGGGAACTCTATGAATGAGTTAGATTCCGATGATCCCGTCGCGAGGCTTCGAGAAATGATTAAGGAGCGCCAAGAGGAAACCGTCGCAACCCTGAAAAGCTGGATGGAAGATGAGGAAACCGCGTAATGTCAAAACCGTTTAAACTTGAAGTATTTGAAAGCGGCAAGGTTTTGTCTCACGTGCAAGACGACGCGCTTGATTTTTCGTCCCTAGAAGAAACAAGGCTTGAGGCTTTCGAGCAAGGCTACAAAGCTGGTTGGGACGATTCTCTTTCATCGCATGTTTCTGATCAGGAGAGAGTTTCTTCCGATTTCGCCCGAAACCTCAATGAACTTGCATTTACGTACCACGAAGTAAGGGCCACGATCCTAAAGTCGCTAGAGCCACTCCTGAGAGAAATGGTCGCCAAGGTCCTTCCAAAAATGGCGAAAAGCGCAATTGGACCACTCGTCGCCGACCAAATTATTGAGATGGCCGGAACGCAAAGCTCGATCCCGGTAGAACTCGTCGTTGGACCTATGAACAGGCATGCGTTGGAAAAACTAGCGGCAGGACAAGATAGTCTTCCCCTCAAAATAATTGAGGAAGAATCCTTGGGTGATGGGCAGGTCTATATCCGCATTGGGGAAGCGGAGACCCAAGTGGATTTGGACGGGTTGCTCGACGGGTTTTCAAGCGCCTTGGACGGTTTTTTTGAAACGGAAGATAAGGAAACAAATTATGGATAGCTCTTCGGTCGACGGCAAGAAAGGTAACCCTTTCACAAAGGTACCTATTGAAATCACTGTTTCGGTCGGAAAAGCCCGCCCATTGGTGAAAGACTTACTACTTCTGGATCAAGATTCCATCCTTGAACTCGACAGAACAATAGACCAGCCCGTCGAGTTGTTTGTCGGCAATCGACTCATAGCAAAAGGTGAGCTTCAAGAACTAGAGGGCGACAAGGCCGGACAGCTTGCTGTTCGCCTGACGGAAGTTATCAATATTCAGGAAAGCCTCTAGGATCATGAATTTTAAAACAGTTTGGGCGATGGGGGCCGCAACCGTATTCTTGGTTGTTTTAAATCAGCCCGCCTTCGCCCAAGAGTTATCCCTCTCACTGGGGGACGATGGCTCGATTGCAGCTCGAAGCGTTCAACTGATCGCTTTAATAACGATCTTAAGTATCGTTCCGGGTCTAGCAATTATGGTAACCTGTTTCCCATTTATTGTGACTGTTCTGTCAATACTTCGACAAGCAATTGGCCTACAACAATCTCCTCCTAACATGTTGATCGTGAGTTTAGCGCTCTTTTTGACATACTTCGTCATGGAGCCCGTTTTTACAGAAGCCTGGATCAAGGGAATTTCGCCATTAATTGAAAACCAAATACCAATGGAAGAAGCTTTCAAGGAAGCTATGGCGCCTTTTAGAGAATTCATGGCGGGCCGAATTGATGACGAAACGTTTAATTCTCTCGCAGCTTTACGGCCTGACGCGGTTCTTGGCGAAAGCACGCAGGACCACCCATTGTCGCTGCTAGTGCCTTCTTTCTTGCTGTCGGAAATTGAACGTGCGTTCGAGATCGGATTTTTGGTTTTCCTACCATTCCTAATTATCGATCTTGTGGTAGCTGCCGTGCTTATGTCGATGGGTATGATGATGGTTCCTCCAGCCGTTGTGTCCCTCCCATTCAAGCTGGCATTCTTCGTGGTTGCAGATGGATGGACCTTAATTTCGACATCTCTTGTGAGGGGATATTTTTGAGAAATTTGAGGTAATTTACGCGCCAGATAATACCTTAGTATCGCACGACTGATCCTACTATTGGGTTCAGAGACATCTGCGTCGAAATCGATTTCATCTCAAAAACGGGCTTTGCACCTTAACTCACCGAGGTTTTTCTCGAGAAACAGGCGCAGACTCAAGGAGAATCTTTGAGTTTGCGCCTGTCCTAATTTCGAAGAAAAAAACTCAGCTATAAAGGCACGATTTAAAGACGAACGGATCGTATCGATGATCAAAGAGCAATATATTTTCTCTAAGTCCGCTGACAGATGTCGGGGGCACGGAAGATCTCGGTAACGTTTTGCAAAGACTAAGGGAAACATCGGATCCGATGAGGCGCGGGCGCTGGACGGCGACCCTTGGGCACGTGCCAGCCAAAGGTACTGCCGGAAAGACCAAACCAACGCTTTTGTTTTGATTTCGTGCCTGATGCTCTGACTGACGAACGCGACTTTCGAATTCTAGCGGCCGTTGATGATTACAGCCTCGAGCACTAGGCGCTCGTTTCGTGCAAATCATTACCGGAACGGTCCGATATGCAGCTTGCGGAGCCGAACGTTTAGGTCGCGTATGGTTGCGGTTGGAATTTAGGTAAAGAACTATCGTTCGTGCGATCTGTCATGCCCACGTGAGCGAACTTGCGGGCGTTGAGGAAACAGAGAACCGACCATTCTCCGCGATACACGCCGATGGCTGCATTGCGGATGGGGTGGATGGCTCCTGCACCATCGGCGTCGTAATGCGCCATACTGCAGATGTCATAAACTGTTTGAAAGGAGCCACCCCATGCAAGTTACAACGATTGGCCTTGATTTGGCTAAGAACGTTTTCCAAGTCCACGGTATCGCCGACAATGGAGATGTAGCGTTCAACCGTGCTTTAAGAAGATCGCAAATGTTGCCGTTCTTTGCACGCTTAGATCCCTGCCTCATTGGTATCGAAGCTTGTGGGACGAGTCATCACTGGGCGCGCGAATTGACCAAACTGGGTCATAACGTCAAGCTGATCCCGCCAGTTCACGTGAAGCCTTATGTCAAACGCGGTAAATCAGTTGCTGTTGATGCAGCAGCCATCTGCGAAGCAGTCACTCGCCCTACAATGCGGTTTGTCGAAGTGAAGACACCTGAACAACAGGCAATACTTGCGGTTCATCGGACCCGTGATCTTATTGTCCGGCAGCGAACACAAACGATCAACATGCTGCGGGCGCAATTGGCCGAGTTTGGCGTTGTCCTTCCCCAGGGCGTTGGTCATGCTATTCAATTTGCGAAGAATTATCTTGACGGAGAACAGCCAGACCTTCCTGAAGTTGCTGGCAATGTGATCGTCGAGCTTGGTGACCAGATGCTGTTTTTACATGGAAAAATTCTACGCTGTTCCCGCGAGATAATCCAGATTGCCAAGCGTGAGAAACGCGTTGCACGGCTTCAAACCATTCCGGGTGTCGGCCCGATTACTGCTTCGGCGATTGTAGCAACGATTGGAAGCGGCAAACAGTTCAACAATGGTCGAGAGTTTGCTGCATGGTTAGGGCTGACGCCAATCAACAAATCAAGCGGTGGAAAAGAACGCCTGGGACGCATCTCAAAGATGGGAGACCAGTACATTCGACGCTTACTTTATTTAGGCATGGTGTCCCGAGTACGGCAGATTGCCAAGACACCAGAAGCCTTTGATCCGTGGTTTGCAGATATACTGGCACGAAAACCAACCGAGTTGGCAGCGGTTGCTATGGCCAACAAAACAGCGCGAATAATCTGGGCTGTTTTAACCCGCAACGAACCTTACAAAGTAAGAGTTATCTAACCCTAGAGATCAAGAACAAGAGATTGCAAGACCAATGAAGTGATGGAAAAATTGTCAGCCCTAAAACCAAGATACCCCGTGTTTTGTCCTGAACGCTTGATGTTCGCACTGCGGAATGGGGCTTGGTTCGTGGAAACCATCAGGGCCAGCGGTCAAATGTGCCGCGCTAACAGGCCGGACACAAGACTGCATCTGACAATGTATCAATCACCGAAAAGGGCTTGCAAAGCTGGAGCCATCCACACAGGATAAAATGCACTTCGCTGCAATAACTGGATCAGGTCTCTGCTAAACCCGAAAGAGAAATTTGAGTCGCGGCTTGAGTGTGATCTCTTAGCCCTTGATCGCTCGGCCTTGGTTTCCCCAATAGTGCGTCATTTTTGTGAGCCCGTAGCATCCAGCCCACGGGCTAACTGGACGTTCTGACAACGCACCTTCTATAAATGATAGGTGCATTTATTGTTGCGAGGTCGAAAGTCGTCATGAGAAATCAAGCTCCTGAGGATGTTGCACAGTTTAAAAAACGAGTGGTATCGGCTTGAAATTTGCGCCAGTTCGGAAGGTCTGAACGTTGGAAATTTAAGGTCACATCCATGCCCGACGCACGAAAATTGAGCTGGCAGCCTGGGTTCAAAACGGATTCAGGAGCGTCGCATTCCAAGACGGATGTCAAACCTTTGCTCGGCGTTTCCACTATATACACATTTTCCGGACGTCGGAATTGAAGCTGTACCCCTGAAAATCCCAACTCATACAATCCATGAGGCCCGGGCAATCGAGTAAAAACACCAGAGATGCGTTTTCGATCTTTTATCAAGATAGACAGTTTCAGATGAATCGCCGCCACTTCATCGAGAGGGACAACGTCGGTAGTATTGAAGGTAAACCAGTTATGCACACCGACGCGATTGCGTTTTGACGTTTCTGGACGACTCACCAATGCAAAGCTTCCAATTTCAACGCGGAACAGCTGCGACGTGGTTTCATAGCCGCTTTTACGATCCCAAAAATCTTCAAAGTACTGTTTAGGCACCCGCATCGGAACACGGCGGTCCTCAAGCTGCATCCTAATAGAAAAGTCAACCTAGGTCGCGTCATCCGTGAAGGCTGCACAGGGAAAGCGCTCCTCCGGCATCGGTGTTAATGAGCTGTCTAGGGGGTTAGCGGTTGCCGGTGGGTTTACAAAAGCTAGGACAACAACAAGGCTCACTTTAAGAAAAGAAGCCGCATTCCGCAGAATTACAATCAGTGACAACAACCTTGGGGACCTAATCTGTGTCATAATCGCGATTTTCTGATCTTGCAGAAAAAATAAAGAAACCATAGTTCCCAATGCTACAACATAAGTATCAAACGGATGATAAAGAAATTAGTTTCAAATAGTTATGTGGAAAGATGACTGTAAACAATTTGGGTGCAAAATAACCAGTGTAGCTTCCTCCGAAAAGATGACACTGACGTAGGCAGCGATTTTTTTACCTGCTGATCTTCAACTCAAAGGAGGTCACCCACCAAGTAATTGAGAAGTCCGGCCACGAGTCCGAGCGCCAGAATAAAACCAAATCGCTGCGACGACCGTCAAGGTATGCTCACGTCTTATTCTGTTGGAAAACCCTTCTTGATTTGAGAACGCCTGGCTGAATCAGCTTCCTTGTGGATATGAGGGATTGAGGATCCTGTTCCATCTGACCACGTATCTCGGGCAATTGGTTTGTCCAGTGTTCGCCAACATTTGTCTGAGTTTTACAATACGACGGGTCGTCCTTCTATTGAGCCATAACGAATGATGCGCATGTTATTGGTTCTGCAAGCTGGGTCTGACGGATCCTATTCCCGATCATTCCACGTTCTCCAAGAACCGCCCCTCTCATCGCTGCAAGCAGCGACTGCCATTTGATCAATTAGGGCTTTGCTTCCGAATTGATCTGGCATTGTCCGCTGGGTCACTTCTGGTTGCGCATAGTTTGAAAAAACTGCTTTCGAGACCCAGCCGGAATTGCGAGTAAGATGAAGAACGCGGAGAGGGGGGCGGCAAGGGTGAACGCCCACGCGAGGGCCCAAACCGGAGCGACAACGACCGTTTCTACAGCAGTCGCAAAGGCAAATGCCACTAGACTGGAACCTGAAGCAATGATGGACGACCCGAGACCCGCCAAGTCTCCGAGCGGGCGCATAGCAAACGCATTGAGGTTGCCGAACAAAAGGCCGAGGGCAAAGAAACCAAACCAAGTTAGACCAAGCAGAAAGACCAGCGGAGGGTGACCACCGCAAATTACGGCAGCGATCAAAAGCCCTGTCCCCGACAATCCCAGCACCATTAGCCCCGCAAATATCGGAACCTCCATCCCTGTGCGCCCGACCAGCCAAACGTTAAACACAAGAGCCAACGCAGTACCTGTTGCCAGAAGTGCAAAGAACACGGGCATCGTTGCCGAGACACCATAAACCGCGCCAAAGAGGTTCGCAGCCACCGCAAAATAGGTAAGTTGTGCGCCAAAGACGAAACCGGTTGCGATGACAATGGGCATAACGTCGATGCGAAACAGCATTTTCCGGATATTTCGCCACAACCTGCGCGGACTTAAGGGCACGCGTTTCTCAAAATGCAGCGTCTCGGGATGTCGCAGCCACAGCCATGCGCCCATCCCCGCCGCCAACATCAGATACGACCAGAACACGCCTCGCCAACCAGCGGCGGCTGCGATCAAAGCACCCAATGTGGGCGCAATCATCGGCACAAGGATAAGCAAGGTGAAAATCACCGACATTATCCTAGCCATGTCCGCGCCTTCATACCGGTCGCGGATCATTGCACGTGTTCCAATTTTCGGTCCAGCGACGCCTATGCCCTGAAGGAACCTTCCAAAAATCACAGCCGAAAAGCTTTCTGCTGTGGCGGCGACCACTGTGCCAATGACAAACACCACCAGCCCAGAAATCACAGCGGGGCGGCGTCCGAAGGCGTCGCTGATGGGGCCAATCAACAATTCTCCGGCAGCCATGCCCAACACGAAGGCTGTAATAATTTGCGCGCCTGAGAACGAAGATTCAGCGTCAAAAGCACTTTCTATTATCGGCATTACTGGCAGCACGCCATCAATAGCGAAAGCAGTCAGGGCAGTCAGCGCAATATAGAGAGAAAGGCGTTCAACTCGGCTCATCAATTGTTTTTCCTGATAAATGATGGCTAAGTTCTCCCGATCTTATGGGATACCCTCGGCAGATTTCAAACAACCTATAGCGCATGACCATGACAAACGACATGCGTTCTGCGCGCTGCATTCGGTAAAACGGGTTCAAACCTGCCGTTAGCTACATTGAGCATCAATGTCCATTTTAGGCCGATAGCTGCCAAGGACAAGTCACTAGATGTGACGGCTTTTCAATCCTACGGCTTCCGTATTGCTTCCCCCTGAAAGGCAAACTCACTCAAACCGAATTGAGAAGGAGCACTAAACACTGGCTTAATTGAATGAAATGGTGAGCCGGTCGGGATCCGAGGCCTACTGTGTGCGCAGGCAGAGTTTTTGGCCTCAAGGGCCGCGTAATTTAAGCGCGATTTTGGCTCATCTGGTTAGTTGTATTATGCGACGCGTCTCCAGTGTCTTGCGTTTAAACCTGTCTCTTTGTTGTAGAATGGCTTTGCCGCGTCCAAAGTAGACATCTGCTTGCGTGACGTTGCTGAGGCTCTCACCCCTCTCAGGGATGCATGAATTACCCGCCGGTCAAAAGGGGGTGTGGCGCGCGACAAAGGCTTCGTTTTGCGCCTCAAGATCACTAGGAAGGAAGTAGTTTTCCGGAAATATCCGGTTCTTCGGGGTTTGGTGCCAACGCTCCACTGCCCAAAAGTCGCGGCTTGCAGCGATGACAGGGGATCTTGCCTTGGGTCTGTGGGGGATAGGGTGCACTGCGTGAGTGCTTCATGCCTTTGTCTCTTGCCACCACTCGGCCACAACCTGACGGAACCAACGCCTCAGTCTCATCCTCAGTCCGCATGTTGGTGCAGGGCTTCCACGAGATGATCTAGCGGCTGTAATCGTCGAAGATAGTGCTGAGATAGAGCCAGCCCCAACCCAGAACCTTGAGTCCGTTTGTCCCGTTGACCGACAGTTGATTGCAATGCAGTCAATGAGAGGGGGCGGTAAAATATGGTGCGGCGGATGCCAAGCTTGGCCAACGTTTGTCGCGCAGACAGGTGCGATCCTTCACCAAGCTGGATACTCTCCAATTTCTCTGTCGCGGCATACCTCATCGTGGTCGCCCCCACCGTTGATCATGCTTTTTTGATTAAACGGAGTTCGAGTGTTTGCTCAGCCATAACCTCTTTTTGATCTCGGGCTTCACGTTGTAGGTCTTTGACCTCGTTGGTTGTGACCGCTCGGATCGTGTCACCCGGCAAGCGCCGCTTGCCGGCTTCCATGAAGCCCTTCGCCCATTTGTAGTAGATGCCCTGTGATATGCCGTCCACGGCCTTCGCCGCGCAGCCCGTCTAAAACGACCCCAATCCTCTCCTCAATAGAAGTTTAGCTTTAAGACTAGCAAAACAATTAGGAGGCCAATGAGGCCTAAAGTAGCCCAAAATACTCGGATTGACCCGAGTGCGTATTCTGCAAGAAAAACGATTAACAGGCAAAAAAATCCAATCGTCCAAAACAACTTCACCACCAAGGGAATTTCGATTCCAACGAAAAGGGTAGCAAAAAAATAGCTGCTGATCCCCCGCCAACGAAAGCAACAGCTCTGACGGCATTGCGCCATATTGGATGCCGTGGCCTGTCCTCACTTCCATAGATAGCACGGCTGATAAAGACGACAATGATTTCTAACACGTCTTCCAAACTCGGGTGCTCCTTTGAATGAACTCACGACACAAATAGCGTAAAGACAGGAAGTGGCAGAATTTTGACAGTCTTCCAATTTAGATGACCTGTACTCACCTTGTTGTGGTTATTCTGATTCTGGGAAAACGTCGCAAAAGAATCGATCAAGCCATGGTTCCAAACCCGCCGCTGGTCTAAACGCAGCGAAAGCCGGCTAAGAGCCCAAAGTGTTCACTACGACTAAGAAAAAAATGCGCTGGACAGACATTCCTTGAGTTTCAATAATACGCAAGGCAAGCCAAAAGATGCTTGCAAAAATGAGCACCGTTGAGCCAATCGCTATCATTAGTTGCCCTGCGCGCCAGATGCGTGACTTGACTGCCCGAAGGATATCATCGTTTATGCGGGCCATCCTTTGTGAGTAGGGTACAGAATGATTTTTAGCAAAGACAAATTGGGCAGGATCACAGATAGAAATAGGCAGACAAAACCGACCCAAGTCGAAATAAAACCCAAACTCAGTCCAATTTGAATGATAGTGTGGTTCATTCTTGCCCCTCAATTTGGTTGTATTTGGGGCCTCAACCTTCATTCGTATAGTCTCAGCCCTTGGCTCAAAATTTCAATGTCTCCTTCGTCCCGTATAGCAAACATTAGTACCTCATAAATGCCGCGCCAAAGGATCAATGTCCGCAACGGAGGACTGCGCAGTGGTATCATTCTTATTGGCGAAGAATGCATAGAATGACAGGCCCACCATCTCGCCCGTCTTGGCGATTTTTTCACCGCAAATCGCAATGATCTTTTGTCTCAGACTCGGCCTCAGGGAACTTTGACCTTCACATGAAAATCATGAGGTTTCCGGATGTCCATCATTCTGTGCCGCATCATCGCAGATTTCATACCATGATGGCTTTTCGCCAACAAATTCATGGGATTGGTTCTTCAGTCTGAGGTCTCCATCAAGGGCATTGGCCGCGATGGGGAAGCTATCTTCTTCGGACAAAATCTCGCCAAGTGAGCTTCCGCAGATTCTACAGAAACAGCGGCCGTAAATATAAGGGGCCGCCGGTTCAAAAAGTTGAACGTGTTCCCGACCTTCGACCCATTTTAGGTCCTCTTTTTTAACGAATGCTATAGTGCTTGCACCGACCTTGCGACATCTTGAGCAGTGACAGGTGCCAACCATTGACGGGGCATTCAACAGTTCAAATCTAACTGCTCTACAGCAACAACTTCCTTCGATCATCGTACAATTCTCCAAGTTTAAAAACGTAAATCCTCACTAGGAACAATATAGGAACGCTTGAGGTGCGGCAAGCCTTGGAAGTGCCGAGTAAGACCAGTCGCGGCGTCTCCGCAGTGCAGCAACGGGTCCACAATTTTCTGGCCTCCCGTTAATGTCTTTCGACATTCTGCTCCATTTCAGCGTTTACTCTTTCAAGGTATTCTTCCAATAGCTGCTCCCGTTCGTCGTCAAAATAGGCACCGGTCAGGTTACAACTGGTTAAGCAGTCAATCCTAAACGATCTAAAATCACCTCGCTTTTCGCACCAACAAGTCATGGTCCAAACCCGCCCCCAATAGGCGTTTTGCAACGGCCAAACCACACGGGTAGAGGCATGATTTTCTAAGGACAGATAGGCTATTTTCAGCTTTTCTTTGTTGCGGATAGCCGCGCGAATTCGTGGCATATGTTCAAAGCCAATCTTGGCTTGCACAAACGGATAGACGCCAAATCCCCAACGTTTAGGGACTGTGCCGTTAGCCGTAGCTACTTTGTCAATTTTCTTGGTTAGAGATGCCGCTGCCGATTGCAATTCTGTGTCAGCAGCTTCTGCTACAATGGCCATACCCAAGTGTAGAGCTTCCAATTCTGCCAACGAAAGGTTCATCGGTGGAAGAAACACAGGTTCGCGCAACATATATCCAACGCCGCGCTCACCATCTATCGGGATGCCTGACGCAACAAGCGTATCAAAATCCCGATAGATGGTGCGCACCGAGACTTCCAAACGCTCGGCAATATCGCGGGCCAAGTGCAAGCGACCATCTTGAACAATCTCGATTATCTCCGAAAGACGGTCGCTCCGACGCATATTCGCCCCTAATTCACGCTGATTTCCAAGGTGGTATGATGCAAGACAACGCTTGGCCCGTCGATCGCTTTCATACAGGCCTCTAGGCTTGGCTCGTTCCCAATTTGAGCCCCTGCAGCTTGGGCCGCTTCAAGCGTTTCCCATTCCACATGTTCGATCCAAAGCCCATCATCGCTGCAGGACAATCGGCGCGAAACAAAGCCCTCCTGTTTGCGGGCAAAGTCGGTTATGGCTTTTGCCGCTTTGGCAAATGCTTCACGGGTTACGCCATCATTCAGCTTGAAGGTGACTGTTTCAATTGTGTGTTGGGTCATCTCTTATCTCCTAGATTTGGTTGACCACACCGACCTAGTATACCTCAACTACCAATTCGTGTCAGTTGAAGAGCATGTGCGCGAACACATTAGCCGTCGAGGCAACGTCCGCTGAAATTTATACTCCTGCGGCATTTGTCGTTCTGCAAGCGCTCGCAGCAAGATTTTTGCACTTCCGCAATGGGCCCAGACCTGCCGTTAGTTGCGCAATACACCAAGGTCAGGTTTGGGCAGAAAATCACTTGCTATAAATAATCTTGCCACGCACCGAAAATACTCTTGGGGCTCTACAATCATCTCACTGCAAGTATCTGTTTAAATTAGAAATTAGCCCACACGACTCGCACTCGGAGTACCACTAAAATCTACGCTTTTCTATGCAGGGCGATTGCTAGGTGGTTGCCACAAACAAAAAATGGATTAGCAGAAAACTGCTAACCCATTGAAATATTTGGTGAGCCGGTCGGGATCCGAACCCGAGACCTACTGATTAAAAGTCAGTTGCTCTACCAACTGAGCTACCGGCCCACACTTGTCGGGCTTCTCTAAGTTTGTGGAGCGCTGGGGTCAAGCCTCTTTTCACACTTTTCCGTCGGATTGCTGGTAAATCTTTTTCAGGGGGTCTATATCGCCCTTATGACACAGGCTTTTCCAATGGATTCCCTTCCTTTCATGAAAATGCACGGGCTGGGCAATGATTTCGTGGTGATCGATTCTCGTGGGCGCGCACCCGTTGTGACGCCTGCTTTGGCGCGTGCATTGGGGCATCGGCACCTTGGTGTGGGATTCGATCAATTGGCTGAAATCCTCGACAGCAAAGATTCGGACGTTGAGTTGGTGTTTTATAACGCTGATGGGTCCACTGCAGGGGCCTGCGGGAATGCCACACGCTGTATTGCCCGACATTTGATGGCCGAATCTGGCACATCACACGTGACTCTGCGCACCGAGCGCGGTGTGCTTTTGGGCGAAGACGCGGGCAATGGCCTCACGCGGATCAACATGGGCGCGCCACTCCTAAACTGGAACGACGTGCCGATCGCGGAAAATATTGATACATTAAGCCTCCCCATTGACGGCAATCCCACCGCCACGGGCATGGGCAATCCACATTGCACCTTTATCGTTGAGGACGCGGACGCCATTGATCTGGAAACTCTCGGCGCGAAGTTTGAGCAGCACCCCCTTTTCCCCGAGCGTACCAACGTGCAGTTCATCTCGCTTCTTGCACCTGATCGCATTCGTATGCGGGTCTGGGAACGTGGCGTGGGCATCACGATGGCGTCTGGCTCAAGCAGCTGCGCGAGTGCGGTCGCCGCCGCCCGGCGTGGACTTACGGGGCGACGCGTGGATGTTGTGCTCGACGGTGGCGAACTCCAAATTGACTGGCGCGACGATGGTGTCTGGATGACGGGCGCGACCATGCATGTCTTTGACGCCAGCCTAAACCGCTCGTTTTTGGAAACTGTCAAATGAGTATCCCAAATTTCATCACGCCAAAATTCACCACCCTTGGCTGTCGCCTCAACGCCTATGAAACCGAGGCGATGAAGGAACTCTCTGAGGCCGCAGGCGTGCAAAACGCGGTCATCATTAACACCTGTGCAGTTACGGCGGAAGCAGTGCGCAAGGCACGCCAAGAAATCCGCAAGCTACGCCGCGAAAACCCAGACGCGAAATTGATCGTCACGGGTTGTGCAGCGCAAACCGAACCCGCCACCTTTACCGCCATGCCCGAAGTCGACATCGTGATCGGCAATACCGAAAAAATGCAGGCCGAGACATGGGCGTCGATGGCCCCCGATTTTATCGGCCAAACCGAATCCGTACAGGTCAACGACATCATGGCCGTCACCGAAACCGCGGGCCATTTGATCGACGGATTCGGCACCCGCAGCCGCGCCTATGTTCAGGTCCAAAACGGCTGTGATCATCGCTGCACCTTCTGCATCATCCCCTATGGTCGCGGAAATTCGCGCTCGGTGCCTGCAGGTGTTGTGATCGACCAAATCAAACGCCTCGTGCAAAAGGGCTACAACGAGGTGGTGCTTACGGGCGTTGACCTTACCAGTTGGGGCGCCGATCTTCCCGCCACGCCGAAACTTGGTGATTTGGTGATGCGGATTCTGACATTGATCCCCGACCTGCCGCGCCTTCGGATCAGCTCGATTGATTCCATCGAAGTGGATGACAACCTCATGCAGGCCATAGCGACAGAACCGCGCCTGATGCCGCATCTGCACCTCAGCTTGCAGGCGGGCGACGACATGATTCTCAAACGCATGAAGCGCCGCCATCTGCGCGACGATGCGATTGCCTTTTGCGAAGAAGCCAAACGTCTGCGGCCGGAAATGACCTTCGGCGCCGATATCATCGCGGGCTTCCCCACCGAGACCGAGGAGATGTTTGCTAACTCCCTTAAAATGGTGACGGACTGCGATCTAACGTGGCTCCACGTCTTCCCCTACTCCGCACGCGTTGGCACCCCAGCCGCGCTGATGCCTGCCGTCGATGGCAATGCAATCAAATCCCGCGCCGCCCGTCTTCGCAAAGCTGGCGACGAACGGGTCGCCCTGCACCTCGCGGCGCAAATCGGCAAGACCCACTCTATTCTGCTCGAAAACCCCCATATGGGTCGCACCGAACAATTCACCGAAGTGCATTTTGACGCCCCGCAAATCGAGGGCCAAATCGTTCAGGCGACGATCCTTGGCGTATCGGGCACCCAACTCACCGCATGAAACCCCTCCTCTATTCCTTTCGCCGCTGCCCCTATGCCATGCGCGCCCGCCTCGCCCTTGCCTCCGCGCAAATCCCCTGCGAGCTCCGCGAAATCCTGTTGCGAGACAAGCCAGAAGCCATGCTTGAGGCCTCTCCCAAAGGGACGGTACCGGTTTTGATTCTGCCAAACGGCGTGGTCGACGAGAGCCTCGACATTATGCTCTGGGCCTTGTCGCAAAACGATCCCGAGGGCTGGCTCGACGGCAAAGCGGAGGCCCTCGCCCTAATTGAGCGCTCGGACGGACCTTTCAAAACCGCGCTGGATCGCTACAAATACGCCACCCGCTATGAGGGCGTTGATTCCACCGAAGAGCGCACAAAGGCCGCGCTGTTCCTGCAGGACCTAAACACGCGATTGACCCAGTCCCCATATCTTCTGGGCGACCACCCGACACTCGCCGACATGGGCATTGTCACCTTCGTGCGCCAATTCGCCAATGTGGATCGCGCGTGGTTTGACGCACAGCCTTGGCCCGATTTGATCCGCTGGCTAGAAACATTTCTGGCCTCGCCCCGCTTTGCCCATATTATGGTGAAACACCCCGTTTGGATGCCAGATACGGCGGGTATCGACTTCCCATAAACCGGCTCTGCGTAAATCCAACTTGCGACCGACTGTATTTTGAGGTGACACTGGCCCAAAATCGACAAAGGACGCAGAATGCACCCGAATCCCATTTTCCACGACGCCAGCCTTGAGCAAAACCTCGGGTTCGCCCGTGAGCGCGGGTTTGGCACCCTTGCGATCAATGGCGAAGACGGCCCCTTATTGGCGCATATCCCGTTTTTAATTTCCGACGATGGTAAAACCGTCGAGATGCATCTGGTGCGCTCCAATCCCATCGCCCGCGCGCTTTCTAATCCCGCACAGGCTGTGGTTTCCGTCGCGGGACCAGACAGTTACATCTCCCCCGATTGGTACGAGATCGACGAACAAGTTCCCACGTGGAACTATATATCCGTCCACCTGCGTGGCACACTCGAAAAGTTAGAAGCGACAGAGCTACGCGCCCACCTTGATCGCCTCTCCGCTGCAAACGAAGCCCGCCTGCTCCCCAAAACGCCGTGGAAGGCAGATAAAATGTCGCCCGACCCCCTTGAAAAGATGATGCGAATGATTGTCCCCTGCCGAATGACCATCGAAAACATCGACGGGACATGGAAACTCGGGCAAAATAAACCCACTGGTGCGCGACACGCGGCGGCAAAAATGACCAAGGCCCATAACTTGGGGCATGAAACCAATACCCTTGCGGCGCTGATGCTCGGCTCCAACGACTAATATTCAAAGGAATTTTACATGGAACTTTTTTATAGTCCGACCTCGCCCTACGTTCGCAAAGTTATGGTCCTGCTGCATGAAACTGGGCGACTTAATGACGTGCAACTGGTCCCGACGCATGGAACGCCCCTCGCCCCGGCCAAAGGATTCGCCGCGCAAAATCCGCTCAGCAAAGTCCCCGCCCTTGCACGGCCAGACGGCGCAACCCTGTACGATAGCCGTGTGATTTGTCAGTATCTGGATGCCCGCGCCAAGAGCGGCCTTTATGGCAACGACAATTCGCGTTGGGATATTTTGACCCTTGAGGCCACCGCAGACGGAATTTTGGACGCAGCCATTTTGATGGTCTATGAAACGCGCCTCCGCCCCGTCGACAAACAATTCCACGACTATATCGAGGCCCAGTGGCACAAAATCGCGAACGCCATTGCCGCCCTTGAGGCGCGGTGGATTGCAAACCTCGAAGGTCCAATCTCAATGGGGCAGATCGCCGTCGCCTGTGCGCTTGGCTATGTCGATTTTCGCCACGACGACCGAGGATGGCGTCAATCGGCCCCCCTTTTGGACGATTGGTATGCAGGATTCGCCGCCCGCGACTCAATGACGGCAACGATTCCCCCTAAATAGGTACGATTTTCGCGGCGAAAACCCCACAATCCACATTTATCTCTCAATCTGCGCCAGATTGACCGCTAGACGGGAACGAATTGGGCCGCTAAACACCGTTTTAAGCCTCCCGCGCATATGCGGGCGACGAACGTTTCTAGCTACCTAAGCTAAAAAATGGAGAGATACTCGTGTCCCACGCAGAAGATCACGAAGGCACACGCCGGGATTTCCTGTACTATGCGACAGCAGGTACAGCAGCAGTTGCGACTGGTGCCGCCGTCTGGCCGCTAGTCAATCAGATGAATCCCAGCGCAGATGTCCAAGCCCTAGCCTCAATTCGTGTTGATATTTCAGAGGTCGAAGTTGGTACGCAGCTGACAGTAAAATGGCGCGGCAAGCCCGTTTTCATCCGGCACCGTACCGAGACTGAAATCGAAGAAGGGCGTGCAGGCGATACGGCCGATCTTGTGGATAACCACGCACGCAACGCCAACATCCTTGATGTCGGCCCCCTCTCGGATCTGAATAACGCAGATGACGCGAACCGCACCTTGGACGAAGCCGGCGCATGGCTCGTGATGATGGGCGTTTGTACGCACCTTGGCTGTGTGCCTTTGGGCGACGGCGCAGGTGATTTTGACGGCTGGTTCTGCCCATGTCACGGCAGCCACTACGATACAGCCGGTCGCATCCGCAAAGGTCCAGCCCCCGAGAACCTTCCGGTTCCAATCGCTGTCTTCGCGGACGAAACAACAATTCAACTCGGATAGGGAAAACGTAATGTCAGGAATTCCGCACGATCATTACGAGCCCAAGACGGGCTTTGAAAAATGGCTAGACGAACGTCTGCCAATCGTTGGCTTGCTTTACGGCACCATCATGATCCCCACACCCAAAAACCTGAACTGGATGTGGATCTGGGGCATCGTTTTGGCCTTCTGTCTGGTGCTGCAAATCATCACCGGCATCATTTTGGCAATGCACTACACGCCCCACGTTGACCTCGCTTTCTCAAGCGTTGAGCACATCATGCGCAACGTGAACGGCGGCCATATGCTGCGTTACATCCACGCAAACGGCGCGTCGCTCTTCTTTATCGCTGTGTATTTGCATATCTTCCGTGGCCTTTACTACGGTTCATACAAATCCCCACGCGAGATCACATGGATCATCGGCATGCTCATCTATCTGATGATGATGGCGACGGGTTTCCTTGGCTACGTTCTTCCTTGGGGCCAAATGTCCTTCTGGGGTGCGACTGTTATCACCGGCCTGTTTGGTGCGATCCCCTTCGTGGGCGAAGCCTTGCAAACATGGCTCCTTGGCGGGCCTGCGGTTGACAATGCAACGCTGAACCGCTTCTTCTCGCTGCACTTCTTGCTCCCCTTCGTGATTGCTGGCCTTGTCATTGTTCACATCTGGGCGTTCCACACGACTGGCAACAACAACCCGACAGGTGTTGAAGTTCGACGCGGTTCCAAAAAAGAAGCTGAAGCAGATACGCTTCCCTTCTGGCCCTACTTCGTGATCAAAGACTTCTTTGCTCTCGCCGTTGTCCTAACTGTGTTCTTTGCGGTTGTTGGCTTCATGCCAAACTACCTCGGCCACCCAGACAACTACATCCCTGCAAACCCCCTTGTGACACCTGCGCACATCGTTCCTGAATGGTACTACCTGCCCTTCTACGCGATCCTGCGGGCCTTCACGGCGGATGTTTGGGCTGTTCAACTGACCTCTGCCCTCACAGGCGGCATTGTTGACGCGAAGTTCTTTGGTGTTATCGCAATGTTCGGCGCGATTTTTGTGATGGCTCTGGCCCCTTGGCTCGATACATCCAGCGTGCGCTCCGGCAAATATCGCCCGATGTTCAAGTGGTGGTTCGCCCTCCTCGCGCTCGACTTCATGGTCCTGATGTGGGTTGGTGCCCGCGATACCGAGTTCCCGCACGATTGGATCTCGCTCATCGGTGCCACATATTGGTTCGCGTATTTCCTCATCATCCTGCCGCTCCTTGGCGTGATCGAGAAACCGCTCCCATTGCCCGACACCATCGAAGACGATTTCAACGCCCACTATCCCAAAGATGCGTCCGACGCATCCGCGGCGAAGTGAGAAAGGATCAGAGAACAATGATCAAGAAACTCACCCTTTCCGCCCTGACTGCTGTCATTTTGACAGCAGGCTCGGCTTTCGCGTCGGGCGACGAAGCCAGCATCCATGATGCGGATTTCTCCTTCGAAGGGCCCTTTGGCAAATATGACCAAAACCAACTTCAACGGGGCCTCAAGGTTTACACTGAAGTTTGTTCGGCCTGCCACGGCTTGCAATATGTCCCTTTGCGCACCCTAGGGGACGCAGGCGGACCTGAACTTCCCGAAGATCAAGTTCGGGCTTATTCCTCTCAGTTCGAAGTGTTCGACCCTGAGTTGGATGACTTCCGCGAAGCCAAACCCTCCGATCACTTCCCCGCTTCGGGTCTTGAAAACGCCCCTGATCTCTCGCTCATGGCCAAAAAACGCGCCGCGTTCCACGGTCCATATGGCACAGGGATCAACCAGCTTATTCAAGGCATTGGCGGACCAGAATACATCGCCGCTCTCCTCACCAG
Organism: Falsihalocynthiibacter sp. CO-5D18; assembly: GCF_041205445.1. Taxonomy (NCBI): domain Bacteria; kingdom Pseudomonadati; phylum Pseudomonadota; class Alphaproteobacteria; order Rhodobacterales; family Roseobacteraceae; genus Falsihalocynthiibacter; species Falsihalocynthiibacter sp. CO-5D18. Next base: position 38,298 of record NZ_JBGFCF010000018.1, on the reverse strand, counting down.
CTACACAGGTGAAGAAAAAGAAGAAGCCGGATCGACGTTCTACGAAAACACCGCCTTCCCTGGTGGCTGGATCGCTATGGCGCCGCCCCTTGCCGGAGAAGATGTTGATTTCGACGACGGTCACAGCAACGAAATCCACCACGAAGCCGAAGATGTTGCGGCCTTCTTGATGTGGACAGCAGAGCCAAAAATGATGGCCCGCAAGCAGGCTGGCTTCGTCGCCGTGCTGATGCTTTTGCTTCTGTCCGTGCTTCTGTATCTGGTGAACAAAAAGATTTGGGCACCCTTCAAACGCAAACACTAGGCTGTTTCAAAGTTTAAAAAGTTTAAAAAGCGTCCTTTTCGAAGGGCGCTTTTTTTAAAATCTAGACCCCAAGATAGGCAGCAAGCTCCGCGGGCGGATCATCCAACGCGTCCTGCGTGTCCATCGGTGGCAACGCATTGCCCCCCGCCACCAGCACGGTTTTCTGCGCGATCCGACGGGCATCTTCGGGGTCGTGGGTGATCATCAAAAGCGTCGCGCCCGTGTCGTTGGCAACGTCACTCACAAGCTGCAACATCTCGCGTTTAAGCGCGGGTCCAAGCGCCGAAAACGGCTCATCCAAAAGCATCAAGGGACGGGCCCGCAGCACCATCCGCGCGATCGCCACACGCGCCATTTGCCCCCCCGAAAGTTCCGCCGGTTTGCTCTCGGCTTTCGCCTCCAACCCTACTTGTTCCAACGCCTCTACAACTCGCGCACCCTCTTCCTTGGACAGCCGCAAATCGGGCCGAAGCCCAAGCCCCACGTTCTGGGCAACGGTGAGATGCGGAAACAGGTTGTTATCCTGAAACAAGATACTCATGGGCCGCGCACCCGGCCCTAATGAGGCCAAATCCTGCCCCTGCCAAAAGATCTTTCCCGTCGTTGGCGCAAGGAAACCAGCGACCGCAGAAATTAGCGTCGACTTCCCCGCACCAGAAGGCCCGATCACCGCAACATGATCGCCATTTTCGATCTCAAAATCGGCCTTTAGGACGAAATTTCCCTGCATTAGGGTCACATTGTCAAAGCGGAGCATCGGTGCGCCCTCCTCGGTCAAACAGATAAAAAACACCCAGTGAAAGTAGCATCAACAACAGCGCAGCCCCCGCCGCATCGGCCATTCGGTAGGCCCCCATCAAATCATAAAGTGCCAACGGCAATGTAGCACGCGCAGGGTCGGCAAACAGCGCGACAACGCCCAAATCCCCCATCGAAAGCGCTGCGGCCAGCCCTGCGACAAAGCCAATCGGACGCGCCAAACGCGGCGCTTCCAGCAAACGAAAACGTGCAAATCCCTTGAGGTCAAGACTCTGTGCCAAAGCCCCAAATCGCGCGTCACAGGCCTCGACCGCAGGCAAGAAAACCCGCATCGCAAACGGCAACGCAACGATCGAATTCACCAGTGCCGTAATCGGCAACGCCCACTCCTGCGGACTCGCAAATTCAAAGATCACAATGAACAATCCCGCCCCCATAACCAGTGGCGAAACCGCAACCGTCAGATAGCCAATAGCCTCCCCCAAGCCACGCGCATTCCCCCGCAAACGCGTCACCCAAAACGCCAAAGAAAGCCCAAACAAAACGGTCAGACCCGTGGTCGCCATCGACACCAAAAGAGAACGCCCCGCAGCTTGCCATACCGAAAGCGGCAGCGAAAAAAACCTCGGAACCCCGTCAATCACAATCATCGCCAGCGGCAGCCCCAAAAAGAGAGATGTCAACAAAAGCCAGACACTATCCCCCACATGCGCCCCCCCTGTCGCATAGTGATTCACCACGCGATCAAATCCCCCGCCCACAGATGCAGCCCGCGCCAAACGCCAAGCCAAGAGAGCCGCGCAGCCCGACAGAGCAACTTGCAAAAGCGCCAGAAGCGCGGCTTTGCTCAGGTCGAAATCAAAGCGGAAAGCATGATAAATCGCGAGTTCAAGCGTCGTTGATTTTGGCCCGCCCCCGATAGCAAGCGCGACCGCGAAACTCGTTGTGCAGATGAGAAAGATAATCGCGAAGGCCCCAGGAACAACCTCTGCGAGCATTGGATATTCAAGGAGTCGTCTACGATCTCGCGCATTACATCCAAGGGACGCCGCGAGGCGAAATTGTTCCGACGGGATCGCCAACCACCCTTGCAGGATCAGACGCACAGCAAGCGGCAGATTAAAGAACACATGCGCAAGAACCACGCCGTGCAAACCGAAAATATGAATCGGTGCGATTCCGAATTGCCCCAGAAGCCAACTCACAATTCCCGAGCGCCCAAAAACTGCCAGCAACCCAAGAACAGCAACAATAACTGGAAGCACGAAAGGCGCGCCAAGTAAGGTGATCAACACCCGCCGCCCAAAGAACGACCGCCGCGCCAACGCCCGCGCTACGGGGATTGCCAAAATCACGCTAAAAAACGCGGAGAGAAGCGCCTGTTTGACCGTAAATGTCAGAGCGGAAATGTCTGCCTCGTTAATCGTGCTGCCGGCTTCTGCGCGCCACGCGACAATGCCAACGGTGCCAAAGCACAAGAGTAGAATGAGAGCAGCCACCGCCGCCCCCACCCAGAACCCTATGCCGCGTTGGCGCTTTATTTTGACAGAGAGAGACGCCATTCCTCAAGCGCTCCGTCCCGTTCAGCCTGCGCATCCCCCGCTGCAAAAAGCAGCGCCTCTGTTGGGATGGTCAAAGTTTCAAACCCCTCAGGCAAACCGTCATCCGGCGTCACCGCGGGGTACATCCAATTGGTTGTCGGAATGATTGACTGAAACGCATCGCTCACCATAAACGCCAAAAATTCATCGGCCAAATCGGAGTGATCAGTATGCGCAACCTTGGCCGCGACCTCCACTTGCAAATAGTGCCCCTCTCCAAAAGGCGCGGCACTTTTGCTGGCGTCCTCTTCCGCGATCAAATGATAGGCGGGGCTGGTTGTATAGGACAAAACCATATCGGCTTCGCCCTCAAGGAACATGCCATAGGCCTCGGACCAGCCTTTGGTCACGGTGATGATATTGTCCGAAAGCGCTTCCCAAATGGCGGGGGCTTCGTCGCCATAGGCCGCTTTCACCCACATCAAAAGACCAAGGCCCGGTGTGGAACTGCGCGGGTCTTGGATAACGATTTTCAGATCGCTTGCTGCCAGCTCTTTAAAGTTTGCAGGAGGGGTGGAGATCTTTGTATTGTCATAGATAAACGCGAAATAGCCCCAATCATAGGGGATGAACATTGTGTCTTCCCACTCGATTGGTAAGTCAAACGCGACGCCCTCTTGCCCGTGCAACGCAAAGAGACCCGTTTCCGCCGCAGCCGCCGTCAAATTCGTGTCTAATCCAAGGACAATGTCAGCTTTTGTGCGCACGCCTTCAAGACGAACGCGTGCCAAAAGGGCCGCGCCATCGCCCGCGCCCACGAGCTTCAAATCGCACTCACATTGCGCTTCAAACGCCGTCTCGATCGCCGGACCCGGCCCCCAATCAGACACAAAACTATCGTAGGTATAAACTGTCAGCTCTTGGGTATCCGCCGTGGCCGCGCTGGCCAAAATGATACCCGCTGCAATCATGGAATATTTCATTCGTATTCTCCATCATGCGACGGGCGGATGAAGGGGGAGAATCCCAGACCTTCCCTCCGCCGATCTTAATCGGTTCAGGTTCAACGGGTCCACTTTCGTATCTCAGCCGCTAAGGCCCCCCGAGGTAGGACCACATCTATTGATCTGATTGCAGGGGTGCAAGGCATATCCACTTGAGCCAAACGCAGGGGACATGTACAGATCAGAGCAAAGGAGCCGCATATGTCGATGAACAGTTTTGGACACCTCTTTCGCGTCACAACTTGGGGTGAAAGCCACGGACCCGCCCTTGGGGCGACGGTTGACGGCTGCCCGCCCAATGTAGAAATCAACGAGGCGATGCTGCAAAAATGGCTCGACCTGCGCAAACCCGGTCAGAATAAATACACGACCCAGCGGCGCGAAGCAGATGAAGTTCGGATTCTCTCGGGTGTTTTTGAGGGGAAAACCACTGGCACGCCCATTCAATTGATGATCGAAAACACCGATCAACGCAGCAAAGATTACGGCGATATTGTCGAGAAATTCCGCCCCGGTCATGCGGACATTACCTATTATCAAAAATACGGCATTCGCGATCATCGTGGCGGCGGGCGCAGCTCGGCTCGCGAAACGGCGGCACGTGTAGCCGCAGGCGGGATTGCGCGCGCGGTTCTTGCTACGCTTTTACCCGACCTCAAGATCAAGGGTTTCATGGTGCAAATGGGACCGCATTCCATTGACCGCGAAAATTTTGACTGGGATCAAATCGATCAAAACCCCTTTTGGACACCCGACGCGATATCGGCCAAGGACTGGGCCGCCTACTTGGACGGGTTACGCAAATCTGGAAGTTCCGTCGGAGCGATTGTTGAGGTTGTGGCGCAGGGCGCGCCCGCAGGCCTCGGCGCGCCGGTTTATGCCAAGTTAGACACTGATTTGGCCGCAGCGATGATGAGTATTAACGCGGTAAAAGGCGTTGAAATTGGCGAGGGCATGCATGCTGCAGTACTGACGGGCGAAGAAAACGCCGACGAAATTCGTATGGGTTCGAACGGACCGGAATATACTTCAAACCACGCGGGCGGCATTCTGGGCGGGATTAGCACAGGCCAAGACCTCGTGGTGCGCTTTGCGGTCAAACCAACATCCTCGATCCTCACGACCCGCAAAACAGTGTCTAAAGCAGGCGAAGATACCGAAATTATCACCAAAGGCCGCCACGACCCCTGTGTCGGCATTCGCGCCGTTCCCGTGGGCGAAGCAATGATGGCCTGCGTGATTTTGGACCATTTTTTGCTTCACCGTGGGCAAGTCGGCACGAACCAAGGGAAGATCGGCTAGGTTGCGATTCCCGCATCCAACAGAGCTTTGATTTCTTCCTCGCTGGTGCCAAGGGTGACGCGGCCAATTTCTGCGTCGCCTTTTAGCACAACCAAAACAGACCGGCGTGGAATTTTCAGGCGACGAGCTAATTCGTCTTTTGAATATTGATCCCAATCAAAATACACGAACAATAGACCCGCATCATAGGCCGGATTTTCCGCTCGTAACTTTTGAATTACGCGGTTCTGCGCCGCGCAGGTGGTGCACCAATCCGTGGCGAAATCGATGAAAACAGTTTTCCCTTCGGCGAGGGCTTTGTCGACCAATCCGGGCGTATAAGCCACCGAACCAGAATTCGCTTGGGCGCTTAGGGGAAGCGTTGCCAAGGCGGCAGTGAAGGCAAGAAAATGTCGTCTGTCCATTGGGACCTCCTAGATTGAAACGGAAAAATCAACGAGCCACGCGGGAAGGTTTTGCAACGCCCAGCGCTCGAGAATGATGTGAAGTTGAAAGTAGATTGCAGTGCCCACGAGGATAAACGTGATCCCCATAATGACGCGCGACTTTGCCGCAATTCGGCGCATTAGAGCCTGCCGCTTGAGCAAAGTCGCGCGCGCGCCATAGGCCAATAACAGGATCACTGTCGAGACTCCGAGGGCAAAACTCACCATAATCAGCGTGGCCCAAACGAGGCTCTCTCCTTGGGTGGCAAGCGCAATCGCGCCGCCCAAGGTGGGTCCAACACAGGGACTCCAGACCGCGCCCAACAGTGCCCCGCCCCAGAACTGTCCCCAAAGCGACTCGCGATTTAAGCCGTCAATGTTTTGATCTGCTTTCTGTGAAAGGCCGGATGTCGCGCGGCTGAATTTATCGCCGAGCTTGGGCACCAGTAGAACTATGCCAAAGACCACCATCAACACCGCGCCGATACGGGCGACATCCTCTGGCAATATCCCCACCGCAAGACCGATGGTGGAAAGCGCCACGCCAAGGATAACAAAGGTCAGCGACATGCCCGCAGCAAGGGCCAGCGGGCCGCGTGGACTCGCCTGAAGGGCCGTCGCCAAGACAATCGGCAATACCGGCAAAACGCAGGGGTTGATCAACGTTAGAAGTCCCGCCAGATATCCAAAAACTAATTCCATATTTCGGAGCTAGCAGGTTTCAAACGCCCTGTCAGGCGCGCGCGGTAAGGGTCGCGCGTTTGTGAAGCTTCGTTAGATTGGTTTTTGGCGCGCGAGTTGAACCGCAAGAATGCCAAGAGAAATTATCACCACGCCGATGATGTCCCACATGCCCAAAGTTTCGCCCAGCATAACGGCCGCCACCGCCGCCCCTAGGAACGGATTGAGAAAGTGGAATGTAGCCGCGCGGGTCATGCCAATGCGATCCACCAGTTTGAACCAAATGACCGTGGCCATCAGGCCCGGCACAAGAACAGTATAGGAAAACGCGGCAATCAGTTTAGGCGAGAAATTCACCGACATGTCTTCGCCAATCACAACGGAGGCAATCGCCAAAACAATCGCTCCGACAAACATTTGCAAGCCCACGATCATCATCACATTGCCGCCCGATGACGCGCCGCGCATCGAGAGCGTGGCGATCGTAAGGCCGAGCACACCAACGATACAATAGGCGACTCCGATCAGATCAACGCCACCACTTAAACGCGTTCCGAGAATCAGGAATGTGCCGACAAAGCCCGCGGCGAGACCCACCACCGCCTGTTTGGGGAGGCGTTCAGACAGAAATACCCAACCTGCGAAGGCCACAAGAAGCGGCATTGTCGAGGCAATGATCGACGCAAACGAGGCCTCAATGCGCTGCATCGCCATAAAGAACAGCCCGAGGTAGAGCGCATTTTGGCAGAGACCGAAAACAAATGTCGATTTCCATTGTGTGCGGGTGAGGTGCCACGTTTGCCCCATCGCGCGGGCGATCAAAACACCCAAGATTCCCGAGATGAAAAACCGAAACGAGAGGGAGGCCAAGGGCGGCGCGTCGGCAACAATGATCCGCGCCGATGTAAAGGCGGAACTCCATGCGAAGGCAAAAACAAGCCCCATCAACAAAGACCGAAAGTCCATCTGCGTCCCCTTTTTGGAAATTTCGTGAAGCCAATAGAAAAGGGCCGCCAAAAAGGCGACCCTAAACAATTTCTGCGCCGCCACAAGGGCAGCACATCCGTTTAAAACAGCTTAGCCGTTCACGCTATCTTTAAGCGCTTTTGCAATTGTCATTTTGACAACTTTATCAGCTTCTTTTTGAATTTGCTCGCCAGTTGCTGGGTTGCGAACTGTACGCTCAGGACGCTCGCGGCAATAGATTTTGCCAACGCCTGGAAGTGTCACGGAACCACCAGCAGAAACTTCGCGTGTAATAATCGCGATTACGGCATCAAGTGCGCCGCCTGCGGATTTTTTGTCTGAGCCCATTTCCTCTGCGAGTGCAGCTACAAGTTGGGTCTTGGTCATTGGTTTTGCCATTTTATGGTCTCCTTGTTCTGCCCTTGATATTGGGCCTCATCGTCGGCATTTAACTGAATATTGTTGAACTACACAACGATTAGTGTCGAAAAAAGACACTTTTTTCTAAGTTTTTTTCAAAAAAACGACGGTAATTTACAAAAATGCCGTTTCATCGAAGCTTCTGAGCTTGCGAGAATGGATTTTCTCCAAAGGTTGCGAGCGCAGACTCTCCATGGCCTGTATCCCGATTTGGAGATGTCTGGCCACCTGAGTCTTGTAAAAATCGCTCGCCATACCGGGGAGTTTGAGTTCACCGTGGAGGGGTTTATCCGAGACACAGAGCAGCGTTCCATAGGGGACACGGAAGCGAAAACCGTTGGCCGCAATGGTCGCACTTTCCATATCCAGCGCCACAGCGCGAGACTGTGAGAGCCGTTGAACAGGACCGGATTGGTCGCGCAATTCCCAATTCCGGTTGTCGATCGTGGCGACCGTTCCTGTCCGCATAATCCGCTTCAAATCATACCCCTTTAGTTGGGTCACAGATTCGACCGCATCCTCAAGGGCGATTTGAATTTCGGCGAGGGCGGGAATCGGCACCCAAGGTGGAAGATCATCGTCCAAAACGTGATCTTCGCGTAGATATCCGTGCGCGAGAACGAAGTCGCCAAGGCTCTGCGAATTCCGAAGCCCCGCGCAATGTCCCACCATGAGCCACGCATGAGGACGCAGCACCGCGATATGATCGGTGGCAGTTTTAGCATTACTCGGCCCGACGCCGATATTGACCAAAGTAATGCCCGAACCATCTTTGCGTTTCAGGTGGTAGGTCGGCATCTGTGGGGACTTTTCGGGCGGGATGATCGGCGTGTGCGGATCAGTAATCACAACATTGCCCGTGGACACAAAGGAAGTGTACCCAGAGGACTTGTCGGCCAAGACCTTGCGGGCATAGGCCTCAAATTCCTCAACATAGAACTGATAGTTGGTAAACAAGACGAAGTTCTGGAAATGCTCGGCCCGAGTTGCGGTATAGTGTTGAAGGCGCGCCAATGAATAATCGACACGTTGCGCGGTAAAGGGGGCCAAGGGGCCCGTGCCATCACTCGAAACCGTGTTGAACCCGTTGACGATATCGTCGTTTGTTGTAGCCAAATTGGGAACGTCAAACACATCGCGCAGGGGGAATCTCATCGCACCATCTTGGGGTACTGTCACATCCTCATCATTGGCGACGGCAAAATGCACCGGCATCGGAGTCGTCGAGATACCCACAGATACAGGCACGTTGTGGTTGCGGAGGAGCAGTCCGATTTGCTCAGTCAGATAGCCTTTGAACAAATCCGGTCGCGTGATTGTCGCGGCATAGGTTCCAGGTTCGGCGACATAGCCAAAGGACAAACGGCTGTCGGAAAGCGCAAAACTGGTCGTTGTGATTCTAATCTCCGGGTAAAAGGCGCGGTATTTTGCATCGGGGCGCGGGCCCAAAACTTTAGAGCTAAATTTTTCGCACAAAAAGCTGGAGGCTTCTTGGTAGAGTTCTGTAAGACGTGCGACCGCTGCCTCCGCCGAGTCAAAGTTTTCGGGCCGAGCTGTCGGTGGTGTGTGGACTGGTAAATTTAAGTCTTCGGTTCTCATTCTTTATCCTCAATCAAATCGGTCAGTTCGAATTTTGTTACATCCACAAGGCCAAGGTCGCTGATCCGTAACTCGGGGATCACAACCAACGCCAGCAAGGAATGCTGCATATACGCATTGTTCAGGGTGCAACCACAGTCCAACATCGCTTCGACCAATTTGTCAGCCTTCGCCGCCACGACTTTGGCAGGTAAATCCGACATAAGCCCAGCAATCGGAAGTTCGACCAAAGCCAGCTCCTTACCGTCCTGAAAAACAGTCACGCCGCCACCAACTTCGCCCAATCGGTTTGCAGCTGCGGCCATATTTGCGCGGTCCGTTCCAACGACAATCATATGGTGGCTATCATGCGCAACAGTCGAAGCAATAGCCATGCGGCCTTGATATTGGAAACCCGAAACAAAGGCATTGGTCACGCCGCCGGTGCCCAAATGACGTTCGACCAAAGCAATCTGGCAAACGTCTTGTGCTTGATCCCCTTCGATCAAGCCATCAACCACCAAAAGATCCCTTGTTAGAGCCTTTGTCGGTGCTTGATTTTCAACCACGCCGATGACTTTAACAGTCACTGCATTTGCCCCTTCGGGAGCCTTGATTTCAAAATCTTCGGCGACACGGTCACGACCAAGGTTCATAGTTTGCCGCGCATGGGCGGGCCACTCAAGATGGGGGCAATCGACCTTGATCTCTCCAGCCTGTGCCACGGTCACGCCACGCGCAATCACGCGGTCAATCGGCAGAGTTGTCAAATCGCTCGTGAGGATCACATCGGCCCGCCGTCCGGGTGCAATAGAGCCTAGTTCACGCTCCAAACCGAAATGCGTTGCCGTGTTAATCGTCGCCATTTGCAGCGCAATTACAGGGTCACATCCGCAGGCAATCGCGTGGCGCACCACACGATTCATGTGGCCCTCATTTACCAACGTCCCTGAATGGCAATCATCGGTGCATAGAATAAAGCTGCGCGGATCAAGACCCTTTTCGGTCACGGCAGTAATTTGGCTTTCAACGTCATACCAAGCAGAGCCAAGCCGCATCATGTGGCGCATCCCTTGCCGCACCCGCGCAATCGCGTCGGCCTCACAGGTTCCCTCGTGATCATCCGCTGGACCACCCGCCGCATAGGCATGAAAGGCAGGGCCTAAATCGGGGCTGGCATAATGGCCACCAACCGTTTTATTCGCATTCTGGGTGGCAGCGATTTCGGCCAACATTTTGGGATCACCATTGACCACACCGGGGAAGTTCATCATCTCGCCAAGGCCGATAATTCCGGGCCAGTTCATCGCCTCAACCACATCCTCTGGCGTAATTTCAAAACCCGTCGTCTCCAACCCCGGTGCCGAAGGCGCACAGCTTGGCATCTGGGTAAACACATTTATGGGCTGCAATAGAGCCTCGTCATGCATCAAACGCACGCCCTCAAGCCCAAGGACATTGGCGATTTCATGGGGATCCGTGAACATCGACGTCGTGCCATGGGGCACAACGGCACGGGTAAATTCTGCGGGCGTCAACATGCCGCTCTCGATGTGCATATGCGCGTCGCACAGACCGGGGATCATAAACGCGCCGTCGGCGTCAATGATCTCCGTGTCTGGACCAATGCAATGTTGCGCGTCAGGCCCACAATAGGCAAAGCGCCCGTCCGCGATGGCTAAATCATAACCTTCAAGCACTTCGCGCGTGTGAACATTGACCCATTTGCCATTGCGAATGACGAGGTCTGCGGCTTCTCTTCCGGCCGCGACAGCAACCAGTCGGGCTGCACTTTCGGGCCAAGTTTTAAGGGGGCTATTTTCCATAGGTCATTTGTTCCTAGATTTCGGGTATGTGCAAGTGAAGAAAATGCGACAATGGCGTTTCTCGCTTGCGGCCCGAAGCGAGATTTCGCATCCTATCCCGATGAAAAAACACCTCTTATCCTTCGGCCACGGCTACAGCGCACAGGCATTTGGTGCCCTATTAGACCCTGATCTATGGCAAATCACAGGCACAAGTCGTGCGGGTGGCAACCAGACCATAGCATGGCCGGGAACGTCGATTTCCCTCGCATTAGAAACTGCAACGCACGTGTTAGTGTCGATTGCGCCGGATGAGAATGGTGACGTTGTCCTCAATGCACTTGGCGATGAAATCGCCCGCGCTGCACCGCACCTTGAATGGGTTGGGTATCTTTCGACAACGGGCGTTTATGGCAACCATGACGGCGGTTGGGTTGACGAGGCTACCCCCCTCACCCCCTCAACTAAACGCGGCGAAATGCGCGTCTTGGCAGAATCTCAGTGGCAAAAACTGGCAAAATCAACGGGACTGCCACTTCATATATTTCGCCTTGCAGGGATTTACGGCCCCGGACGCGGACCCTTTGCGAAAGTCCGCAATGGAACGGCACGCAGAATTATCAAGAAAAATCAGGTCTTTTCGCGGACCCATGTCGCGGACATTGCGCAAGTTTTGGCGGCAAGCGTGGCGCACCCCAATCCGGGGGCAATTTATAACGTCTGTGATGATTTCCCTGCGCCGCCCGAGGACGTGATCGGCTTTGCCGCCGAACTTCTTGGCGCGCCAATCCCACCCGCAATTGATTTTGATACCGCAGAAATGTCACCGATGGCGCGAAGCTTTTATGCAGAGTCAAAACGGGTTCGAAACGACAAAATCAGAGACGAATTAGGCGTAAATCTGTTGTTTCCCGACTATCAATCGGGCCTAAGCGCCTTATTAGAGGAAGATTAAGCACGTTGACTTGAAATCTGTGCCACGCCCAGCACATCCAGAACTTTTGCTTCAATATGCTCGCTGTTCATCGCCGCATCCGCATACATATCAACTGGATTTGCATGGTCGATAAACGTGTCCGGCAGCACCATTGACCGGAACTTAAGTCCCGTGTCAAAAACGCCCTCTTCGGCCAGCAATTGAGCCACATGGCTTCCAAAACCACCGATTGCCCCCTCTTCGATTGTGATTAGCGCTTCGTGGTCGCGTGCGAGGCGAAGGATCAATTCGCGATCCAACGGTTTCGCAAAGCGCGCATCAGCAATCGTTGGGGTGATACCCCGCGCGGCAAGTTTCTCTGCGGCTTTTTCGACTTCTGACAGACGTGTCCCAAACGAAAGGATCGCAACCCGTGCGCCTTCTTGGATCATGCGCCCCTTACCGATTTCAAGCGGAATACCCCGTTCGGGAAGGTCAACGCCCACGCCTTCGCCGCGTGGAAAGCGGAAGGCACTGGGGCGGTCATTGATGCTGGCGGCAGTTGCAACCATATGCACAAGTTCGGCCTCATCGGCGGCCGCCATCACGACAAAATCGGGAAGGTTGGCCAAAAAGGCAATGTCAAAGCTACCAGCGTGGGTCGCGCCATCAGCCCCAACTAGGCCCGCGCGATCAATCGCGAACCGGACCGGAAGGCGCTGGATTGCCACGTCATGAACCACCTGATCATAGCCGCGTTGCAGGAAGGTGGAATAAATCGCACAGAAGGGTTTTATCCCACCGGCAGCAAGGGCGGCGGCAAAGGTAACGCCATGTTGCTCGGCAATTCCGACATCAAAACAACGGCTAGGATAGCGTTCGGCGAAGAGGTTTAGGCCTGTACCGTCCGGCATCGCGGCCGTCACTGCTGCGATTTTGTCGTCTTTTGCAGCCTCGGCGAGCAATGCCTTCGCAAAAACATTGGTATAACTTGGGGCATTTGACGGCGCTTTTTTCTGCTCGCCCGTCAAAACGTCGAATTTCGCAGTCGCATGCCCCTTGTCGCGGGCGCTTTCGGCAGGGGCGTACCCTTTGCCTTTTTTCGTCAGCACGTGAATGAGCATCGGCCCCGTCGCACGGGATTTCACTGTCCGTAAAACCGCCAATAGCGCGTCCATGTCATGGCCATCAATTGGACCGACATAGGAAAAGCCAAGTTCCTCAAAAAGCGTGCCGCCTACGGTCATGTGTTTGACCATTTCCTTGGCGCGTTTGGCCCCTTCTTGGAAGGGATGCGGCAACAGGCTCACCGCCCCACGCGCAGCCGCTTTCAATTCTTGAAACGGTGCGCCCGCGTAAAGGGAGCTTAAGTAGCTCGACATCGCACCAACGGGGGGCGCAATCGACATTTCATTATCGTTCAAAATGACGAACATGCGTTTTTTCAAGTGACCCGCATTGTTCATGGCCTCATAGGCCATGCCCGCGCTCATGGACCCATCGCCAATTACCGCGATTGCGTCGCCGATGCCGTGCTCAGGGGCGCCGCCCAAATCGCGCGCCACAGCAAATCCCAACGCTGCCGAAATCGACGTGCTTGAATGCGCCGCACCGAAGGGATCGTACGGGCTTTCGCTGCGCTTAGTGAAGCCCGACAGACCGCCTTTTTGGCGCAAAGTCCGAATGCGATCACGGCGACCCGTGAGAATTTTATGAGGGTAACACTGGTGACCCACGTCCCAGATCAAACGGTCCTTAGGCGTATCGAAAACGGCATGGATCGCGGTTGTTAGTTCAACAACGCCCAGACCCGCCCCAAGATGGCCTCCTGTGACGGAAACAGCTGAGATCGTCTCTGCGCGCAACTCGTTCGCAAGTTGAGTCAGCTCAGGGTCACTGAGGGCTTTCATGTCGGCGGGGGCCGAAATGCGATCAAGAATAGGCGTGACTGGTCTTTGGCTCATGCGGCCCTCCTACGGGCTTAACTTTCGCGTGCAATAACGAAACGCGCGGCTTCGCGCAAGTTCTGTGCATTGTCGCCGAAGGGTGCAAGGGCGGATTCGGCCTCGTCAATCAGGTCAGATGCGCGTTTTTTCGCCTCATCCATCCCCAAAAGCGAGACAAACGTTGCCTTTCCGGCCTCGGTGTCTTTGTTCAGGCGTTTCCCAGCTTTTTGCGCGTCGCCTTCAACATCCATGATGTCATCTGCGATTTGAAACGCAAGGCCGAGCGCATTGGCATAGTGACGCAGAGGCCCCACATCCTGCCCCGCGAGGATCGGCCCCGCCATAGCGGACCACTGAATAAGCGCGCCGGTTTTATTTGCCTGAAGCTCGGTAATTTGGTCCAAGTTCAGCGGCGTTAGAGCCGTTTCTGATGCTATGTCTTGCATTTGCCCCAGCACCATCCCTTGCCCACCAGAGGCCCGCGCCATTGTTTGGATCAGCTCAATCCGCGTCGAAGCCTTGGGCGCGCATTCCTTGCGAGCAAGCAAATCAAACGCGAGGGTCTGTAAGGCATCGCCGACCAAAACGGCGGTCGCCTCGTCCCATTTCACGTGGACGGTGGGCAGGCCACGGCGCAAATCATCGTTGTCCATGCAAGGCAAATCATCGTGCACCAGCGAGTATGCGTGCAGTGACTCCACTGCCGCGGCGGCCCAAATAGATTGCCGTGGATAGACACCGTATAACCGTGCACCTTCGATCACCAAAAACGCCCGAAGCCGCTTTCCACCCGTCACCGCGTAACGCATTGCGTCGGTCAACGGGACGTTGGGGTATCGCGCAAGCGTTTGGGTAAGACAGGCCGAAACCTCGTCTGCGGCCTGCGCCAAAGCGTTTTCAAACATTTGTTAGAGACCTTCAACCGGCGTCGTACCAATCGGGACACCGCCCTCGCCCAACTTAATGGCGGCGACTTTTTCTTCAGCTTCTTTAAGCTTAGCGTCACAGTGTTCTTTGAGTTTGGCACCGCGCTCATACAGCTTGATCGACTCGTCCAACGCCACTTGGCCGTTGTCCAATTGTCCAACCACTGCTTCAAGCTCGGCCATCGCCTGTTCAAAACTCATTTCGCTCACTGGGGTGTCGCTCATGCGCCGCGCTCCATCAAAATTTCCACATGCGTGGCCGTCGCTTCGGCCAACGCTTCCAAATCATACCCGCCTTCGAGAGACGAGACCACCCGTCCCGCACAGGTTTGGTCCGCCAAATCGCAAATCTTTTCCGTGAGCCATCTAAAATCATCGGTTTCCCAATTGAGACCTGCCAACGGATCGGCGCGATGCGCGTCGAAACCTGCGGAGACAAGGATCAATTCAGGGCGAAATAGAGCCACATACGGGAGGATTTCCTCGGAATAGACCTTGCGCATTTCGACCCCGCCAGACCCTTCCGCAAGGGGGACGTTCATCACATTGTTCGCGGAACCCGTTTCATCGGCCGACCCTGTTCCGGGGAATAATGGCATCTGATGGGACGAGGCAAAGGCAATGCGCGAATCCCCCTCTATGAGGTCTTGGGTGCCATTTCCGTGGTGCACATCAAAATCGATAATCGCGACACGCTTGAGCCCATGAACGTCCACCGCATATTTGGCTGCAACAGCAACTGAACCAAATAGGCAAAACCCCATTGGCGTTTCGCGTTCCGCGTGATGACCGGGCGGACGCACGGCGGCGAAAGCATTTTGAACCTCGCCCGACAGAACCAAATCAACGGCCCGCACACAGGCGCCTGCGGCGCGATACGCGGCGGCAACCGAGCCTGCCGACATATATGTATCACCCTCAATTTGGGCGATACCAGCATCGGGCGCTGAATCCCGAATATCCATGATATGCGATTTCGGATGCACCCTGAGCAAATCATCATCCGCAACCAAAGGGGCCTTTTTACGCAGAATAGGCTCGAATTTTGCATCCGAAAGCGCCTCAAGAACCCGCTCCAAACGTGCGATTTGTTCGGGGTGACCCTGAGGCGTTTCGTGCAGAAGGCAATCGGCATGGGTGAGAAGAGCAGTCGTCAAAACGAACTCCCGTTTTAGAAGGTCAATCGCTTCCCAGCATATAGCCGGCGCCACGAACGGTTTGAAGATAGCGCGGCTGCTTGGGATCGGCCTCAATTTTGCGACGCAGACGGGTTATTTGCACATCTACGGCGCGTTCTTGCGCCTGCCCCTTGTCGCGTCCAAGGTCCTCAACAAGCTGCCCTCGCGAAAGCGCCTCGCCCATGTTGGCGGTGAAAATTTTCATCAATGCACTCTCGGTTGCCGTTAGCCGGATTGGGGCATCGCCTCGCGCCAATTCCGCACGACTCACGTCGTATCGCAGCGCACCCAAGGTAATTACCTTCGGCCCATTTTGCGCATCAATCGCCGCAGGGATCCGCCTCAAAATCGCATTAATCCGCAAGAGTAGCTCTTTGGGCTCAAACGGTTTGGCAAGATAATCATCCGCTCCGGCCTCAAGCCCTGCAATCCGGTCTTCTGTCTCGCCTTTAGCGGTCAGGAGCAAGATCGGCGTGGTAATCGTTTCGCGCAAACTGCGCGTCAGGCTGATCCCGTCCTCGCCCGGCATCATGACATCCAACACGATTAAATCAAACTCAAGCCCGGATAAGATGCGACGCGCATGCACGGCGTCCCTCGCAGCTGTCACCCAAAAACCGTTCCGAATGAGAAACTTTTGAAGCAGACCTCGGATGCGCTCATCGTCATCGACAATTAATAGGTGGGCTTCGTTTGCATCGCTCATGAACCGCTCTCCTTGAAATTCTTATACTGGCGCCGCTGGTCTGGGTCCATCATTGCTTCCAAAACTTGCCGAAACCCCGATACGGCCTCGGGCCCCGCTGCGCGAAACGCCGTCCGCATACGGGCACGTTGTGCATCGGAAAGATCGGCTTCGAGAACCTCACCGCTTTCGGTCAGAAACAAATGCCGTTCCCGCTTATCTTTCTTTCCTATGCGGCTTTCAACCAAACCGTCTTCGATCAAAGTCCGCAAGACACGATTTAGAGACTGTTTCGTGACCCCAAGAACCAGTAACAGATTATTTACTGTGGTCCCCGGACTTCGATGAATGAAATGAACCGCACGATGGTGCGCGCGACCGTACGCATAGTTCGCCAAAATCCGATCCGGATCAGCCGTAAATCCACGATAGGCAAAGAACATCGCTTCAATCCCTTTGCGCAAATGCTCATCTGTCAGAAACAAAAGGCTTTCTCCGCCTTGAGCTGTCGAACCATCGGCCATATCGATCTCCTTGCGAATGCTATTCAGTTCGATTTTATGTCAGCCTTGTTGACTTTCCAAGAATCAAATAGTAGCAAAGATCAGTTTTTACGCAATAATATGTCCGAAACGGTCATTACTTGCGCAACTTATGAAAAATCAGCCGCGCAGCACGGCAAAATTCGAGGAGAGACCAAATGACCACTGGATATGATGACCGCGACGGAAAGATCTGGATGGACGGAAAACTTGTCGAATGGCGCGACGCAAAAGTCCACCTTTTGACCCATGGTTTGCATTACGCGTCCTCCGTATTCGAGGGCGAGCGTGCCTATAACGGCAAGATTTTCCGCAGCATGGATCACTCGGTTCGCCTGCGCAAATCCGCTGAATATATCGATTTCGAAATTCCCTTTACCGTTGAAGAAATCGAAACCGCAAAATACGAAACGATGAAAGCCAACGGCCTCACTGACGCATATGTGCGCGCGATCGCATGGCGCGGCGCAGGTCCGGATATGGGTGTCGCCTCCGCGCGCAATCCTGTCCGCCTTGCAATCGCGACGTGGGAATGGGGCAACTACTACGGTGACGCAAAATATAAAGGTGCGAAACTGGACATCTCCAAATGGAAGCGTCCAAGCCCGGAAACGATCCCTTGCTTCGCAAAAGCAGCCGGCCTTTATATGATCTGCACAATGTCAAAACACGCCGCCGAAGCCAAAGGCTGCTCCGATGCGATGATGTTCGATTACCGCGGCTATGTTGCCGAAGCGACCGGCGCCAATCTTTTCTTTGTCAAAGACGGCGAAGTTCATACCCCTTTGCCCGACTGCTTCCTCAATGGATTGACTCGCCAAACAGTCATCACAATGCTGGGCGAAAAAGGCATCAAGGTTCATGAGCGGCACATCAATGTGGAAGAGCTCGAAGGCTTTGAGCAATGCTGGCTCACTGGTACTGCGGCGGAAGTAACGCCCGTGGGGCAAATTGGCGCCTACAATTTCGAAGTCGGTGCACTTGCACGTGATATTTCGGAAAGCTACGAAAAACTCGTCCGCGTTTAAGCTAAACTGTGTGACAATAAGAATTCGGCGTCCGAGTGATCGGGCGCCATTTTTTATGCGAATTTCGCCGTATTAGAGCCTTTTAACACCCCTGTTCGCTTTAAAACCACGAGCGTCAACAGAAGGACAAAAACCTCGGCAACAGCGCCAGATATCCAAATCCCAATTTCCCCAACCAAGCTCGGCATGAGAACCAATAGCGGAATCCCGAAAATATACGTGCGCGAAAGGTTGAGCAGTGCGGCCCGCCGAGCGTCCCCGATGGCTTGAAAATACATTCCCACCATCATCTGTGGCCCGAAAAGAAAAAGCGTGAGCGTTGCGAACGGCAGAATGCGTGCAAACTCGTGAACTGTTGCGGCATCAGTCACGAATATTCCACCGATTTCCGAGCGAAACAGATACAAACACGCCTGAAACCCTGCGCAATAGACCCCCGCACAGATCATCGACACACGCAGAGCGGCCCGCGCACGTTCCGGCTTCCCGGCCCCGAAATTATTTCCTACAATCGTCTGGGTCGCAAACGACAATCCCAAGATTGGCATAAACACAAACGTCATGACCCGTGTCGAAATACCATACGCACCCGCGATGGCTTGGTAATCGACGGACCAAATTTGCAGCAGGAGAATCGTGATTCCAGCACTAAGCGCAAAGCCGATATAACCGAGGCTTGCTGGCGCACCCAAAGCCAGAAACGTGCGCCATAATTGGGGGGAGGGAGTAAAGCTTTGGCGCGAAACTTCAAAACTCCAGCCGACCTTCGCTCGATAGGCGAAAATCGCGGCAATCGCCAGCATTTGAGCCACAATTGATCCCCATGCAGACCCCGCGACGCCCATCTCAAGCTCTGCAACAAAGATGTAATCGAACAGAATATTGAGCAGTGCGGACAGGACAGAAATCAACGCCATCGCCGCCATACGCCCCTCTGCCCGTAAGGAATCCGTATTGATTGACAGGAAAAACACCAAGGGTGACCAATAGATCGAGAGGGAAATATACGTGTACCCATGGCGTGCTAGCTCCGCAGAACCATTCGCAGCCCAAGCGACCAAATCCCGACCGAATGCTTGAAAAATAGAGACTAATAACACGCAAAACAACGTTGTGAGGAGCGAGGCCTGCACGTAACTGCGACCAGCTTCGAACGTGTCACCGGCGCCCAATTGGCGCGCTAAAACGCTGGAAAAACCTGCTGCCACAAGAGTTGAAAGAGCAACAACAAACATGAAAATCGGAAACATCAACGTGACAGCCGTTAGAGCTTCGGCCCCAACATATCGCCCGAGAAAATACGCATCAATCGTGGCAAAGGATCCGTTGATGACCATCACGAGGATAATTGGAAATGCAGTTCGGGCAAAAACAACTCCCAATGGGTCAGTCAAAAACGGGTTCTTTACATGAATGGTGGACGTCATAAATACTCCTGTTTCGACCCAGTTACAGGGACACGACCATGTGCGGATGGCCATTCGTAGTTCTATCGACAGAAACACCATTCGTGTTAATAATTTTATTCGCGCGGTTCTTCCAATTGGAGAAACTGTCAAAAGTAACCACGTCAATCAGGGCATCAAACTCAATATTCACGCGGAATAGACCCGCATTTTCTGATTTTAGCGACAGTACTTTCCCCGAGAAAGGCACTTGAAGATAAAGCCCTGATACGCGCTGCCCAACCTGAACGGGGGGCTGGAGGCCGGCGGACGCGACCAGTGTATTCCAATCGCGATATCCATATCGTTTGGCAATTTCTTCGAGAGCACGGCTATGAGATATTTCCCGCGTCGTACGCATTGCTTTGGCCTGCTTTTTCAAGTCAGCTAGATAGGGAAGTTCGGGGGACATTTCGCGGTCCTTTTCATTCAGATCACGGGAAAATCGGGGCGCTCGCATTGCCACATTCCCATCTGATGAAAGAAACGGCGGGATTAAAGAGGACTTCACCAATGACGAATCAGCGAGCGGCAGGGGCCTCACCCTTGGGTGCCGAGTAAGTCATGCCGGATACTCTGTCAATTGTCCTGAGGATTAAAGCGGGCCCGTAACTTTGCGCTGCTGGGCACGTTTCAAACCAAGATGCCGCTCTCGAAGGATAATCGCGACCCCCGCCGCCATAACCAAGCCAGCACCAGAGAGCATGATGGTCGTTGGCACTTCGTCAAACAAAAAATACCCGACAAGCAGCGCCATTATCATCGATGAATACTCAAAGGGAGCCACAAGAGATGCATCAGACAAGCGGTAACTGGAGGTGAGGAATATCTGACCGAACCCGCCAAGAATTCCCGCGAGGACAAGGAAGACGAGGCTCCATGCACTGGGCCAAACCCACCCAAACGGAATCGTAAAGAGCGACAGAATTGTGGCGGTAATCGAGAACCAAAAGACCACTGCACTCGTGCGCTCGGTCCGAACCAATTTCCGAATAAACACCTGTGCTAGAGCAGCAAAACACGCCCCCATGAGCACCAGAAGCGCACCGAGCGCCTCCTTCTCTGCAAGGCCATTCCCCAAGGTCGAAAACCGTGGCGAAAGAACAATCATAACTCCAACCATTCCAACGAAAACAGCGGACAAGCGAAAAATACCGACCTGTTCGCCCAGAAACATTGCCGCAAAAATGACCACCAAAAGGGGGGCCGTATACCCGATCGCAGTAAATTCAGGGAGAGGAAGCAGGGTAAGCCCCGCGAAACTCAACCCCATCGCTGTCGTGCCAACAAGACCGCGCCAAACATGACCCATCGGGCTTTTGACGGTCAGACCGGTCGATAATTTCTTTTGCCAGATTAACCATACAAGAATAACGGGTAGAGCAAAAAAGGAGCGAAAGAACACGAGTTCCCCTGAGGGGACCGTCCCATTGGTCGCCTTTAAACACGAAGCCATAGCCACGAACATTGTGACCGACGCAATTTTAAAAAATATCCCTGAGAAGTGTTCCATGATTAATTGATAGGGGAATTAGCTGACCATGGAAAGCCGCGCTTTGGCCCAGATTGCAGCATCCCGAACTACCGCGTCATCGTCCGATAAAAGTGGCTCTATTGAGGGCCTAAAGTGTGTTTCTCCGCTATTCCCGATGGCATAGAGAACATTGCGAATGAACCTATTACGCCCTATCCGCTTAATAGGTGAGCCGGAAAATTTTTCCCGAAATTGCGTGTCGGTGAGCGTCACGAGTACGTCCAATGGAGGGGCAATCAGATCGTCCTTGGCAGCGTAACGAAGCTCCCGCGCCTCGACTGCAAATTTATTCCAAGGGCACGCCGCAAGGCAATCATCACAGCCATAGATATGGTTGCCCATGAGGGCGCGAAGTTCTTCGTCCACGGGTCCGTGATGTTCAATGGTCAGATAGGAAATGCAGCGCCGCGCATCCAGTTGGAAAGGCGCGGGAAAGGCCTTGGTCGGGCAAGCATCAAGACAAGACGTGCAAGAGCCACAGTTTTCACGCGCGGGGGAATCCACAGGTAGCTCAATCGTTGTAAAGATAGCGCCTAGAAAAAACCAACTCCCGAGATCACGGGACAGAAGATTGGTGTGTTTCCCTTGCCAACCCAGCCCCGCAGAGGCAGCGAGCGGCTTTTCCATAACAGGGGCCGTATCGACAAACACCTTGATTTGGGCGTCGGGATCCTGCTCCAAAAGCCACCTTCCCACACGTTTGAGCCGCTTTTTAACAATATCATGGTAGTCGCGATTTTGTGCATAGACACTAATTGCACCGCAATCACGCTTGCTCAAAACGTCGCGCGGATCATGCGTTTGGGTATAGGGTTCCGCCAACATAATGACGCTTTTCGCCTCAGGCCAGAGGGCATCGGGGGCGCCCCGCCAATGCATGCGCTCCGCCATCCAGCTCATTTGCCCATGGCGTTCCTTGCTGACGAATGCTTCCAATCGCGCGGCGATTTCAGGGATCGAATCCGGGCGGCAAACGCCCATTTGGGCGAACCCTTCGATCTTGGTTTGCGCGGTGAGTTTTTCTTTGAGCAGGGCGCTCAAAAATCAAGGTCCGTGTAATGTGCGGGTGGCGGGAAACCTGGCACTTGGTCGGCGAGAATACTGCGAAATGCGGGGCGCGACTTAATTTTTGCATACCACGTTTTTACGTTGTCATTCCGATTCCAGTCGACGTCCGAAATATAGTCTAATGCAGACAAATGTGCCGCCGCCGCGAAGTCTGCGAGGGACATGGCATCCCCTGCAAGCCAGCGCCTTTGGTCCAATATCCACCCCATGTAGTCGAGGTGATACTTAATATTGCGCGCGCCTGCCTTTACGTTTGCACTGTCCGGATATCCTTGCGCCATGACCTTTTTATTGACCCGCTCGTACAGCAACTTTGAGGTGACTTCATGATGGAATTTATCATCAAACCAACTCACCATCCGGCGCACTTCAAACCGCTCCACGGCACCTTTTGGTAAAAGGCTCGGCGTTGGGTGGGTCTCTTCAATATACTCGCAAATCGCCGAACTCTCGGCCATCATCATCCCGTCCATTTTTAGAACCGGCACCTTGGCTGCGGGGTTGCGACGCAAGAACTCGCCGTCCTTTTCCCAGTACCGTTCCTCGACCAACTCTACTTCAAGTTTTTTTTCGGCCAAGCTTAGGCGTACCTTGCGGCAAAAAGGCGAGAGCGGGGAATGGAATAGTCGGATCATAATAGGTCACTCAAGATGGTTTCCCCCTTAACTGCCGTGAATCTGTCCAAAATTCAACCTTCGAAACACGCAGAACGACCGTCTGCTTTGATTGTCGCGGCTCCGTCGGCGATACTGCGCGCATGTTTGCTCAGCCAAGTTGTCGGCTTGCTTGCCGAACGCCCTTTAGGGTTGGGAAGGACAGCCGCAAGGAGGCTCGCCTGAGTTGCCGTCAACTCCGAAGGCGTTTTCCCGAAGTAGTGATGGGCGGCGGCGTCCACGCCAAAAACACCTTCGTCAAACTCGGCTATATTCAAGTAAACTTCGACGATTCGTTTTTTGGTCCATACGGCCTCAACAGCGGGGGTCAAACCCGCTTCGAGAACCTTGCGAACCCAGCTTCTGCCATGCCAAAGATAGACGTTTTTCACCACTTGCTGCGAAATTGTCGACGCGCCGCGCGTGCTGCCTGAATCCAGTGCTGCGCGGATCGCCGTCATATCAAACCCCCAATGATTGCAGAAGTTTGCGTCTTCTGCAGCAACAACGCTGCGCGCCATATGCGGGGAGACATTTTCGATAGCAATCCATGCTCGATCAATGCCACCAAGCCGTCGCGCTTCGGACAAAATATACGGTGTCGTCGGCGGGCTAATGACGGAATAGACAATCACCCCAAAGGCCAAGAAACCTAGAACCGCAAATACAGCGCGGCGTATCCAACGGCGGACAAATTGAGCGGGTTGAAACCGTGACCCCGAATCGCGCATGGCTTTTTCCACCTGCTTCTCACGGGTCTCGGGCTTGGATGCTGCCCGTTTGACTGGTTTCTTTTTTGCTTTTCTGACCACAAAAGACACTGAGCATGCACAATCAAAATGGTCAAGTCATACCCACAAAAAAGCCGAGCATGATGGCCCGGCTTTTTTTATTCTAGTGTCGCGTTTAGGCGATTGCCGCGCTCGATTCATCACTCAAAGGATGCGGTATATGGACCAACATTTCTTTGGGACAAATCTGCAGGAATCTCGTTTTCTCAAGCTCCCAATGCTGCAAAATATCCGCACCTTTTTGGCTGCCTGTTTCCTTAACATGACGTTCGATCAACTCTTTGAGTTGATCCTGCCAATACTCAACGGTCACAGGACAAGTCACGAGCGTCTCCATATTCATCAGCGAATCCGCAATGCCGTTGGGATCGTAAACATAGGCCATTCCGCCAGACATCCCCGCGCCAAAGTTCGCGCCGATCTTGCCTAGAATGACCGCTGCGCCTCCGGTCATATATTCGCAACCGGACGCCCCACAGCCTTCGACAACGACCTTGGCGCCTGAGTTACGCACCGCAAAACGCTCGCCAGCGCGACCAGCCGCGAAAAGATACCCAGCGGTGGCGCCATAAAGGACAGTATTGCCGATGATGGTGTTTTTCGACGCTTCAAGCGGGCTGTTCATTGGCGGACGTACGATGATGATCCCGCCCGACAGGCCTTTGCCAACATAATCGTTCGCATCGCCGGACACCTCGATTTTGAGGCCAGGTGCCGCAAAGGCGCCTAGGGATTGCCCAGCGGAGCCGTTAAGTTTGATCGTCAGGTGATCCTCTTGCAGCGAATTGCGCATACCAAAGTTTTGGACAATGTGGCTCGACGTGCGTGTCCCAATGGTACGGTCAGTGTTTTGAACCGCATATTGAAGCTGCATTTTTTCGCCATCGTTCAAGAAGCGCGCGGCATCTTTTACGATTTCAGCGTCCAACGTATCAGGTACGAAGTTGCGCGGTTTGTTGCGATCATAGACAATCTGCGACGCCCCATCGACCGTGATCAACAGGGGGTTAAGATCGAGATCATCAAGATGCGCCGACCCACGAGAAACCTGCGAGAGCAAATCCGCGCGACCAATCACTTCATCCATACTGCGCGCCCCGATGCTCGCGAGGATTTCGCGCACTTCTTGGGCGTAGAATGTGATGAGGTTCACGACCTTATCTGCCGTTCCATCGAATTTCTTACGCAGGTCTTCGTCTTGGGTACAGACACCAACAGGACAAGTATTCGACTGGCACTGGCGCACCATAATACAACCCATCGCAATCAAGGCCGCGGTGCCGATGCCGTATTCTTCAGCACCCATCATCGCGGCCATAACCACGTCACGCCCGGTGCGAAGTCCGCCATCGGTGCGCAAAGTTACCCGCTCGCGCAGGTTGTTCATCGCAAGAACTTGGTGCGCCTCAGTAAGGCCCATTTCCCATGGCAAACCTGCATATTTGATCGAAGTCGCAGGCGAAGCGCCCGTGCCGCCATTGTGACCCGAAATCAGGATAATGTCGGCTTTGGCTTTCGCAACACCTGCCGCAATTGTCCCAACACCCGATGCCGCAACCAGTTTCACAGTTACTTTGCAGCGTGGGTTGATTTGCTTGAGGTCGTAGATCAGTTGTGCCAAATCCTCGATGGAATAGATATCGTGGTGTGGCGGCGGCGAAATCAGGGTCACGCCTTTTGTCGAGTGACGCAAGCGCGCAATAAGGTCGGTCACTTTCATGCCCGGCAATTGGCCGCCCTCGCCCGGTTTTGCACCCTGCGCAACTTTGATT
The DNA here is from genome assembly GCF_041205445.1 of Falsihalocynthiibacter sp. CO-5D18. Classification (NCBI taxonomy): domain Bacteria; kingdom Pseudomonadati; phylum Pseudomonadota; class Alphaproteobacteria; order Rhodobacterales; family Roseobacteraceae; genus Falsihalocynthiibacter; species Falsihalocynthiibacter sp. CO-5D18. Next base: position 13,029 of record NZ_JBGFCF010000018.1, on the reverse strand, counting down.
TCAAGCTCTTCGCATTGGTTCAAATATTCTGCGGTTACGCCAAAACGACCCGAAGCCACCTGTTTGATCTTCGCAGACGGATTGTCGCCATTTGCCTCAGGTACAAAGTGCGCTGGATCTTCGCCACCCTCGCCCGAATCCGATTTAGCTCCGATACGGTTCATCGCGACATTGAGGGTTTTGTGGGCCTCAGGGCTCAACGCACCAAGGGACATGCCCGGTGTGACAAAGCGCTTACGAATAGCCGTAATGCTTTCGACTTCCTCAATCGGAATCGCTGCGCCCATCGGCTGAATTGCCAGTAGATCGCGCAAGTGGATTGGTGGGTTAGACCGCATTTTGGCCGAATATTGCTGCCAAATTTCATAGGACGCCCGCGCACAAGCGGCCTGAAGCATATGCATGCTTTGCGCTTCCCATGCGTGGGTTTCACCGCTTGCACGGGCTTTGTAAAAACCACCTATTGGTAAAATGTCGCTGCCACCAAGCCAGCCTAAAGCATGGACCTTTTCAGATTTATGCTGAATGCCCGACACACCAATTCCAGAGATCCGGCTTGTCAGACCGGGGAAAAACTCGGCAACCATAGCGCGCGAAAGGCCCACAGCTTCAAAGTTCAATCCGCCGCGATAGGAGGAAATCACCGAGATCCCCATCTTGGCCATAATCTTGAGAAGTCCCGCATCAATGGCACCGCGATAGCGTGCAACCGCCTCGGAAAGCGTGCAATCAATCAGACCGCGCTCAATACGATCAGCAAGGGAATCTTCCGCCAAATACGCGTTCACAACCGTGGCACCGCAGCCGATAAGTACGGCAAAATAATGTGGGTCGATACACTCTGCCGACCGCACCGAGATCGAACAGAATGTCCGAAGGCCCTTACGAGTCAGACCAGAATGGACCGCAGATGTTGCGAGGATCATCGGCATTGCCACGCGGGCTTCGCTTTGGGTCATATCCGAAAGAACGATATGCGCGCCACCTGACCGCACAGCGTCTTCGGCTTCGGCGCGAATCCGAGTCAGGCCTGCACTCAACGCGTTTGCCCCAGCATTCACAGGGAAAGTACAATCGATCACCACGACGTCTTTGCCCAGATGTTCAATCAATCCATCGAATTGCGCATTGCCCAAAAACGGGCTGTCGAGCACCAAAATCTCGGTTTGACTGGAGTCTTCGTCCAACACATTCTTGAGATTCCCAAAGCGCGTTTTCAGACTCATGACACGGTACTCGCGCAGGGAATCAATCGGCGGGTTTGTCACTTGCGAGAAGTTTTGACGGAAGAAATGGCTTAACGGACGGTATTTCTCGGACAGAACGGCACTCGGGGTGTCATCGCCCATTGAGGCAATCGCTTCTTTGGCATCTTCAGCCATAGGTTGAAGAATTTGCTCCAACTCCTCAATGGTATAGCCCGCCGCGATTTGACGCTTGCGCAGGTCTGCACCCGCAAAAACAGCCACCTCGGTTTTGTGCGCAAGTTCGTCTTCCATGTTGGTGATTTTTTGCACCCATTCGCCGAAAGGCTGGCTTGCGGCGAGCTGATCTTTGATGGCTGTATCGTGGTACAAAAGCCCGTCTTGCATATCGACGGCAATGATTTGACCCGGCCCCAAAGCGCCTTTCTCGACAACACTTGCCTCGTCAATCGGGATCATGCCAGCCTCGGAGCCAGCAATCAAAAGGCCGTCTCCTGTCACCACATAGCGCATGGGCCGCAAACCGTTGCGATCCAAACCAGCACAGACCCAGCGACCATCTGTCATGGCAAGGGCGGCGGGGCCGTCCCATGGCTCCATAACGGAGTTGCAATAGGAATACATATCGCGCCACGCATCGGGCAACTCAATCGCTTGCTGACTCCAGCTTTCTGGAATCAACATTGTTTTCGCCATCGGCGCATTGCGCCCTGCACGAACCATGACTTCAAAAACGGAATCAAGAGCAGCGGAATCCGAAGATCCAGCGGGAATGATCGGCTTAATATCTTCGGCCATATCGCCAAAGGCACTCGAAGCCATGCGGATTTCATGGCTCTTCATCCAGTTGACGTTGCCCCGCAGCGTGTTGATTTCACCATTGTGCGCAAGCATGCGGAACGGTTGGGCCAACCACCATTGGGGGAACGTATTGGTCGAATAGCGTTGATGGTAAATCGCAAAGGCACTCTCAAAACGAGTATCTTCAAGATCGGGGTAAAACACGCTGACTTGCTCCGCCAACATCATGCCTTTGTAGATCACCGACCGACAGGACAATGAGCAGATATAGAGCGAAGGAACCTGCGCCGCGAGGGCTGCTTTCTCAATCCGGCGACGGATAACATAAAGCTCGCGCTCAAAGGTTTCCTCATCAACACCCTTAGTGTTGCTGATCAAAATCTGTTCAATTTCAGGGCGGGTTGTGTTGGCTTTTTCACCCAAACACGAGATATTCACGGGCACATGGCGCCAACCGTAAATGTAATACCCCATCCGCAAAACTTCGCTTTCAACGATTGTGCGGCAAGTTTCTTGGGCCCCGAAGTTGGTGCGCGGCAAGAACACCATGCCCACAGCGATCTGTTGACCAGCTTTGGGTTCGTGACCTGTGCGGCGGATTTGATCCTCAAAGAATGTGGTGGGGATTTGCACGTGAATACCCGCGCCATCGCCAGTTTTCCCGTCCGCATCCACAGCGCCACGGTGCCAAATCGCACGCAACGCTTTGATGCCATTGTCAACGACAGACCGCGAAGGTTTACCATCGATAGAAACCACAAGGCCAACCCCGCAGGAGGAATGTTCGTCTTCCTCGGAGTACATGCCATTTTCAGCCATCCATTGGCGTTTCGCCTCCTCGGCGGCTTTCCAGTTTTGGTCAAACTTGGTCATGTTCTCTCTCCATAATTTGCCCCGTTGGGCGCGTTCTTTTGGCAAGGATTGGCACATTTAGTCGTCGTCAAATTCGAATTTTCACGGGTCACAACAATGCCTCCATTGATAAATTACTTAGGTCAGAAAGCCGAAGCTGCGCAGGGCAGTTTCTGTCTACCAGCCCCAACAGTGCCTTACTCCGCGGCCAGAACGGCGGCGCTATTAAAGGTTTCAAGGATGTTTTCGGCCGCGTCGCGACCATCCTTAATCGCCCAAACAACAAGGCTCGCACCCCGCACAATATCCCCAACGGCATAGACCCCAGGGATGCTGGTTTCATGGGTGCGGAAATCGGCTTTGATGGTGCCCCACCGAGTTACTTCAAGCGCCTCTTCTCCCCAGAGGGTTGGCAGGTCTTCCGGTGTAAAGCCCAGCGCCGCGACCACAAGATCGGCTTGCTCGGCATAGTCCGCACCTTCGATCAACTCAGGCGATTGACGTCCAGATGCATCGGGTTTCCCAAGGCGCATTTTCTGAACGAGAACGCTTTCTACGCAATCGCCAACAAAGGCTTTGGGGGCCGACAACCACACAAATTCCACACCTTCTTCTTCGGCGTTTTGAACTTCGCGTTGGCTTCCAGGCATGTTGGCTTTGTCACGACGATACAGGCATTTCACGCTCATTGCGCCTTGGCGAATGGCTGTGCGCACACAGTCCATCGCGGTGTCGCCACCGCCAACAACAACGACGCGTTTGCCCGAGGCATTCAACTCGCCGCTTTCGTATTCAGGCACAATATCGCCGAAGCTTTTACGGTTAGACGCGGTCAAATAATCGATTGCGCGCACAACGCCTTCCGCTCCAGAACCGGGGGCTTGGAAGTCGCGGGAATTGTAGACGCCCGTGGCAATCAAAACTGAGTCATGTTGGCCTTGGATCGCTTGGAACGTGATGTCTTCACCCACGTTGCAGTTCAAAACAAATTGAACGCCCGCGTTTTCAAGCTGGGCAATGCGCTTTGCAACAACGTCTTTTTCGAGTTTGAATCCGGGGATGCCGTAGGTCATTAGGCCTCCGGCGCGGTCATAACGATCATAGATAGTGACTTGGATGCCTTGACGGCGGAGCACATCCGCTGCGGCCAAACCGCCCGGACCAGCTCCTATAATTCCAACACTTTCTTCGCGCTCGGCTTTGGGCTGGATCGGCAGAACCCAACCATTTTCCCAAGCGGTGTCTGTTAGATATTTCTCAACGGCCCCAATAGTTACAGTACCGTGTCCAGACTGTTCAATCACACAGTTACCTTCACACAGACGGTCCTGCGGGCAAATGCGACCACAGATTTCGGGGAAAGTATTGGTGGCTTGCGACAACTCGTAAGCCTCTTGCAAACGCCCCTCGGCAGTCAATTTGAGCCAGTCAGGGATATTGTTGTGCAACGGACAGTGGTTTTGGCAAAACGGCACACCACATTGGCTACACCGGCTACTTTGCTCTGCAGCTTTTGTTTTGGCAAATTCCGCATAGATTTCGTGAAAATCTTGACTGCGCTGGTCGGCATCCCGTTTCGTGGGCATGGACCGCTCAAGCGATATGAATTTTAGCATTGGCTGTTTTGCCATGGCGAGGCCTCCAAGAAATGACACGAGCGCCTTTTTTAAGCAAAAGGGATTCAAATGAAAAGGCAGCCGTGCTGACCTTTATTCCGTTTTATAGTCGTCGCGCAACATTTTCAGCACTACCAATTCGTATTTTAGGTCAATATCAGTTACCTAAAATACGACTTTCCTTTTATTTTCCAGCGCTTAGACTGCCCTCGTGATTCAATGGGAAAACAGACCATGAGCTTCTATCATCTTGTACTTGTGGCGATAATCCAAGGTATCACCGAGTTTTTGCCGGTTTCGTCCTCGGGTCACCTGATTCTTTTACCGAATCTTCTAAATCTTCCCGACCAAGGCCAAGCCATAGATGTGGCCGCACATATCGGCACGCTCTTTGCTGTGATCCTCTATTTTCGAACTGATGTAGCGCTGGCCTTTCGCGGATTCATACCCATGCTAATGGGTCGTCTCAACGCACCCGGTGCGAAACTCTGCTTCCTGCTCGCGGTGGCCACTGTTCCTGTCGTGATCATTGGACTGATCCTAAAGCTCACAGGCCTCGATGACGCGATGCGTAGCCTTACGGTCATTGGATGGACCATGCTCGTTTTTGGCATCGTCCTTTATGTTGCCGATCAACGCGGGGCGACCACTAAGGCAGATGGCGATTGGAATTTGCGCGATGCGATCATCATGGGCCTCTGGCAAGCGGTTGCCCTGATCCCCGGAACATCGCGTTCAGGCGCGACAATAACAGGCGCGCGTGCGCTTGGGTATAACCGCCAAGATGGCGCCAAACTGTCGATGCTCATGTCGATCCCAACGATCATTGCGTCGGGCACTCTCGCTGGCCTCGAAGTTATAAAAACTGCGGACGCATCCGTTGCCCTCGACGGCGCGATTGTCGTGGTGCTTTCCTTCGTAACAGCCCTTCTGGCACTGACCCTAATGATGCGCCTTTTGCGCAGCACAAGTTTCACACCCTACGTGATTTACCGCATAGGGCTGGGCCTTGGCCTCCTCTGGATTGCCTACACTTAAGCTTTGAGGTTTTTCGCTGAATCGCGGATATCGTCGAACTGACCATCAGGACGAAAGCGCCACAGGTAGCTCGGCATAATCGCATCCATATTTGTCGGGGTGATGTTCAGGTCGGAAAAACCCTTCGCACCCTCTTCAACGATGTTATCTGATCGCAAGCTTTTGACTTGATCGCGCGTCAAGATACCATTGCGCACAAGCCCAAGGGACACCGCTTGGGTGAAATCCAAAAGACCAGCAATGATACTGCCCGCAAAGAAAGGCTTGTTCACGATCAAACGCCGACGATGCACAACCGCGAGAACCTTCTCGACGATCAGGCGCAAGGACATAATATCCGGTCCACCAAGTTCGTAGACACCTGATTTTCCTTGCAGAATAGCCACTTCCGCGGCGGTCGCGACGTCATCCACGAAAACAGGCTGAAACTTTGTCGTCGCACCAACGAGTGGCAAGATCGGTCCAAGCCGCGACATGAAGGCGAATTTATTGAGGAAACCATCCTCGGCACCGAAAATAACCGAAGGGCGCAAAATGGTGGCTGTCGGGAAATGCTCCAGCACCTCAACCTCGCCCTGCCCTTTGGTCTGCGAGTATTGAGAGGCGGCTTCCAAATCAGCACCGATGCTAGAAAGATGCACAAGAGATGCAACCCCTTGCTCGGTTGCTATGCGCGCCACTCGACCTGCGGATTGTGCATGAATCGTGTCAAACTTATTGCGGCTTGTTTCTGCAAGGATGCCAACGCAATTCACAACAGCATCAGCACCAAGCATAACCGCCGCAACAGAAGCATCGTCGCGCACGTTACACAAAACAGGCTCAACCTGACCAACGGCCCCAAAAGACTTTACAAACAACGCCTCGTTGGGACGTCGCACGGCAACGCGCACACGCCAGCCAGCTTTAGCCATCCGGCGCGCAATGTAGCGGCCAACGAATCCGGATCCGCCGTAAATAGTGACAAGTTTAGACATGGTTGGCCTCCAACAAAATAGTTCTATTGCCCTCAATACATTCCCAGACGCACCGGAACAAGCGGGTATCGCGTCGCAGGATGAATGCAGCGTAAATCCCCACGATTTCCGTTGACAGCCTGCCTTCGCCCCGTTAATCCCCACGGCTACGACACCTGCCCAGGTGGCGGAATGGTAGACGCGCCAGCTTCAGGTGCTGGTGTCTGTATGGACGTGGAGGTTCGAGTCCTCTCCTGGGCACCATAAAATCATATATTTCTATTATAAATTAGATACTTATTGCGATATAGATTTCCTCTATCCACCCACTCATCCACCTTTGTGTTTTTATGAAGCCGTTACTGAAGCCAGGGATAATGGGGCCATTATGTAACTAAGGGCGGGAACCGGACTTTCGCTGCAGTTGGCTCAAAGGTCGGTTGAGCGGGGAAAAACTGACATCTTCGAGATGCCAACAGAAATTCCATCCAATCTGCCTTGCAAAAACACTGCACCTCCAGTTTGTTTTTGCAAGCGGGTGCAGATCAAGGCGTGCCAGAGGCCTGGGGCTTAGGCATCAGGAGGAGGGATAGACCTTCGGAAAAGACTGGAAACCTTATGAAAACGATATCAGGACTAGCAATTATCTTGGCTACGACTTTCTCAAGTTCAGCTTTTGCGGAGGGGGATTTGTCGCGTGCCGATGTGCAAAAAATCGCCATGGAGATGGGCACGGACGATGACGGGAATATGTATTTCAAGCCTGACCATTTGGAGTTTGAAACTGGCAAGGCGTATGCGTTGGTTATAACCAACGTTGACGATTACAAGCACGAGCTGGCCATGCATGAGGTGAGCGAAAAGTTTTTCACTCGCAAAATCGAAATCGAATCTCCGGACGGCGAACTGGTAGCTGAAATCAAGGGCAAAATTGAAGAAGTCGAAGTCGGCCCGCATCAAACCGTCGAATGGTTTTTTGTACCAATTCAAATCGGCGCTGACCTAGATATGAGCTGCGAAATCGAAGGCCACAAAGAAGCGGGCATGTTCGGAACCGTCACGCGATATTGACTGTGTCTGGTGTAATAGCATAGCAACTATGAAAGGGGTCCCTGCGACAGTCCGCAGAACTGCACGTAATCTGTAAGTTGTTTCGCACCTGTGGTATAAGTCAGCAATCCGCCTAAATTGACCTTGGCGGCTTCAAGATGGCAACAACAACCTCAACACTAATCTCAACCAACCAGAAACTTGAAACACATTTCCATCATGCGGTGTGAATTACTCGCATGATGGGATAGTTTGGGATACGACTACAACAACGTCAGACCACTTTCATCGCTTGGAACCCAAACACCCGCTCAAGCGCGACGAACGCTTGGGCAATCTGAAAGCCCCCCGCATGACGCGCTGGCCAAAAACGAAGCCATCGATTATGAAATCCAAACCTGCAAACTCTCTTTATAAATGCGGGGGCTTTGGAGAGCAGGTCAGGACGACACGATGCGATTTTGAATCTCGAACAATTGCACGAATAGCTAGCATTCCCCTATCTCCTCGTCAGTTGCTACCAAGGCGCTCTCGATCTCAAGACTGCCATCTTTGGTGTTTGTGTGCGAGTGGTTTGCAAGGGCAGCTTAACCAAGTGGCGCACTCGTATGCTTTAGGCTCTATCTGGTCAAAACAAACCAAAGTTATATTATCAAACTCACCACATAGCTTTATGTCTTGGTAAGGTTTTTAACTTTAGGAGAAAATCCATGAAACTGAGACAAGCAACATTGAGTATCACATTTGCTCTGATGGCTAGCAGCGCTATGGCGCAACAAAGTCAAGATGATATCATCAAAATGTTGGGTAGAGAAGGCTTTACCAAAGTCGAGATTAGCAAGACATTTTTTGGAGATCTGAGATTCGAAGCCACTGCGCCAGGAATTGAGCGGGAACTTATTTTAGGTAAAAACGGTACAATAAAACGTGACCGTTCTGAGAAAAGCGACGACAGCAGCGACGACAGCAGCGACGACAGCAGCGACGACAGCAGCGATGACAGCAGCGACGACAGCAGCGACGACAGCGGCGATGACAGCAGCGACGACAGCAGCGACGACAGCGGCGATGACAGCAGCGACGACAGCGGCGATGACAGCAGCGATGACAGCAGCGACGACAGCAGCGACGACAGCGGCGACGACAGCGGCGATGATTGATCACAATCACAATGCAGCACTGGAGGACTCTAGGTGAAAGCGAATGCGCCGTCCAAAATCGCCTTAAAGTTTGGCATTCTCATCTATGTAGTCTCGGCCTTAGCCTTTTTAAGTGAGCTTTTCGCTGAAATAACCGGTTATTCTCTCTTTTACCGAAACTGGCTAGCGCACGAACTTATTGAGATATTGACTTTTATTGGCTTTTTAGTTGGCGCGTTCCTGATCTGGCGTAGTCAGAAGCTTCTTGCTAAACGCAATGCGGAAATCGAGCTCCACCTTCGCGCAGCGCAAGGAGAATTCTTCGCGATGGTGAACTTGCAATTCGATCGCTGGGGCTTAAGCAAAGCGGAACGCGACATAGCCTTACTTACAACAAAAGGTTTGTCCGTTGCCGAAATTGCTGATCTTAGAAATACCACTCAAGGCACTGTAAAATCACAAAACAACTCCATTTATCGCAAGGCCAAGGTTAACTCTCGAACCCAGTTATTAGGGGCGCTAATCGATGAACTTTTCATCGAAGACCCGATAAAGATGAATTTGGAATAGATTGGCTGATCAAAGCTGACCGTCGAGCGCTTTCCACTAAGGTCGGCAATGGGCCGTTCGCGACAACTGCACTAAGAGTTGTCTCGGAATTTTTATGCAAACGCAGCATTCGTCACTAAGGGCGGAGATCGAACTTTCGCTACGCACCGAACTAAGGTCAGCTTTGCGAGCTATCCATCACAACATTTAAATGTGTAGTGCTTCAGTTCCTTTAGTTCCGCATCATCATCTCATGGACGGCCTGCATTCCGCGATCAGCCATATCCGAGACTTCAGCGGCATGGACGTGCAGTGCCTCTACTACCTCGGTGTCGTCCGAGGTCTGGATCACTACAATTCCTGTGTCGGTGACTTCAATCTCGGTTTGGATACGATCACCGCGCGCGAATAGTATATCGAGTGTTCGACTTTGAATGATAATCTCCGGATCGTCACCTTCTTCCACTCGGTTAATCATCCCCGTCACATGGCTAATTAATTCCGCCATGACATCCTCGTCTGAGGAACGGGTAACCGTTCGAATGCCGTTTGGTAGGACGGTGACTTCACGGCTTATAGTTTCGAAATTGCGGAACATGACCGCCAATTCCGCGCTTTCCTCCGGTGAAGCATTTGTTCCCCTCAACCCCGGCATTATTACCTCGTCGTGCCCTGTGCCGTCCGCACCGTGCATGTGCCCCGACATCTGTGCGAGAACACTCCCGTTAAAAAAGACGATAGACCCGACAGTTAAGATAAAGGCCAATACAAGTCCGACCAGCGTTTTACTACGAAAACTCTTTTTCATTTCAACCCTTCCATGTTCCTAATCGTGGATAGCTATGGCATCGATACCTTGTCGTAGATATGATTTTGATCATGCCGTCTGCGTATTTAAATCGTTTTTGATGGAGGCGCGACCGGTATCAATGCAAAGACCCACGTTCTGTTTCGCACAGGTGGACAAAGCAAAGAATGCGACCTTGAGTAGCAGCGCACGAGAGCAATCAGCTGTATCTTTCTGGCCCCTCCCATTGTTCCGATGTGTATCGATCACCATGGGCCCAGCCAACAGGAAGAGCAGCTTCAATGCGCCCGAGGTCCTCGGCGCTCAGGTCGATCTCGGCACCGCGAATGAGTTCTGCAAGGTGTGCCGTATTTTTGGTGCCCGGAATCGGCAACACATGTTTGCCCTGCGCAATAATCCAAGCGATGGCGAGCGCTGCGGCGGGCTCGCCCATGTCATCAGCGAGCGCCCGCAACTTATCGGTTGCTGCGATATTTGCGCTGTAATTTGGCTCCATGAAGCGCGGATTGTTCTTGGTAAAGGCCATGGATTGGGCATGCTCATAGGAAAATGGCGCATCCGTGAGGAACGCGCGACCAACAGGTGAAAATGCAACGAGCGTCGTCCCTAATTCGGCGCAGGCCTGAGACAGCCCCAACTCAGGTGCGCGGGTTGACAGCGAATACTCTGACTGAACTGCGGAAATAGGGCATTCGGTGAAGGCGCGCCGAAGGGTGCTTGGTGCAATCTCAGACAGCCCAACGGCCCTCGTCTTGCCGCTCTCGATTAGACATTTCAGGGTCCCAGCGACCTCCTCGGGACTATACGTGCGGTCGAAACGATGGACATAAAACATATCGACATGACCAACGCCGAGGCGCTGGAGGCTTGCGTCCAGAGAAGTCTCCAAATAGGCCAAGTCGTTATTGAAGCGATGTGTCGCTTCTCCCGTAATCCCTGCTTTTGTGGCGAGAACCATGTCTTCTCTCGCGGCTGGGTTCTTTGCAAACCAATCCCCTATGATCTCTTCTGAGCGGCCTTTACCATAGACATTCGCAGTATCTATATGGGTCACCCCAGCAGTTCGACACGTGTTTAAAACGGCGTGACTTTCTTCCATTGTCGCGCCACCATAGATGCCAGCGAAGGACATGGCCCCTATTCCGAATTGTGAAATTTCAGGGCCATTCTCACCTAAGTTTGTTCTTTTCATTCAAGTTTATCCTACATTTATTACGCCTCGCTGTCGAACAGGAGACCTTTCTATCCTTGAACGCGACCACAGTTTAATCCAAATATCTGCTGCCCGAAAAACGCTGTTCGTTAGTCCTTTATTGCGTATCGATCTGCTTCTTCAAAAACGTCGATAACTCGAGTTCCGGCTTTGATCATCGCCCCATGCTCAACGCCCGCAGGAATAGAATAGCTATCACCGGCTCCGTAACGCTTGCTCTCTCCACCGATGGTGAATTCGATTTCACCTTCGACGACAGTGCCCCATTGCGCCCCATGCGAATGTAAGGGAAGTTCCATATCCTTGAGGAAAGTGAAAAAGGCCACGAGGCCAGATTCGGATTTCACAACGGCTGTCTGTACGACATCCTCGGGGAAAGGCACATCAATGCTGGGAAACGCGGTAATAAACTCTGGGTACGGCATGAAGAGATCCTTTAACTGGCGGCTTGACTAAGATCGCTGTTGGTCAAAATCACTGTGCCAGCCCAACCCCGATTTTGCAATCTGAAGTCACATTGAACTCAAAGCGGACCTCCCTAGAGCAAAGCATAAATGTCGGCGTTGGGCCGTTCGCGACATTGATGAGCGAGTAGTTTGGCCCAATTTCTGAACCATGCCCATTTCGTCTTGAAAGGCGAAAACCGGAACTCGCTTCATTTGCTCAAGCTTCCTTAATCCAGCGGCAAATACTGGCTGAAGGAGTTGATCCAACTGAGTTCCGAAAGTGGATTGAGAAGAGGTTCGGACCGCAATTCTATTCACAGTCACTTGCAGATATGCGCATCGCGCCACGCTGGCACCCTGACCTCATTCATGCGGATCAGTTGAAACAGGAATTTATTGGCCGACTCTTAAGATCAGTGGACCAGTTTTACGCCGCGATCTGGACCCTTTTTACTCTGCGATTGACATTGCTTCACATCTAGATTGTCTTTGCCCCATATTCGGGAAAAGAGAGAAGTAATGGCCCGAAAGGTTAACCCTACTTCACCCAAAGAGTAGGCAGCCTTTAAGAGGGCTCTGTAGTCCTCGATTGAAATGGGGGTTTCTTCCTCCGAACCCTCGGCTATTTGGAGAACTAGATCGGGTGTGTCAGTGTTTCGGACAAAGCGAAAATGCTTATCACCGAACTTGAAACGGAACTGATAGTCATGGTGGCCTAGTGCTTTAGGCACATCGCTGTTGTGTTGAAGAAAGCTGTCCCCGCCAAAAGCGAAGTCGATAACCATCAAAAGATTGGACTTCCCGATAGAATTGGTTGCGGCGTGATCGCCGAGCACTACATTTAAACCAATGTGGAACTTGATCGTTTTGGTTTTAAATTTCTTACAGTGAATCTCAGTCAACATAAGTAATTATTCCCGTACTTTCGTTGAAGTCGATTTTGCCGAGTGCAAAGAGTGTGTCCAAGGCTAAGATAAAGTCTGCCACGTCAGGAAACTGCTTGACTGTTTCTGAGCGCAGTTGGCCAACTGTTACTTGGGCTCCAACCTCCATCAGCAATTTGGTAGATTGACCTACAATGGAGTTGTCGATGGATGTAAATTTGTCAGGGCAGATCATTCAAAAACCTCGCAATTTTGGACGAAGAATGAGGTAATAACTTCCGCAGCATCATTGCTCTCAGCCTTTGTTTTGGCATTGAGCCATTTGACAATATTGTCAAATGCGACTTGCTGGGTAATCCCCCCTAAAATTAGTGGTGTTCAAAAGTAGAATTTTCTCGGCAAGATATCTGAGGAGATTTTTGATGAAGATGACGAGATATAGTGAACCCCAAATTCTTGCGATCCTACGCCA